>NZ_JBPXRQ010000029.1:0-68338 GCF_051842895.1 Cytobacillus sp. Hm23
TACAATAAATACAGATATCAATGGAATTTAAAGAGGATGACCCCTGTTCAATACAGAGATCACCTTCTTAATGTAGCCTAGGCTTTTTTAAAACTGTCCTTTACAAAGGGTACACTTTACATATGAGCAGGATTATTATTATAGCACTATCTTAAAAGCTTTCAGAATTGAAATTTATAAATTGACACGTTCATAAAAGCATCATTGTGTGAAATGAGAGAATTAACGAACAGAGCTCTTTTCACTTGATCTATTAACATATCCAGATAAAAACGATAGCATGACATGTACGCCTGCTTTGACAGTTGAATTTGCTTGATCCTTATGTGGATCAAGACAAACAATATCCATTGCCTTCACTTTGTCACTTTGACCAGCAATATAAACTGCATCAAACAACTCATCTGCTCTCATCCCACCTGGTGTTGCAGCCGGTGCCCCAGGTCCAGCAGTAATATCTAGTACATCCATATCAACAGTCAAATATATTGTATCTACCTGTTTACTCAGTTCATCTATTGCTCGCTTTACTACGTGTTCAACCCCTTGCTTACGAGCCTCACGTAGTGTCGTATAATTCAGCCCACACTCGTCCGCATAGTTCTTTAATGATTTCGCATTAAAGAAACCGTGAAGGCCTATATTATATACATGCTTACCTTGTACTATCTCGTTTTCAATAAGATTTCTAATTGGAGTACCGTTCGCTGGACCAAATTCATCTACATCTCGTAAATCAAAATGAGTATCAAACTGTAAAATACCTATTTTCTCATTAGGATGTGACTGCTTCCACCCTTTCACTAGCATTGCAGTAATAGAATGATCTCCACCGAGCATGATTGGGAACACATGTGGATGATGTTGACGCATTGCTACCATTGCATCGGTAATATTTTGATGACACAATGCAATGTCTGTAACATGCTGTTTGACATCACCTAAATCTACTACAGAAAGATCCGTTAAATCAATGTCATAATCAATATTATATGTCGTAAAAGACTTCCATTCTCTGCGCATCGCCTCAGGATTCTCACTCGCGGCTGATGCACTAATTGATGATCGTGAAAGAGGTATTCCTAAAATAGAAATATCAAAGTTCTCCCACTTAACATCATGATTTACGGGTAATGTTTCAATCCATTCATGTACTTTAGGTTCTGTTATATTCTCGTTTCTATCCCAGCTAAATGGTGGTCGCTTAAGCAAAGGGTACGGATAATTAGACACAAAGCTTCCCTCCATCAACGACAATTTTTCCGTTTTTAATAACTGTATCAGTATGGTTCATGCCGTAATGGTATGGTAATTGCATATAATTCGGTACATCGACAATTAATATATCTGCTTTTTTTCCGACCTCAATACTACCTATTTCTTGTCCTCGTTTGATCGCATGAGCAGCATTGATTGTTGCAGCACAAATGACTTCAGCAGGAGTCATGGCCATTTTTAAACAGCCTAGATTCATAATAAATGGCAATGAAACAGTAGGTGAAGACCCAGGGTTACAATCAGTAGATAAAGCTACTGGGACACCTTTATCAATCATTTTGCGCCCATTTGCAAATTCAGCCATGAGGAAAAATGCTGTTCCTGGGAGCAACACGCCTATAACATCATTTTCTGCCATCATTTCCATACCTTTTTCCGAAGCTTTAAGCAAATGGTCAGCCGATACTGCTCCAACTTCTGCTGCAGTTTCTGCTCCGCCATATGGCTCAATCTCATCTGCATGGATTTTAGGAAGTAAGCCATGTTCCAATCCAGCTTGTAAAATACGCTTTGATTGCTCCGGTGTAAACACACCGTGTTCACAAAATACGTCATTAAATTCAGCAAGTTTTGTCTGAGCAACCGTAGGGATCATTTCATTTACAACGATATCTACAAACTCATCAGGTCGGTCTTTATACTCGGCAGGTACCGCATGTGCACCCATAAAAGTAGAAACAATGTCAATGACGTGATCTTCATTGAGCTGTTTTGCTACTTCAAGCTGCTTTATTTCATGCTCTAATGCTAAGCCATAGCCACTTTTCGCTTCCACAGTCGTAACACCATGAAGTAAAAACTGATCTAATCTACGTTTACTTTCCGCGTACAATTGATCATGACTTGCTTCCTTTGTTGCTTTTGTCGATGCATGGATGCCACCACCAGCATTCATAATATCCATATAGCTCGCACCTTTTAGGCGCATATTAAATTCATTTTCCCGGCTTCCTGCATGCACTAAATGTGTATGCGGATCTACTAAGCCAGGTAAGATCACTTTGCCTCGCGCATCAATCACTTCTGCTTCATCAATTCGATTCTTAAATTGTTCATGTAGTTGTTCATCCGTACCAACAGCTATGATTTTGTCGTTCTCCAACCAGACACTGCCGCCTTTAATTACTTCAAGGTTTTCCATTTGCTCTAACTTACGTGGATGTTCTGAACTACCTTTCAGCGTTATCACTTCATTTGCATTTCTAATAAAAAGTGGTTTCATAATTACCCTCCTCCCCTTAATCCATCATTGGAATGTGTATACCTTTTTCTTTTGCTGTCTTTTTCGCTAAATCATACCCCGCATCTGCATGACGAACAACTCCCATACCAGGATCTGTCGTTAACACACGTTCAAGCCTTTTTGCAGCTTCTGGTGTTCCATCAGCAACGATGACCATACCTGCATGCAATGAATATCCCATTCCTACACCACCACCATGATGTACAGACACCCAGCTTGCACCACCGATGCTATTTATTAAGGCATTCAAAATTGGCCAATCAGCTACTGCATCACTTCCGTCCATCATGCCTTCAGTTTCACGATTTGGTGAAGCTACTGAACCAGAGTCTAGATGATCACGTCCAATAACAATTGGTGCTTTCAACTCACCGCTAGCAACCATGTCATTAATAATTTTCCCAAATTTAGCGCGCTCTCCATAACCTAACCAACAAATGCGAGATGGTAACCCTTGAAATTGGATTTTTTCACGAGCCATTTTAATCCAATTGCATAAATGTTTATTGTAGCTAAACTCACGTAAAATGACTTCATCCGTCTTATAAATATCTTCTGGGTCTCCTGATAAAGCAACCCATCTGAAAGGCCCTTTTCCTTCACAAAACTGTGGTCGAATATAAGCTGGTACAAAGCCAGGGAAATTAAAAGCTTTGTCCACTCCTTCATCCTTTGCTACCTGCCTAATGTTATTACCATAGTCGAAAGTAATCGCACCTAGTTCCTGCATTGTTAACATCGCTTTTACATGTTCAGCAATACTCTTCTTAGATTCACTCTCATATGCTTTTGGATCAGCTTTACGTAACTCATCTGCCTTCTCTAGAGAATAGCCTAAAGGTATATATCCATTAATTGGATCATGTGCGGACGTTTGATCTGTTAGTACATCTGGAGTAAATCCTTTGCTAATCATTTCTGGTAATACTTCTGCAGCGTTTCCTAATAAGCCAATCGATAGTGGTTTCCCCTGTTCCTTCGCTTCACGTGCCAATTGTATAGCTTCATCAATACTTTCTGTCATTATATCTAGATAGCGTGTTTCAATGCGTCGTTGAATTCTAGTTCGATCTACCTCAATAGCAATACAAACACCTTCATTTAAAGTGACAGCTAAAGGCTGTGCTCCACCCATACCACCTAATCCGGCTGTTAGAGATATCGTTCCTTTTAGTGTACTATTGAAATGCTGGCGTCCAAGTTCAGCAAACGTTTCATATGTGCCTTGAACGATCCCTTGGCTGCCGATATATATCCAGCTTCCAGCTGTCATTTGTCCATACATCATTAAGCCTTTTTTATCAAGCTCATGGAAGTGGTCCCAATTTGCCCAAGCTGGCACAAGATTTGAGTTTGCAATTAACACTCTCGGTGCATCCGTGTGTGTTTTAAACACCGCAACTGGTTTCCCAGATTGAACAAGCATCGTTTCATCGTCTTCTAAATTGTGTAAAGTTTTTATAATAGCATCATAGCTTTCCCAATTACGAGCAGCTTTGCCAATACCTCCATATACAACGAGATCTTCAGGTCTTTCTGCTACATCCTTATTTAAATTATTCATGAGCATTCTTAATGCTGCTTCTTGAACCCAACCTTTTGCATGTAATTCTGATCCTGTATAATTTTCAATGCTACGCTTATTTGTACTCATCATAAACACCCCATTATTCATTTCTTATGAGTAAGTATACTAGGGGAAATTTCAGAAAAATAGAACAAAACTTTGTGAAATTCAAGACGATATCAAGTTGGCATGATGAAAATAGAAGGATTTACGTGAAATTATAGTAATTTATTTTGTTATTAGTATTTTTTTGTGATTTTCGGTGTATTCATCATTGTGCCATTTTACAGATAACACACATACAAAATTTGCATCTTATGAGGCTTTATTCGTAACCTTTGTAGTTCTCTCCATCTTTGTACCATAAGAGGTTGCTTTATATGTAAGTCATCATTTTAAAAAGAAAAGATTCCGCCAACCTTCCTAACCAAACAACATGCTAGGTGAAAACAGCCTTTATGAAGAATGACTATACTCAACTGTTTTCATTCAATAACATAGCAGCAAAGCTCACTCACCAATACACCTTTTTAAACATAGGTCTAATTTAAATCTATATCTTTCTCCATTCTATACTCTCTAGGAGTAACACCCATCACCTGCTTAAAAATTCTACTGAAGTAATTTGCATTTCGAAAACCAGCTTTATTTGCAACCTCTTTAATTGATAAATCTGTTTCCCATAACAATCTCTTCGCAGCGTGAATCCGAAGGTTGGTCACAAGCTGAATAAAAGATATGTTCATTTTTTTGTTAAGTAAATGGCTAAAATAGCTGGGGCTTCTACCTGTGTATTTTGCAACGTCCTCTAATGATAAAGTTTGATGGTGATAATTCCTTTCAATATATGCTACGCCTAGTTCGACGACATCGTGACGTGAGGATTCTAGTTGATTTTGAGCACCATCAAATAAATGACCCGTAAACAGAATCATTTGTTGAACAGAACGGTATAAGACTGGACTATATAAAATCTCTTCAAAAACTTTATGGTATAACTCTTCGTACACCCCTTGATCTAAATAAAATGATTTCATATATCGACGTATTTGTGCTAGTATGCTCGTTAATCTAGTCCGTACCAAGCCTGGTTCAGGAAAAGGCTCTGAAATTGATAGAAAATGACGGTACATCCATGACTTAACCATATCCTTATCCTTATTATTAAGCATATCTATCCATTCTCTTTGCTCTTGAGGAGTTAAAAAAGGGTCAATGGTATTCCATTCAACATTCTGCTTTACATGTATAAGTTGCCGGTATCCTTTAAAGTATGTTACTTGTAAAGCACCTTTTGCTTGCATGTATGCTTCGTGAAGTGATTTAATCATCCCTTGGCTATGAATAACGATGGCCATTGGTTCATTTTTTTCTTCATCCCAATCTTGAAGGAGTCGATTTCCAACTGCTTCTAACTGTTTTGTATTTTTGTTTTGAAAAACTAATACAATTAAATCACTGATAGGTAATAGTAATACATCCTCCATTACATAATAGGTTTCAAGAAATAAGCGAAGCTCAGCTAACTTATTTTGATCTTCAGTTTGTAATACCATTATAGAATCAGCCGTTTCATTTTGATGATCTTGGATAAATAGCGAACGATAAGTTGTAGTATTATACATATTAGCTTGACGTTGTTTAGAGCTATGTTCCGCTCTTAAAACATTAACTGAACGATACAAAGTTTTCTTTAATGATTCTGGTGAATTTGGCTTTACTAATAAATCAACAGCTTGCAGCTCTATCGCTTGCTTTGCACGCTCATATGTCGCTTCGGCTGAAACAGCTATGACGATTTGTGTATATTGTTTTATCCTGCTCAATAGTATGTTCCAATGCTCTCTTGGGATCATATCAAGCTCTAGAATTGTTACTTCTGGAACATCATTTTCAAGGTAGATAATAAGCTCATCAAATGAACTAGCTAGCAATATTTGTTCAAATGAAAATGAGTTTGCCGATACTAACCAACGTATGCCTATCCTTTCATCTTGATCACGGTCTGCAATAAGTAATTTCATATGACTTCTCCTTATGTAAGTCTCTTTTTTACATTATAAGAAAACTAATTTATATGATAAAGTAATGAGAGATATATTTTTATTTTGAGAGGAGCTTTAAGATGAATACATATCCAAACACAAATGCAACAATTGAGCTTATTAAAGAACTAGTATCTATTCCAAGTCCATCTGGCCATACAGACAACATCATTCAATTTATTGAAGATAAACTTACTAACATCGGGGTCGAGACTAGACGCAATAGAAAAGGTGGACTGCTTGCAACCCTTCCTGGAACTGACGACACGAAACATCGAATGTTAACTGCACATGTGGATACACTTGGAGCTATGGTCAAGGAAGTCAAGAGTAATGGGCGGTTAAAACTTTCGATGATCGGAGGTTTTCGGTGGAATTCTGTTGAAGGAGAATATTGTCAAATTGAAACCTCAGACGGCCGAACATATACAGGTACCATTCTGATGCATCAAACGAGCGTTCATGTATATAAAAATGCTGGTGAAGCTAAACGTAATGAAGAGAATATTGAAGTTAGAATTGATGAAAAGGTAGTGAATGCAGAAGACGTTCGCTCTCTAGGTATCGAAGTTGGAGATTTTGTGTCATTTGATCCTAGAGTTGAAGTTACTTCAAGCGGGTTTATTAAATCTAGACATTTAGATGATAAAGCAAGTGTAGCTATCTTACTACAACTAATTGAACATATCAAAAAAGATAACATACAGCTTCCACATACAACACATTTTCTTATTTCCAATAACGAAGAAATTGGCTATGGTGGTAACTCGAATATTACACCTGAAACCATTGAATATTTGGCAGTTGACATGGGCGCTATTGGAGATGGCCAATCTTCTGACGAATATACTGTGTCTATTTGTGCGAAGGATTCTAGCGGTCCGTATCATTATGGCCTTAGAAAAAAGCTAGTTCAATTGGCTATCGAAAATAATATTGACTATAAGGTTGACATATATCCTTATTACGGCTCTGATGCATCCGCAGCTATACGTTCAGGATTTGATATTGTTCACGGACTTATTGGTCCTGGTATTGAATCATCTCACGCATTCGAGCGTACCCATCAAACTTCAATAATTAATACTGAAAAGCTACTTCTTTCATATGTTCAAACAGCAACAATATGTTAAAACTTGTATAGTAGGTGGAGCCTAACTCCATCTACTCTTTTTTTCCTTCATTTGTCGATTAAGATTCATCCATAAATGTTTTCCTCTGTAAAAAATGGGTAGTCATTATCCGCATATGTCTGTATCAACTTTTTCATTAAACCCATATACATAACCTAAAATAGATTACACATTTTTGGAGATGAAGGATTGATGCTAAAAAAAACTGCCTTAATTATTGCATCCCATCCTGATGACGAACTGCTTGGTTCGGGTGCAACTATAAAAAAATTAATAAATAGTGGATATGAAGTTATTACTGTAATAACTGCTCAAGGCCGTAACAAAGAAGATGAATATATCATCAACTGCTGTTTAGAAGCCAATAAAGAGTTAGGCGTAAAAGAAATTATTTTCCTCGAGTATCCTAATTTAGAAATGGAAACTTTCCCACTCCACCTTATTAATAAGAAAATTGAAAAGTTAATTGCAAAATATCAACCTTGTAAAATATTCACTCACCATTATGGTGACTTAAATAAGGACCATCAAGTTACATTCCAAGCTGTTATGACTGCTGCACGTCCTATAGCCGGAAGTTCCCCAATCGAAATAATTTGCTTTGAAACAGTTTCATCTACCGAATGGACTCACCATACTAATGACCAAACTTTCAAACCAAATTACTATGTTGACGTAACTGATACAATTGATAATAAATTGAATGCCCTTAAACATTACGATGTTGAAATGCGCCCTTTCCCTCACCCCCGTTCGTTTGATGGGCTAAAATTTTTAGCAAGGTATAGAGGGATGACAGTCGGCGTACATTATGCTGAGGCTTTTGAAATAATTAGGAGGATCCAACATGAAGACAATTGGTGATTTTTCAAATAAACAGATAACAATTTCCAAGTTAGCAAAACTACAAGTTCCCTCACCAGATTTACTTGCAATGATGGATCATCATTTCCAACAACAATTACTTAAGAAAGACATGAAAGACCCATTCGAGGATTCAAATAACGACAACATTCAATCTTCAACAAAGTCTGTAAATGAAACATGATGACAAATTAAACTAGAGGGCACAAAGGGGAAGTAGACATTGAGAATATTACTAACGACTTTTTGGAACTATCCTCATGTTGGAGGTTTATCTAACTATATTACTAATCTAAAACACGGCATGGAGAATCGTGGCCATGTCGTTGAAATTACATGTCCAAACGAGTTTGATGGTTATGTAAACACAAAGAACAACATAAGTGACTATTTGAGGAAATTTTATCAACAACGCTACGGTAAAGATAAGAAGAAGTTTTTTCAGCTTGATGTTAACTTTTACACATATTTAACACATTTAAGTCAACAAAACCTTGAGGGTTATGATATTTTACACGCTCAGGATTTAGCAACTGCGAATATTTTAGGTATTCTTAATGAACATTATGAAAAACCACTACTTTATACTCCTCACGGGATTTTAAGCCTCAATAGAATAAAATT
This sequence comes from Cytobacillus sp. Hm23, assembly GCF_051842895.1. NCBI lineage: Bacteria > Bacillati > Bacillota > Bacilli > Caryophanales > Bacillaceae > Cytobacillus > Cytobacillus sp. Hm23. The sequence goes on from NZ_JBPXRQ010000029.1 coordinate 8,755, forward strand.
TAAAGAAGTAGACAAAGATTCACTTTCAGCAAGGTACTTTATTGAAATTGATAAAAGGGCTGTTCAATATGCGGATAAGATTATCATCCTATCAGATCATTTCCGTGAACCGCTTAAGCAATTAGGTGCACACGATTCAAAAATGCTTACAGTTCATACAGGAATAGAAGAAACTGAAGAAATAGACCACACCAAAGAGAATCGCCATCAAACGATCATTTCTTGTATTGCCCGTCTTACTCAACGTAAGGGTCACCATATTTTGTTGGAAGCCCTAAACATGATTAAAGAGCATTTAGATCATGTAGAAATTAGGGTTATTGGTGACGGTAAGACGAGAGATGATTTAGAACAACAAGCACGACATTTACGTTTGTCAAATGTTGTGTTCTTAGGAAGTAGAGACGACATCCCTCAGCTATTAAAAGAAACGGACATTTTTGTTTTACCTACTATAAATGATAGTCTACCAATTTCTATCATTGAAGCGATGCATATGGGGTTACCTATCGTTTCATCATATGTAGGAGGAATCCCCGAATTAATTCATCATCAGAAGGAAGGTTTACTTTCAACACCAGGTGACATTGAAACACTCTCAAAGCATCTGCTACTACTTATTCAAAATCCCTCTTTAAGAAACGAACTAGGGGAAAATGCCCGCAAGTTTGCACAGGCTGAGCTAACAGTTAACGAGATGTCAAGAAAAATTGAACAGGAGTACCAATCTTTATTATAGAAAGGTAGTTGGAATATGGTTGAGCGTAAGCATCCTGCAATCGTTCTTGATTTAAGTGCAAATGGAATTGGGATTGTAAGAAGTTTAGGTAGAAAAGGAGTGGATGTATATGCCTTTGATACAGGGAAAAAATACAAAATCGGGAAAACATGTTATGCAACATGTAAGGGTTGTCCAGATCCCATTAAAGATGAAGAAAGCTTGCTTACTTTCCTATTGAACTTAGGTAAGACATTTTGCTGTAAAGCTGTCCTATATGCTGGTTCAGATGATTTTCTATATTTTATGTCTAAGCATAGAGAAATATTGTCTATGTATTATTTATTTTTATTACCTGAGCACTCAACCGTTCATGCATTAATCGATAAACGTTTAACGTATGAACTAGCTACAAAGCATAATATACCAAGCCCGACAACCTTTTTTTTAGATAAGGAAGAAGAATTGGAAGGTATTCTTAACAAATTAACATTTCCGTGTATCATAAAACCTGTTTACGGACACAAGTTTCGTCAACATATTAATAAAAAAATTATCATGGTTCATAGTGCAGAACAATTAAAAGCTGTTTTTCCTTACTATCGACAATTTGGTGAGTTAATGCTACAAGAATTTATTCCTGGTGATGATAGCACTTTTTACAAACTGGCTACTTTTCTTGATGAAGATATGAATGTAAAGGCTCTTTTCACACTACAAAAGCTTCATCAATTCCCGCCAAACATGGGTACAGGCGCCCTCATTATTAGTAAAAGGGATGAAGAAATCATTAATGTTGGCTTACCGTTTCTAAAAGAATTGGAGTGTAAGGGAGTAGCCATGGCCGAATTTAAAAAAGATCCCCGTGACGGTGAACTTAAGTTTATTGAGATCAATTCTAGATTATGGCTTTCTCATAGTTTAACAGAGGCTTGTGGTATAGATTTTGCTTATTTATACTACCTTTACTTAACTGGTCAAGACCCTGAACCGAGATTGTATCAAATAGAAGACATTAAATGGATCTATCTTGTACGGTATTACCTTGCCTACCTCCATAAAAAGGAACATGGTGAAATGACTTTTAACGACTTCAAGAAGGGACTAACAGGAAACAAACAATATGCACTATTCGCATGGGATGACCCGATGCCATTTTTGCGCAGTACATTTTCTCATCTTTATAATTCTTGGAAAACTAAAAAACAGGAAGAGAATACATGATGGATATTGCCAACATTAAAATGATTTTTCAAAACACCGATTTTCATCATCAAATTAAACATAAGTTTGGCAAATATAAGTCATTTGTTCCTGATTCCATTCAGCAATTAAGAGCATCACCGAAAAGTATAATTTATAAATTAGACATCTCAACAGAATTTGGTATTCAACCAATTATTTTTAAACGTTATATAGGGTCAAAAAATAGAAATATTGTTGAAATAAATTTATATGAAAAAGCTCGCTCCTTTTTAAAAGAGTTTATGCCAACAATATACGCAACTAAATCAAAAATATTTGATAACGAAACATGGATGTTAATAGAATATATTGAGCCTTTGCGTGGACGAATTCATCCTCCAAATCATTTTGACTATATCATACCAACAGTTGCAAAATTACATGCCCACTCATATGAGCAACATTTCTACGATAATATCGATTTGTTTAACCCCTGGTTTCCAACATTTCATCCGAAGAAAGCGAAAGCAAGAAGACAAGCTAAAATACAAAAAACAAAATTGTATCTTATTGATGCATTACACCACAAGCGCTTAAAGAAAATAATAGAACCTACGCATAGCATAATACAACAAATATTAAGTGAAAGCTCATTTTCATTTCCTGAACTAGTAAAAGATGGACAATGTATCGTACACGGTGACCTTCATTTACAAAATATCTGCTGCAATCATTTAAATCAAAATACTAACAGTCATATTCGAATGATTGATTGGGAATCGTCTAGATTTGCATCAGGTTGGTTTGATATCAATTTACTAATTGAAAGATACCTTGGATTACGTAATTCCGAGAAAAACAATGATGATAGCATTCGTAACCATTGTGTTCAATTATATACTACTGAAATGAACAAAAGAGGAATCACCTTTCAAAGTGACCCTATGATATTATATAAAATGTCCTATTTACAGTACGTCCTTGAAACAGGCTTACTTGTACAATTACAAAAGGAGTTTGATGGTACAAAAGGTGTATTGCTTACCTATTATCTAGATAAAGTTTTGAATTGGGGTAAAGAACTCAATTTGTATAGCTAATACTTTTCTAGATGTTCAAATAAAACGTTCGTTAAAAAGACACGATTCAAACACTATAGGTTGTACGCAATAGCTATTTTGTTAACGAAGAAAAGCTACAGTAAATGCAAGTTATGAAAAACATCAATCTAAGAGGCCAAGTTTCAACATAGCTACATAAAAAAGGTGTATCCCACTCAAAGATATTGATGAAGGCTACACCTACTTCAGCTTGTTATATTAAGTATTCACTGATTTTGACCGCAATGCTTTCGGTATATACACACAGAATGGTTCACTTTCTAAAAAATCTCCAGTTACTGCATACGACCTTGCACGTGAGCCACCACAAACAAAGCGGAATTCACATACACCGCATTTCCCTTTAAATTTGTCTGGATTTCGCAAATCTTTGAAGATAGGGGAATTTCTATAAATATCTGCTAATGTCTTCTCTCTAATATTCCCAGCTTTGACAGGAAGTAAGCCACTCGGAAATACATCACCAATATGAGATATAAAGACAAAACCATTGCCGTCATTGACACCTTTTGGTGCTCGACCTAAACCATCAATTTGACCCGTTTTTCCTTCGTTTAAGGCATCTACATAACGGATAGCTCGATCTGTATCTTTTGCTTCTTTCATTTTCTGTTGAATAACGACACGACGGTAATGTTGTGCAGCTGTTGTTTTAATATCAAACGGTACCTTTTTACTTAATTCATATAACCAGTGAAAAATCTGTTCGTGCTGTACTGGAGATACCATATCTGACTCTTTCCCCCGTCCAGTAGGAACGAGAAAAAACACACTCCATAAGACACATTTTAACTCTTCTACAACCTTAGCCATTTCTTCAAGCACATCAACATTGTAGCGAGAAATCACTGTATTAATTTGCACTGGAATTTCTAACTCGTGTAAATATTTTATGGCATTCATTGTTAGATCAAAAGATCCTTTCGTTCCACGAAAATGATCATGTACTTCAGCTGTTGGACCGTCTAAACTAAAAGCCCACCGTGCTAAACCAACCTCTTTTGCCTTCTCAATCGCTTGTTTTGTTACATTTGGAGTGGCACTAGGTGTCATGGATACCCTTACACCTTTTTTTATCGCATAATCTGCAATATCATATACATCTTCCCTCATCAATGGGTCTCCACCTGTAAACACCAACATTGGGTTATCCATTTCATAAATCTGATCTATTAATTGTTTCCCTTCCTCAAAGGATAATTCTCTAGGGTCCCGTCTAGTTTGAGCTTTTGCTCGACAATGCAAGCAGTGTAATTGACAAGCACGTGTTAATTCCCAAATGACTATAAATGGATTTTTATTAAAATCTCGATCAAACATAAGGACTACCTCCTCAACATTCATGTAAATATTGTAATTATTTTGATTTGGGTATGTATGTGATATGTATCACATATTCTTGTGGACAAATTGTGAATGGTAACTAGTGAAAAAATTATCAACAAGTGAACTGAATCACACCAAACTTAATTGAAAATTATTATCATTAAATCAAAGGATATGACAAGGAGGAATAAAAGGTGAACGATACAGGAGCAAAAAACATCGTTGAGTTAGATGTAAGAGAAGATATAAATAAAAAGCTTCAGCCATTTCAAAAAATAACAAATACTGTTTCGTCATTGAACGATGATGACATTTTTATATTACACGCACCTATCAAACCTACACCCCTACTTACAATTATGAAAACAAAAGGTTTTACTTATACCGTTGAGAAGGTAGCAGCAAAGCATTGGAAAGTAACCTTTGTGCGAGGTGAGAAAAATGATTCTTGATAATCGAGGTCTAGAGCCTCCCCAGCCAATGATGAGAACACTTGCAGCATTGGAAAAACTTCAAGATAACGAAGTTCTTTCAATTATTAATGATAGACGACCTATGTTCTTATATGAGCAATTGGATGAACTCGAGTTTACGCACCATACTAAACAACTAGACGATGGTACTTATCAAATTGATATTAGAAGATGAAAACGGGTGATACTTTATGTTTCCACAGCAAGCTACGACAGAAACAAATATAAAGCTTCCATTCTTATTTATTTTTTTTAGTTTATTAGCCTTTCTAGCAAGTCAATTTATTCTCGTTTTTCAAGGCGAGAATATCGTAAAAGGTTTGTATAGAATCCCTGAATTATGGAGTAGTGCACATTTGCTTATTCTCGGATGGGCAGTGATGGTGGCAATGGGGGCAATGTACCAACTGGTTCCTGTTGTTTTCCTTACTCCCATTTGGAGTGAACGCTTAGGCTTTTTTCAATTTTTCTTAAGTGCTATAGGGGTTTCTAGCCTGGCGTTATCATTTGTATTTGCACCTAAAACAATTCTATACAGTGGAAGTATTGCTTTATTTTCAATATTATTATTTATCTTTCAAATGTTGATGACCATGAAAAAGCAAGAGAAGTTCAATATACTCACATTGTTTGTTGGTAGTGCACTCATTTGCTTATTGCTTACATTGGCTTTAGGTATATTGTTAGCATATAATTTGCAGTTCGGAACAGTATTATTTCAACATATTCCACTTTTAAAAACACATATTTTATTTGGTATCGCAGGCTGGTTTACTTTATTGATTTTTGGTTTTTCCTATAAAATGGTGCCGATGTTTGCTCTTGCACACGGATTTTCAATGAAGTTAGCCACTTGGGTATATAGTGTTTATGTATGTGGCTTACTTTTAACAGGATTTTCTTTTTTGCTAGACCTTTCAGCTTTATTACCAATTGGTGTTAGTGGATTATTCATTGGCTTTAGTCTATTTACTGTGCATATATATTTCATTCTTACAAAAAGAATTAAGAAAAAGCTTGATAAACCTTTTATGTTTTCATTATTAGCTATTTTAAATGGTTTTTTAATACATTTAGTAGCAATGATTATCTCTTTTTTCCCTAGTCTCTATCATTGGTTTCCAACACTTATATTACTCTATATTATCGCTTGGATTGTGTTAAGTATTATGGGATACCTATACAAAATAGTTCCGTTTTTATGGTGGACCCATCGATATAGTAAAGAGATAGGTAAAGAATCTGTTCCTACGTTAAAAGATATGATTAATGAGAAAATGAGCATACCTACTTTTCTTGCTTTTCTAATAAGCATTGTTGTAATAGCTTTATCTATTATCGTAAAGAGTGTTCCGTTATATACGATCAGTCAATTAGTAATGTTATTAACTACTGCCACCTTTTGTTTTTCAATTGGCAACGTCATTCGGAAATAAGGAGGAGATTTTAATGAACTTAACAGATACAGTGTACAGTCGTTTATATGAAGTGATTGATCCAGAGTTAAACATAAATATCGTTGACCTCGGTTTAATTTATGATGTTACTATATCCACATCTAATGATGTTTCAATTATCATGACATTAACTACTCCTGGTTGCCCTTTACACGATAGCATTGTAAATGGTGTTAAGCATGTTATAGAGGAACTGGAAGAGGTTCATACAGTTAACGTTCAACTTGTATGGGAGCCAGCATGGACACCACAACGTATGTCAGAAGGAGCATTGCAAACTTTACAAGGAATATAGTGACTCCATGTAAGTTAAATCGAACTCGGTGAATCAGGTGGTAACTCTCTTCCACCTGATTGGTTGTTATTGAACCTTAATAGCAGGCTCTATTCGGATTAATTGTTTTTTTAATAAGGCTGTTTTCGCATTGATTGTTGCTTTTCGTTCAAAGATATTAGCACGTATATATCTAGCCTTCGTGGCATCTTTTCTACTTATACAATTATTGAGTCTCATAAAAATCGTAATATAGTCCATTTTAAATTAAAATAGCAACTAAGTTTACGAAAAGAGTCTTTATTAAACACGCACAAAACTAGAGTTCGGGGGATCTTTTCTTCTGTAACATAATGACTAACATTTAAAAGCTACTTCTTATAGTTCAAATTTGTTGAGAATAGCATCATATTGAAACTGTGATGCTAACCATTTACCCAAACAACATTACTTTTGAGTTAATGACAGAAAATTACCCAAGAAACAATTCGCTCTTAGCCAAGGGCTTTTTTTATGAATTTTTTTCATAAGAACTAAACAAGTTGCATCTCTCCTTCTATAAAACGATGATTAACGAGGAGTAAAACATCAGCTTTATCTTATAGATTAGGAATAAAAGTAACAAAGTTAAAACATTTATTCGGCTAGAAATGAAAAAAGATCAACTTATTGCAACATAAAGAGAAAGAGATGGAGTTTTTTTAGCCTCCACCTCTTTTACAATAATTTCCAGTATATATACATCAAATGTATTTTACTACTTCCTTATCCATGAACCCCTAAAGCAATTTTTGCATATCTTGACATGCGATCTTTACTCCAAGGTGGGCTCCAAACAATACTAACTTCTGTCTCTTTCACTTCTGGTATATCCGCTAAATTTCTCTTTACATCCTCTGAAATAGTTCCTGCTAATGGACATCCCATAGAAGTGAGAGTCATTGTAACAGTCGCAGTTCCATTATCATCTATATCAACACCATACACTAAGCCTAAATTAACAATATCAATACCTAACTCTGGATCAAGCACATTTTCAAGTGCGCCCATTATATTTTCTTCTAAAGCTTTATCCATGTTTTTCACCCTTTCGACCTACTTGAGAATCATTTTCATTATATCATATATGTACCAATTAGCAAAAAAATTACTTCTTTTCAGTACATTTTCTTATTGCAAATATGAACGATTTGTTACATTTATAGTCGCAGATACTAGCTATATCGGAATGAATTAACATAGGGCAATGTAATCATACTTACTCTTATTATTTTTCATTTTATTACAAAATAGTGGACAAATTTTTTCCATTCAAGGTACACTTAAAACAATCGATGGTTATTTTCTACTATGTAAATAGTATAATAAATGTTTTATTATGTAAGATAAATTATTTTTACAAAGGAGACATTATGAGCTTTCAACAACATTTAATCGCATTAGATTTAGACGGTACTTTATTAACTGATGATAAAAAGATTTCCTCATATACGAAAGAAATGATCATGAAGGCTCAAATGGCAGGTCATATTGTTGTTATTGCAACTGGAAGACCATACAGGGCTAGTGAAATTTATTATAATGAGCTTAATTTAAAAACACCCATTGTTAATTTTAATGGTGCCTTCGTTCATCATCCAATCGATCATAATTGGGGATTATATCATACCCCACTTCATTTAAATACAGCGAAGGATATCGTAGAAGCTAGTGAGCAATATGATATTAAGAATATTTTAGCTGAAGTGATGGATGATGTTTATTTTCATTATCATGATGAAAAGTATTTAAATATCTTTAACTTTGGCAATCCAAAAATTGAAACAGGTGACTTAAAGCAAATTTTAACTCACGACCCTACGAGTATTTTAATTCATGCAGAAGAGAGCCACGTACAAGAAATTCGTTCCTATTTATCAGATGTACATGCAGAAATGATTGATCATCGCAAATGGGGAGCACCATGGCACATTATAGAGATTGTAAAAGCTGGATTAAATAAAGCCGTTGGTTTGAAAAAAATTGCTGACTATTATCAAATTCCTCGCAGCCGCATAATAGCTTTTGGCGATGAAGACAATGATTTAGAAATGATTGATTATGCTGGATTTGGAATTGCTATGGGAAATGGAATTGATGAATTAAAGTCCCTTGCTAAAGATATTACCACTACAAACGAACAAGATGGAGTCGGTAAGGCTTTAGCTAGTATATTAAAACTTGATAACTAAATGATAATGGTTAATTAATGTTCCAACTAACACTCACAACCATATAACAAAGGGCAATTTTTGCATTCTTTGTTGCCTATCACCACTTACTCGAACACTTTGCTTTTGCAAAATCTCAGATAATTAATATTTATTACAAATAACAACAAAGTTTATAACAAGTGTCTTAACCTAATCATTCATGTATATATAAACAATTGTTAGCCAAAATATAAATGATACTGACTCAATAAATCGAGTGTAGCTTAAGATAAACCAAGTAACATGTTTCAATATACACCTAGAAAGATTTTATTGAGTTAGTTTCTTCAGGATGATTTAAGGGGGGCTACTGATGGGTAAACGTAATAAATCCAAACGCTTCGTTCAACAAGGTGTTGACGCTGTTGAAAAACATGATGAACGGATCCCTTATCACACGACATATGCAGAGGCAGAGGAAAGACAAAAAATCTCAAATGTTAAAGAATCATCAATTGGTGGGGCATAACGATGGGAAATCAATTGTTTCAACAAGCTCGAGAAGCAGTTCAATTAGCTGAACAGGCTGCTGAATCTGAAGATGCCTTGTCAGCGGCAAAAAATGCACTGTCCTCAGCATATGCAAACTCAACGATTGCCGAAAAAAAGCAATTAAGAGAGCTTCAAAATAGGTTAGACAATTTACAACATTAATAAATTGTTTGAATAATTATTAAGGGTAGGAAATCAGCTACAAAATAGCTCTTGATTTCCTACCCTTTCTAATTGATTATTCTTTTCGAAAGAAGCCAAAGATTCCTGCTGTTTGAACAATATTAGTAAATGCATTCTCGTCGACTTTTTTGATGATTCTTTCTAAATCATACAATTCATACCTCGTGATTACGATTATCATCATTTCTTGACTTTCATTTGAAAAACCACCCTTTGCAGGGACTGTCGTAATTCCCCTCACTAACTTTGAGTGAATTGCCTCTTTTAGCTCATCTGCTTTTTTTGTAATGATCATCGCTGTTAGTTTTTCATGTCTAGTATGTATTGAATCAATAACTCTTGTTGCTACATATAAGGTCACCAACGTATATAGTGCGTATTCCCAACCATATAAAGAACCAGTTGTTATAATGATTACGGCATTTAATGAGAAGAAATATACACCGATAGGGCGATCATTGATTTTAGATAAAACTAGCGTTATTATATCAAGTCCACCTGTAGAAGCGCCATATTTCAATGTGAAACCAATCCCTACTGCTTGAATGACTCCACCAAAAACTGCGTTCAATAAAATGTCTTCAGAAACATGAACGATAGGTAAAATTTGAAGAAAGAATGACATCGATGCGACACTTAAAAAACTATACAGGGTAAATCTTTTCCCTACTTTTTTCCAACCTAGGATCGCAACTGGCACATTTAGTAAGAACAGAAAAATACCTGTTGATATTTGAAATGGTGTGAATTGTCCAGTAATGCTCGATAGTAACTGCGAAAGACCTGCAAAGCCTCCAGCATAAATATTGGCAGGAATTAAAAAGAAATTAAGTGCTAATGCATTTAATAATGCACCTAAGATGACTATTACAAACTTTTTTACTTCATGCATAATTACTATGATTCCCCTTTTCAACTAAATTTCTACTCCCAAAACTTGAACATTCTAACTGTTCATTTTATGTGGCTGTACGTTTTATTTGTTGTTATTCTTAGTAAAATATAAACAATCAACTATATAAGTAAACTAGCTACAAATTTTGAATAAAGTGCCTTTATCAACTATTTTCACTGCTGTGATGTATTAAATTAAACATATTCTACCCAAACTTGCAATACTATAATTTCTTTTGTCATGATAAACTTATTGAGTAGGCTTTAATTTATTAAAGTAGCAATTTATTTAAAGAGGTGCTTGGATGAATACAAATATTATTGCAGACAGCGGCAGTGACCTACCGCTTGATTTTTATCGCAATTCAAAAGTAGATTTAATTCCTTTATGTGTTAATGTTGATGGAACAGAGTACGAAGATTTACTCTCGATCAAACCTAAGCAAGTATATGATGCGATGCGACAAGGAAAGATAGCAAAAACATCACAAGCCAAGCCTAGCGAGCTAAGAAAGCTATTCTTAAACTTAGCAAAACAGCAAAAATCTTCAATTTATATCGCTTTTTCTTCTGAACTGTCCGGTACATATCAAACTGCAATGTTAATGAGAGAGCAAGTTTTAGAAGAATACCCAAACTTTGAACTTACAATTATTGATTCAAAATGTGCTTCTTTAGGATACGGATTAATTGTAGAAAAGGCTGTAGAGCTCTCAAAAACACTAGCATATCAAGAACTTATCGAAGCTATCCAATTCCACTGTAAGCATATGGAACACATATTTACAGTTGATAACTTAGAATATTTGGCTCGCGGAGGAAGAGTTAGCAGAACCTCTGCTTTTGTAGGAGGTTTACTAAATATTAAGCCTTTATTGCATGTTGAGGAAGGAAAGTTAATACCATTAGAAAAAATTAGAGGTAACAAAAAAGTAATCAAACGTATGATTGACCTTATGAGAGAACGAGGAGTTGATTTATCAACTCAAACGATCGGTATCAGTCACGGAGATAACGAAGAAGGAGCACTATTGTTACAAGAAAAAATTAAAGAAGAATTTGGCTCCGATCAATTTTTAATAAATACAATAGGCTGTGCGATTGGAGCACATGCTGGACCAGGCACGCTAGCGTTATTTTTCTTGAATGATAAGTATAGTCAATAAGCTACATACATTCTCACTAACGCGGACAAGCTATTATAGATTATAACTACAGGCTCTTTTCCTTACATTGTTGTTGCTATTGACTGTAACTAGAAAAAATTATTCAGTTATATCACATACCAACAGCCAATTTGAAATCAGCCGATTTAAAAGGAGTGTCTCTCTATGCCGCATACGAGTGATAATGACAAAAAAGCAAAAGATAATAACGCACTGCACCACAAACAAAATTTACAGAAAGAACAAAACCGCAAACGTGGTGAACGCCAATATTCACAGGATACAGATCATAAATAAGCATTACAAACACTACTTTACGTTTTCTAATTCCGATTAAAGAGTAATTAGCCAACCTTCGGAGACTGTCCTCTGAGGGTTTTCTGCTTAAGCTAAATTATTGCTAAGATTAGAAAGGCTAGTAGTAATTCGTAATAATCTTCTATATAGTCAGAGGTTTCCGGTACCATTGCTTGTCAAATTACTTATACCTCATCTTGCTTGCTAATTTAATAACAATAACATCCGTGTTTACAATATAAAAACAGCCATCACTCTATGAGTAAATGGCTGTTTCGTATGTTAGTATTTCGTTAATCAACCAGTTGCTTTACTACTTGGTGAACCAGCTTGATTTAATCTTTCAATTAATCCAGAACCAAATTCTGGAGAAACAGGATTATGTTGATCTGATAAAATACCTTCTCGTAACTCATAAGCTGTTGAACCGTGCTCAGCAAAATCTAAGCCGCCGATCTCTTCTTCACGAGATACCCTAATTGATCCAAGACGAGTCATAATGAATAGTGCAACACCTAATGTGGCAACGGTCCATACGATTACTGCTGTAATTCCTAAGGCTTGAATACCAAGTAATTGAATTCCACCACCGTAAACTAATCCTGCTTGAGTATCGAAGAAGCCAACTGCTAATGTTCCCCAAATTCCAGCAACTCCGTGAACTGCGATAGCACCTACTGGATCATCAAGCTTTAACTTACGATCAATAAATTGTACTGCTTCAACTAAGATGATACCTGACACTAGGCCGATAATGATTGCACCAACTAAAGAAACGTTTGCAGTACCAGCTGTAATCCCTACTAATCCAGCTAAAGCACCATTTAAAGTTAATGAAGCATCAATTCTTTTATAGCGTAAGTTTGTGTAAAATGCAGATGCTAAAACACCACACGATGCTGATAATAAGGTAGTTGTTACAACATGAGGGATTAATTCTGGATCAGCTGCTAAAGTACTTCCTCCGTTAAAACCAAACCAACCAAACCATAAAATGAATACACCTAGTGCCCCTAGTGGGATATTATGACCAGGAATGACATTTACTTTACCCTCAGAGTATTTGCCAATTCTTGCACCAAGAAAGAATACTGCAACTACTGCACCAAGTGCACCTGTTAAATGAACAACTGTTGATCCTGCAAAATCAACGAAACCTAATTCAGCTAACCATCCGCCATTCCAAATCCAATGTCCAACTACAGGATAAATAAAACCTGTCATTAAAATCGTAATTAATAAATAGCTAGATAACTTAATTCTTTCTGCTACAGCTCCTGAAATAATCGTTGCACATGTTGCTGAGAAAACTGCCTGGAATAAGAAGAATCCAACGTCAGCCTCATGACCATTTAAGGCAAATCCACTTGTACCGATAAATCCACCTGCACTTGATCCGAACATAATTCCATATCCAACTAGAAAATAAAGCACTGAAGCGATTGAAATCGTCAACATGTTCTTCATTAATATATTTAATGCATTTTTAGAACGTGTAAATCCACTTTCTACCATTGCAAAACCAGCATGCATAAAGAATACAAGCAACGCTGCAACCATGATCCACATCATATCCATCGATGATTGTAATGCAGTTGTGGTTGGACCTTCAGCAAAAGCAACAGACGACATGAATAAACTAATAATAAGTGTTAAAAGTGCTGTTCTTTTCATTCTTCTCAACTTAATCTCTCCCTTTCAATATTGGTTTTATCGAATTATAGTATTGCTTGCTTTCCAGTTTCACCTGTACGAATCCTAACAGCATCTTCGATAGGTATGATAAAAATTTTCCCATCCCCTACACTGTTCGTACGACATATCGATTGAATGATGTTAATGATTTCGTCTACCTTCTCGTTTTCAACGACCATTTCTACTTTAATTTTTGGTACTAATGTGATCTCGAATTTACTTCCCCTAAATACCCCTTTTTGACCTTTTTGCTTACCACATCCAGCAACCTCTGAAACAGTAAGTCCATTGACACCGATAGTTTCTAATTTATTGCGTAGATCCTGAAAGTGTTCAGGACGAAAGATCGCTTCAACTTTTTTCAATTTCATTTCCCCCTCTAACTCTATGTTACATAAGTTAACGTGACCTTGTTATATTATGTATCTTATTCTAAGTGAAGTTTCAGAAAAAAGCAACAACTTTTTTGTGTTTTATGTCAGAAAATATAACATGACTTAATTTAATCAAATAAAAGCATATTCTTCTGTGAAGCATATCGCTAAAATATTGACTACCTACTACTAGTGGAGATAATCTAGTAAAGGATATATTTTATGTATGCTCATTTAAAAATGAATAAAAGGAGTTTAATATTAATGAAAAAAAGGTTACTTACTTTCCTATTTATACCATTTATCCTTATACATGGCGTATTAGTTCAAGCTGAAAATAATGAGGCTACAACTTTGGAGGATGAAACAATCTATTATGTAATAGTGGAGAAATTCTTTAATGGCGATACATCAAATGATCAAGAGGTTCCAAATGACGGTTATGGGGGTGACATACAAGGCGTTATACAAAAACTCGATTATATTGAAGAAATGGGTTTTAGTACTATATTGTTATCATCCATTTTTAACAGCGACTTTAGTAACGATAATGAAAATCTTGCTATCAAAGAATACTATGGAACGAAAGAGGATTTAATAGCGTTAGTAGACGAAGCTCATAAACGGAATATGAAGATAATTGTAGATGTTGAAACCACAAAGGAAATGCCAAATAATATTGCGGAAGCTTACATATCTTTGCAAGAAGAAACAGGTATTGATGGTTATCATATATTAAATATTGGCTTGTACCCTAGTGATTTCTGGAAGGAATTTATTAACGATATCAAATCAAGCAATCAAAATTTATTCTTGCTCGCAGATGAACTAACTATAGAATCTCAACTTGAAGACACGTATAACGGTATAGGCTTTGATGCAATTGTAAGTCGTTCCTATTACGAAGAAGCTTCTAATAAATTTGTAACAATTGATCTACCACTTGATACTATTAATAGTGTATTTAACCAAACAAATAACAACAACCAAGAACAATCCGAAACGACAGTGAAAATGATCGATAGTCCTCAAACAGATAGATTTACAAGGAAAGCCACAGAACTCGATCAATATCCCGTCACAAGAATCAAACAAGCTTTGGTTCATTTGTATACAACACCTGGGGCGCCTGTTGTATTATATGGATCTGAAATAGCATTAGATGGTGGTAATGGAATTCCTAATCAACTACTAATGAATTTTCGAACAGAGAAAGAATTATCTGATTATATAACTAAATTAAGTGAACTTAGAAGCACACTACCTTCATTAACCTATGGGGACTTTGAAATGTTATATGAGGAAGATGGCATGCTAGTCATTAAGCGGACATATAAAGAAGAAACAGCTATTGCTGTCATCAACAATACCTCTGAAACAAAGACAGTACAATTAGATACAAATACGCTTGAAGAAGGAAAAGAACTTAGAGGATTATTGGCTGGAGATTTAATTAGAAGTGAGGAACAAGGATACAAGGTAACAATAGATCGGGAGGAAGCAGAAATTTATGTTCTTGCTGAGAAAACCGGTGTAAATTTACCATTTATGCTAATGGTCTTTGCTGTTCCAACCTTGTTTTTACTATTTTTATTTGTGAACAAAAAGGTTCATAACAAATAAGAGGATATCCTAGACATAAAGTAAAATTAGTGATTAGACAAGCGCCTCGACGCCCATTAAAAGTATCATAAGGGCTATTCTACGAGGCGCTTTGTGCTGAAAATATTCTTAAATAGCCATTAAAATGACTATTTAAATTTAACGGTAATTTATAAACTGTACATCAACGGTTAAATCAGCCTCTCGAATGGCTGCAATCACCTTTTGCAAATCATCTTTATTCTTCCCAGTAACCCTTACTTGATCATCTTGAATTTGGGTTTTAATTTTCAAACCTAGTTGTTTAATAATCGTGTTAATTTTTTTAGCATTTTCTTTATCTATTCCCTGAATAAGCTTAGCTCTTTGTCTTACAGTCCCACCTGAAGCACTTTCAACTTTACTGTAGTCTAAATTTTTTATCGGAATACCCCTTTTAACCATTTTGCTCACTAAAACATCCTTTAACTGATCTAGCTTGAAATCATCGTCAGACAGTAGTACAAGATCTTCTTTTTCAAGTGAGATGTTACTTTTACTTCCTTTAAAATCATAACGGTTTTGAATTTCTTTCATAGCTATATTTATTGCATTCGTTACTTCTGAAAAATCCACTTTAGACACAATATCAAATGAGCTTTCCTTCGCCACGATAACACCTCCAAAATATCTATTGAGTTTTGTCTCTATTATAGTAAAATTAAGCAATTGGGACAACTTATGACATAATGTATATTAGTGCAAATAAAAATCATATACCACTTACAAAAGCTAGAAACAGGTTATAATGTAAACTATATGAGAATTTTTGTAGAAAGAAGGAAACAAAGATGAACAACGTAAAAGCAGGCAACATTGTTACTCTTGTTGTAGAGAGAGAATCAGATTTTGGATTTTTTTTATCAGATGGTGAGACAAGCATTCTTCTTCATAATAGCGAAATAACTTCTGACATTCAGTTACAACAAGAAGTAGAAGTATTTTTGTATTCTGACCATCAGGGACGAATAGCAGCCACTACAACATTACCTAGCATTACATCTGAATCGTACGGTTGGGTAAAAGTTGTGGAAGTAAAACAAAACCTCGGAGCATTTATAGATATTGGGATTAAAAAAGATATTCTCGTTTCAGGTGACGATTTACCTCTGTTGGAAAATATTTGGCCAGAAATTGGCGATCAATTGTATTGTTCATTAAAAACTGACAATCGTGGACGATTACTTGCTAAACTTGCCACAGAAGAAATCGTTGCGGAAATAATGAACACTGCTCCAAAGGAACTTTCCAACAGAAATATTAAAGGCACTATTTATCGTTCCTTAAAAGTCGGCTCATTTTTACTTACAGATGAAGGGTACCGAGGCTTTATTCATCATTCAGAGCGAAAGTCAGAACCAAGGTTAGGTGAAAGTGTTGAAGGTAGAGTCATTGCAGTTAAGGATGATGGGACAATTAATGTATCTTTATTATCTAGAAGCCACGAAAGCATGGATGATGATTCGGTAACTATTTGTAAGTATATGGACGACCGCGGAGGAGCTATGCCTTATTCAGATAAAAGTGCACCTGAAGATATAAAACAACGATTTCACATGAGTAAAGGAGCATTTAAACGAGCATTAGGAAAATTAATGAAAGAAGATAAAGTATATCAAGAGGATGGTTGGACTTATTTTAAAAAATAAAGGCTCTTTTCGTAAACTTTGTTGCTATTTTTAATAACAATGGAAAATGTGATAAGTTTTATTAGAGCTTAATAATTGTAAAAGTAGAAAAGATGCCCGGTACACTAGATGGATAGGTGCTTGTATATTAGAACGTTTAGCAACAACTAATGGGAAAACAGCCAAAATAAACCTTCATCTGATGCGGTATAACAAACAGCTCTTGCACCTATCCGAACATTAAAATCAAAGGAAAGGTGCTGGAGCTTTATATTTATTTATTAATATGATAATGGTTTTTATCGGGTAAATGTTTTACGGATCTAATACTGTAGTTTTCGGGTCAAATATGGCACTTTATCGGTCAATTCTTTATTTTAGTGGTCTAACTCTTTGTTTACAGGTCAAATTCTAAGTTTTATCAGTCTCAAACTTTCTTTACGAGTTATATTCTGTTTTTTTTGGGTCTAATTTAGTATTTTACGGGTCTAATCCTATGATTTTTAGGTCAAATCCACCATTTTATGGTCAATTCTCGTTTTAATCAAGCATCAAACCCCTGTATTTTTTTAATTTGACTACCCCTTCATCTACTCTTTTACTTGTATACCGTATTCGTTAAACCAAACGTGGATTTGAGCTAAATATGCGAGTAACTGTGGTCCAGTCATTAATTGGCCGAACCATGGAACTCGAAATGCTTTACCTTCGGAGTTAACAATCTCTTTTAATTTTTCTTTATTAAAAAACTCATAAAGCACAGATGATTTATCTTCTAATATATTTTCTAACCAATTTTTCACAAGTGAACTGTATAGAGGGTGGTGTGTTTTAGGATAAGGACTCTTCTTTCTATAAAGCACTTCACTTGGCAAAATCCCTTCTAATGATCTGCGTAAGATGCCTTTCTCCCTATTGCCGTACATTTTCATTTCCCAAGGGATATTCCAAACGTATTCAACAAGCCTATGATCTGCAAACGGTACACGAACTTCAAGACTAGCACCCATACTCATGCGATCTTTACGATCTAATAATGTTGTCATAAACCATATCATGTTTAAATAAAACATCTGTCTTCGCTTTGCTTCAAGTGGGTTTTCGCCTTCAAGCATTGGTGTTTCTTTTACAGTTTGTTCATACTTATCTTGAACGTAGTCTTTTAATTTTAACTTTTTATTCCACGAATCTTGCAATAGTTCAATTCTTGCATCTAAGGAACGCATCCATGGAAATCCACCATTTTGTAATATATTCGTGTTGTGGAACCAAGGGTAACCGCCAAAGATTTCGTCTGCACATTCCCCAGACAACCCTACAACAAATTGTTCTTTAATTTGTTTACAAAACCATAATAATGACGAATCTATGTCTGCCATTCCAGGTAAATCTCTTACATAGACTGCTTCTGTTAAATACTTCACTAAATCCTGTTGAGAAATGACGCATCGGTGATGTTGTGTTTTAAATTCAGTCGACATTTTCTCAATCCAGGGCACATCTGAATTCGGTTGGAAATCATTTGCTTGAAAGTATTTATCATTCTCTTCATAGTCTATTGAATACGTATGCAAGCTTCCTTTTCCCTCTTGTGCATACGCTAATGAAGCAAAAGCAGTAATTGCACTAGAATCTACCCCTCCAGATAAAAATGTGCATAATGGTACATCTGACACAAGCTGCCTTGTCACAGCATCTTTGAGGAGAAAGTGTACTTTTTCAGTCGTTTCATCTAATGAGTCCGTATGTGGTTTGCTTTTTACATTCCAATAACGCCACATTTTAATACCTTGTTTCGAGAATATAAGTGCATGACCAGGTCGTAGCTCATTAATTTTATTAAACACACCATGACCTGGAGAACGCGATGGACCAAGACCAAAAATCTCTGCTAGCCCTTCAACTCCTAGCTCTGCTTTTACAGATGGATGTGCTAAAATGGCTTTTAATTCTGACCCAAATAATATACTAAATTCATCCATCCTGTAAAATAAAGGCTTTACTCCTAAACGATCACGAGCAAGAAATACTTGTTCTTTCTTTGCATCCCAAACAGCAAACGCATAGATACCATTTAGATAATCAACACATCGCTCCTCCCATTCTATATAAGCAGTTAACAGCACCTCAGTGTCTGAGTGCCCTTTAAATGTATAGCCGTAGGAAGCTAACTGTTTTCTAATATCCTCAGTATTATATAGCTCTCCATTATAACAAATAGTATATGTGTTTGAATGATTGGAACGAGACATCGGTTGAATACCACCTTCAGGATCAACAACAACCAACCTTTTATGACCAAACCCAGCATGAAGCGATGTCCAAACATTCGTATCATCAGGACCTCTTTTCCTTAACGTTTCTGTCATTTTTGATAAGGTGGTATGTTCGTTTCTTAAGTCTCGGTTATAGTCAATCCAACCTGTAATTCCACACATTTCTTACCAACTCCTCTTCATTACTAGCATGAACCATTCTTCGTATAAGCATGCTATCATTGTATGCAATTATGGTGAATTGGATGAATCGTCCTACATAAATAACAACATTATACATATTTTTATTCCAGCCAATGATTCATAGTTTAAAGAGAAGGAAAGTTGTCTAAACAAGATAAAGAAAAACATGACTCGATTTTTTTCAAGGTTATGTTTACAAACTTTGTCGCTATTATTCAAAATGACAATCTCACAAATAGATTTTCTATGATTGTCATCGTTTTATAGCGAAAAATACCACAATCGCATAGTTGTATACGTGTTTATTTCTCAATGCACAACTGCCTGTTATAAAGTAACTCATCTAAAAAATACAACCTCCTCTGTATTGGTGGGGTTAAATTGAATAAAGTATGGTTAACACATAGTTGGAGGATTTTCCACATGAATATACAGCATAGACTGCAATTAATAAAAGAACAACAAAGAGCATATATTAATGGATCAATTGAATGTATTGGTGATGAATGGATATTTTTTGATGATGAAGATGATGTAGCTTCAAATTTTGATGATATTGTTCAAGACGAGTTCGAAATTTGGTTGATGGACCGTTGGCTCAAAGGAAGCATCATTGAGTCTGGGGTTGTTGAACTATCCAAATTTACATATTTTTTACAACACGGAGATAAAGTAAGGATAAACAAGAAGCTGCTGCTTAACTATTCGGAACTATTACAATCGCTCAATGAAGAAAGCTTTATTAGATTTATCCATTGCTTAAACCAATTGTCTTTTTCTATGTATGATTGTATTTACTCGCATAATGTATTAAGTTTTTTGGATTTGAAAAACACAAATGCTGAAGGTGTAAACTTCCTCATCTTCGATAATTTTGAGACAATATGTAACGTACAGCATCATTTCTTTAGAGGGTCTCATTTAACTGATCGTTTTGAATATACAACAAGTAGTGGGAAACGTATACTTTCACAGCATATATAATAAATTACGACTGCTTACGTATAGAATGTTGTTATTCATTAACAAATAAAACTATGTTTCATCTTTGCAACTATAAAATGCTGACTGCTGAGTATAACGATGTTTTTATTTTCAATTTTAGGAACTATAGCAACAAAGTTTACGAAAAGAGCCTAAATTAAAAAGCATCTATTTTAAAATATAGATGCTTTTTGTTCATAACATGTTTAAATATTATGTAATAGATTGTGCCAAAGATAAATTACTTATAAAAATGTTGACAGCCTAGTAAATCCTATTTCACCGATCTTTTATTAATAAAAACCGTAATAAAGTTTACGAAAAGAGCTTAAAGAAAAGATCTTACCTAATTAAAAGAACTGAGAACCTTGTGGTAATTTAAACCCTAAATATAATACAACTATAAAGCTGATAATAAATAATGCCCAAGCAATGTTTGTTGATTTTTCTTTTGAAGTACGAACTAACACCATTTCCATTCCAGCTATAACAAGAATTCCTAACGTAGCCTTCACATGATAAAGCGGTGGAATTCCTGCTCCACTCGAATAAAGCATACCGCCAGTTGCGATGATAATTAAATAGAATAGACGCAAACTCATATGAGAGATTTTTGCCCCTTTATTACTTCCCTTTTTGTACATAGAAAATGCAACGAAGAATAGAATAAGAGCTACAATCCAAGAGGTAAGATGTGCATGTATCATTTTAATTCCTTCCTTTCTTTTTTCACCTTAGTTTGTAATAGTTTTTAGACCTGGAATCTTTCTATCAGGTAGCGGTATAGTCTCTTACCTGACACAGCAATGTTCAAGTATACTTGAACAAGCTCACTCCTTCAACATCATAGCATATTTTCGACCAAAATTCTAAAATAATGAATGAAGAAAATTACATGAAGTGTTATGAAAAGTAAGATTTTACATTATTTCCTTACTAATCATATGTAGAATATTGCATTATTTTGTAAAAACAAATCTTCTTTTAGCGAACGTATTCCAATTCATGTAAAATCATGTATAATATACACATACTTAAGTCCTATCAATAAAATAAGATGGTGTGGGATAAATGATTCAGCTCATAATTGAAGAAAAAAGACAACAAATGATTGATCTTGCAGCAACATTCGGTTATACAGCAGATGAAACAGTAAAATGTAGTCAGGAATTAGATGATTTATTGAACGTGGAACAAGAAATACTAGATTCAGTTGATTTTTAACTTGGCATATGCTAAGTTTTTTTTTATTTCCAAAACAAGATTATTAATTCTCCTTCACAATAAATTAGGGTCACTCATACTATGCCTATAACAGATTGTAAAAGGGTGTTTTTTATGCCTGCTATAGTTGGTGTTGTAAATGTAACTGACATTGGGTCGAGTGCAGTTTTTCATATAGGTGACGTTTATTCAATTTCACCTATAAGCACAGCGAAAACCTTTGCTGGAGCAGGTTCATTTAATACAGGTGATTATTTATATATTAACAACACACAAAGTGTAACTAATACGTATGATGCTGATGTAATTGATCAACCACTAGCTGCAAATCTGTAGAAATTGAATCTGAATGAATTCTCAAAAAGGTCGAGTTTTCGAAAAGATGGTTAAGATCTTAGGGGTTTACAAATCAGGTGGGGTTGAGTCTCACCTGATTGCTTGTTGTAAAGCTTAAAAAGTACATTTGCTAAATTTGTTCTACGAAAGAGAGGAGGTGTGGGAATTTTGAACTTTTATATTAACCAAAGTATTATTATTCACCAACTAAGAGTTGATGGAGTTTCAAACTCCTCTGTGTTACAAATAGGAAGTGCTGGTAGTATTAATGCATTATCAAATTTGTATAATACAGGAGCATATACAGAACCCGCCCCCGAAGCTCAACAACCTACAGGTTTTCCAGGCACAGGTCAACTTGTACCATTACAGGGACCATAAAAAACTCTTTAATTCAAAATGGGCTAATCACCTATTTTTTTTTTTCACATATGATAAATAACAAAGCGCAAACACTGGAACCCTTACTTTTGAAGATTCTCCTTATCCTTCGGTTGCTTGGGTGAAGTGACCCCAAGGGGATCAGTGCTAGAGTTAGAAAATTAGAAAAGTGCATGCACCTTGTTTTTAGTGCATCCGCATATTTGGAAGTACTTAACAAAAAAAGTCTGTTTAAGCAATGATAGTTGTTATTTGAAATAGCATCTACACGTAGTATTCATCACACTTTATTCAATGAAACAGAACAGTTGCATAAACCGCTTTGACGGAACAATAATAGCAACAAAGTTTAACAATATCATGTGAATACCCTAAAGAAAGGAAGGTTTGAATGTATATTCAAGATGAATTCTACCAGTATATGCGGCAACTTCATTCATTTGTGGAATCTCAAAATGAAAAGATTAAACAAATGGAGTCAACCATAGATCAATTGCAAAATGAAGTGGAAGAGCTAAAAAACGAAAAACACACGACGATTGATAAGATAGAATACAAATTTGATCAATTAAAGGTTGAAACTCTTTCGGGAACATTAAATATTGGCTTAAACCCACAAGATTCTAATGCAATTGAAGATTTTGCAGTAACTCAAGATCAATTCCAAGTTCCACCAATCGAACAACTTCCTGAAGGTTTTTCACAACAAGTATTTAATGATGTACATTCATTTTTAGATCGGAATAGCGTTGACTTAATTAAAAAGATTGAAAAACAGCAAGATTTTGCTCTTGACGACTCATATCGACAATTCATGATTGAAGATGTAAAGAAACAAATTAACCCTCGGATAAATTATTACATCAATAAACTTACACCTGCTGATATACAAAATCCAGCCCAAGCAAAAAGAAGTATGGAAAGGATCGTTTCATACGTTAAAAAAGATATAGAAAACTCATTTCTCGCTTTCATTCAACATTTTCCAAGAAACATAGGAGGAGAAGATAAATGAATTTTACTGTAACAAACCGGAATTTATGTGTAGGAGACATTAGAATGATTGGTGTATCTAGTTCTTCAGTCTTTTTAGTCGGCGACACACATTCAATAACTTTATCATCCATATTTGATACCCCACCAGAATCTTTAATAGTCGGCGCAGTTGCACCATTTGTTCCATTTGTTCCTACAGCGCCACCTTCAACTGCGCTTTGAGGATAATAAGATGCTACGGAGAGTATCTGTTGTTAACAAAATAAGAGTTGTTGATGTGTCATTAAGCTCTGTATTTCATATTGGTGATTCTGTATCCTTCACGCCGCTTGCTAGAGTTTTTGCAGTTAGGAGAGAATATCCGCTATTTTTTTCAAATGAAGGTAATTTCGAAGATGAAATTTACTCACAGGTTATCCCTAAACCACCAGACAGAGAGCCTGTTTCTGTTGCTTTTCACAACGAAAATCCAACGATACATGTACGTAACATTAGAATCATCGGGATAGCCGCTTCATCTTTAGTTCAAATAGGTTCGATTGATGAAATTGATGCTGTTGATCGTGTGAAGAACATTCGACAATTGGAAAGTAATGAAGAGAATCAATGAACATTTATAAACGAAGTGCATAACATAAATATTGAAATGACAAGTTATACATTCACACATAAATAAGATAAGGAATATATACTACTCATTCAACATGTTGAACTAATTTGGATACTCTAATAAAGGGTGTAGTCTATGCCTTCAATCGTTGGACCCGTTAATATTAACACTGTCTCTGGCGGAGTGATAAACTTTGGAGATTCCTTTTATATATCGCCGAAAACACAGGAAAAATCTTATACTGGTTCAGGTTCTTCAGTTTCAGGTAACTTCTTCATTGTAACAAACGGAATTAGCTTTACAAATACTGGTGATCCAGATTTAGTAGATCAGCCGCAAACAGCAAATGCATAGCAACTCTTCCGGAATTCCTACGAAGAGTTGCTATGTATTTTTACATGCGTAATAAGTGTGACCCATCAAAGAAAAACAAGTAGCATTCATCTATTTTTCGTTGCCATATCTGTTCAAGCGCATGTCGGTACAAATCTATTTGAGTGCGATAACGCTTAGTTAATATTGGTTCAGCTTCTTCAAATCCATTTGTAAAACGACCGGAAATTGTATCTGTTTTATAATCTAGTAATACTACTCCTTGATCATCTTCAAATACACAATCAATCATTCCTTGAACAAGAACAGTCTCTTCATCTTGTATTTGCCATTTTGGATAAGCTTCCTTCGCTGGCAACGCAAGACTAAATGGTAACTCTCTCTTCACCATCGTAGCATTAACTAGACGGCCTCCCAACTCAGTTTGAAAAAAGTCATAGATATGTTCTATAGAAATGGCTGTTGATTGTTCTTCTGTGATGATCTCTTGAAGAACCATTTTAGCAAGCTGATCTGACAACCCTTTAATCGTTATAGGCTCATGTAGCTTGATTTGCTGCATGAACAGATGCATCGCTGTTCCTCTCTCAGCAGGAGAAATCGATTTTTCTTGTAAAAACAATGGACGTTCAGCAATAGGTAACTGTTTTTGTGCCAACAAAGATGTATGACTAAACTCATCTATTGATTCACGCATACGCTTTATTTCTGATACTGCCTGTTTAGATCGATATTTTGTAGCATCACCGTTTGGATAATCCCATGTTAAACGGTTAATCATTTGCTCCTGATATGAACTACCTAAATCTATTGATAGTCCGTTGCGAATTGCTGATAAAATTTGTTCATCTTCTATAGGATTGTTCAAATCTTGTTCTAAAAACTCAGTTGATCGTTTAATCTCTATCCGAAACTTTGCAGGATAGTTAGTTAATTCTTCGGGCAACTTATCGATGTTTTCGTCGTTTCGCAAAGCTTCATTATATCGGTGACGTATCAGTGTTGGTCCTATCCAATCTATATATGATTTTGCATATACTCTATCATAATCTGAAAGTAGCCATTCTTGATTTAAAAGTTGACCTTGCCATTCATTAATCACCTTTGAGGCTTGTTTCACAGTTCCGACCAAGAATAACTTTTCCTTGGCTCGTGTTAACGCGACATATAAAACTCTCATTTCTTCAGCAATTAGTTCCATTTTCATTTTCATTTTTAATGTTAATTGCGGAAGTGTCGGATAGCTAATCCTAAGCGATGGATTAATATATTTAGAAGCAAACCCCAAATTTTTATCTAACAAATACGATTTGTTTAAATCTTGTCTATTAAATTGTCGTGACAAGCCACTTACAAAAACAATTGGAAACTCCAAGCCTTTACTACTGTGAATGGTCATTAAACGAACAACATCCTCTTGTTCCCCAATAGCTCTTGCCGTACCGAGGTCGTCTCCACGGTCTTGCATACGATCAATAAATCGTAAAAATCGGAACAAGCCTCGAAAAGACGTTGCTTCATATTGCCTTGCCCTATCGTACAATGCCCGTAAATTTGCTTGACGTTGTTTTCCACCAGGTAAACCACCTACATAATCATAATACTGTGTTTCTCTGTATATTTTCCAAATAAGCTCAGAGAGGGACCCATTTCTCGCTTTCATGCGCCATATTTGAAGACCTTCATAAAAATTACTTATCTTCTCATATAACTCTTTTTCATGTTCTTCAGGTGCACCCTTCAAAAAGCTTGTTAGTGCTTCATAATAAGTACCTTTCTTCTTTTTCAAGCGAATATTTGCAAGTTCCTCCCCATTCAGTTGAACGATAGGTGAACGAAGCACAGATGCGAGTGGAATATCTTGCAAAGGATTGTCTATCACTTTAAGCAAGGATAGCATAATTGCAACTTCTGTCGCTTCGAAATAACCTGTTGATAAATTCGCGTATATTGGAATGCCTTGTTGCTTAAACTCTTCCATGATTTGGGGCGCCCATGTCATTGAACGAAGCAATATAACGATATCTCTGTATGCAACACGACGGTTCATTTTTGTCTTGCGATCAAATACTTCAAATGGCTCATTAATAAGTTCCTTAATTTTACTAGCCATAAAACGTGCTTCTAACTGGGCTGTCTCTAGCTCAACCGGATCAAAAGAATGAACTCCTTCTTCTTTGGCGCTAAGATGTGCTGGTTGTTCCACATCGTCTAGATCTTTCTCAATTAATGTAAATTCTGTTTCCATTTTATCATTTGGTGGATAATCAAGCGCACCTAGCTTTAATTCCGCATCACTGTTATAATCAATTTCACCAACAGATTCATTCATCAATTGCTTAAATATATAATTTGTAGCATTTAATACTTCGGAACGACTTCGGAAATTTTTCGCTAAATCGATTCGTAGCCCACTTTCTTTTCCTACCGTACTGAACCGTTTGTATTTACTTAAAAATAGTAACGGTTCCGCAAGACGGAAGCGATAAATGGATTGCTTCACATCACCTACCATAAACAAGTTACCGACATGTTCTTCATTTGTTGTAACAAATTGAATAATTGATTCTTGAACCATGTTAGTATCTTGGTATTCATCCACTAAAACTTCTTGAAATTGCTCACGATAGACGAGAGCAGCTTCAGATGGTATGAATTCTTCCACAGCGGTGTTTGTTTTGCGTAAAATTTGCAAACAATAATGTTCTAAATCTGCAAAATCTACAAGACCTTTTCCTTGTTTGACACTCTCAAATCTTATTGCAAATTCCTTAACTAAAGTAACGAGCGTTTTTACCGTAGGCTCCATTTCACGTATATCATTTAATAACAATTCTTGCTTACGCCTAAACAATTCATCATGAAGTTTTTCAATGATATCTCTAGCTTTCTTTCGAAGCTTAGTCACTTTTTCTATGAGTATGTCATCAAACTGATCACCACGACAAACTTTAGCTCGAGAAAACGATAAACCTTGCATTTCTTCATATAGTTCATTCCACGAACGATTCTTAGCACTATTAATGCGACTAAGCTGCTCTAAGTCATCTTCAATATTTGTTGCTCGAGGTGCAGGCCCTGACGGTTGTTTTGTAATTGTTAACGCTTGTTCAAGCAAACCTCTTGCTCCTTCAAGCTGAATATTAATATCTGCTAATAAATAGTTATGGTATGGCAAATCTTCTATAGAGGTATTTTCGGGAATTTCGTACATTTTAATGACTGAGTTTAGCCAATCATTAGGTGACGGATGTGACCGAGAAAAATCATACATTTTTTTTATTAATACTTGCACATCAGCATCATTTCGATCATTTGAATAACAATCGACTAATTGAAAAAATTGGTCATTGTTTTCCATCCCGTAATACTCTTCAAACATATCCTCAATAACTTCTTCTCTTATGAGCTCGCCTTCCACTTCATCAGCAATGCGAAAGCTTGGGTCAATATCAATTAAGTAATAGTATTTACGAATCACTTCTAAACAAAATGAGTGTAATGTTGATATAGATGCACGATTTAACAAACTTAGTTGTTTTCGTAAGTGGAGTGAACTAGGATCTTCCTTGATCGCCTGCTCAATAGCTTCACCAATCCTACTACGCATCTCAGCGGCTGACGCATTGGTGAATGTAACAACGAGTAATCGATCAACATCAATCGAGTCTTCAATAGAAGTGATTTTTTTTATGATCCTCTCAACTAATACTGCTGTTTTCCCAGATCCCGCTGCCGCAGCAACCAATGTACTTTGCCCTTTCGCAACAATTGCTTGCCATTGCTCATCTGTCCATTGACTTCCAGTTGGTTTTGGAGGGAGATGATTAGTCATTCTCTTCAACCTCCTTACTAATTTTTTCTAAAATACGATGATCTTTTTCATCTGATAATATTCGATATTGATTATCTTTAAATGACTCATCAAACTGACAGAACGGTTTATAAGAACAAAATGTACAAGGGGTTTTCTCCTTTAACTTATAAGGAGAAATTGATACGTCACCGTCCATAATATGGGTTCCTATATCAGTAAATATGTTTTTCACATGTTTACGTAAGTTTGAGAACTCCTCTGCTGAAGCTATTGATGAACCAGCATAGAAGCCACCACCCCTTTTAATACCAGCACTTACAATATCGGAACGACCGACTTCTAACGATTGATCCATTAAACGTATGGACTCTTCATCCCCTAGAAGCAAGCCCTTCATTTTAAATTGTTTCAATAACTCTTTCTCAATATCATTAGCAGCTAGCTTACCTTTTGTTTGAAGCATTGGATTATGCACATGAAAGTAGAGAACACCAGCCGGGTTCGCCTGCTGTCCTATCCACTTTGTTGAATGGGTAATAACAATATCTAAATATGTGAGCATTTGTAGAGCTAAACCATAATAAACTTCAGCTAAATTTAACTCCTTTGCACTGGATTTATAATCAACTATTCGGAGTAATACTCCTTGTGAGCCAACCGCTTTATCAACACGGTCAATCCTTCCGACTAATTCCATTTTTGTTTCATTCGGTAACTGAAATGTAATAGCAGGCAATTCTTCACCTGCTCCAAATGGTAGCTCTAAGCCAACTGGTGTAAATCCACTTGCTCTTGCGTGCTCACTTAATACGATCGAAGCACGAATGAGCACATGCTGCAATTTACGCTTCACATAATGATGTCGATTCGAACTCAATAAAATTTCATTTTGTAATCGAGGAGCTAGTTTTTCGACAGCTTCAATAGCTAACAGCTGACATTGTTCTTGTGACAATTCTGACCAATCTACGTGTTGATTTCGAAGCTTATCAGAAATCATTTTTAACGCTGAATGAAATAATTGTCCTATATCAGGTGCGTCTAAACGAAATAACTGTCTCTCCTTCAATTTTAAACCGTGTGAGGCAAAGTGCGAAAACGGACAACTTTTGAAGCGTTCCATTCGAGATACGCTTGCTTTAATTGTGTCACCATAGAGCTTTTTCGTTGTTTCAATCTTTAATGGCTGTTCTTTGTTCTCATAAAAAAGACTTTGAAATACTCTATTTCCTCTTGTTTTCCAGTAGGCATCACTAACAATAAAGTTGTATACATCCCACCAAAGTGGTTCTACAGGATATCCTTTCTTCCATGCTTGTAATTGAGTAGCAACATGAGATAGCGTGACTGTTGGACTAGTTACAAAAGTTAGCTGCTCTTCAGCAGTTGTTAGCTCACTCGTATCACCCACAAGCACTTTTTCTTCTAACTCTGGATATAAATCTTTTATTCTATTAATTAAACTGGAAGAGATGAGTGATTTCCCTTCATCATTCGCCAAAGGATAGGAAATATACAAATATTCATTTGGAGATGACAATGCCATATATATTTGAAAAGATTCGTCTAAGAGCTGTTCTCGACCACCAGGAGCTAGCTCTACTCCTATTTCATAAAGCATCCCTCTTTCAATCTCTGATAAAACACCCTCTTCTGTAGGCTTTAAAGGGATGACACCTTCATTTACCCCAAGGATAAAGGACGCTTTAATATTAATATAGCGAGAACGATCAAAATGTGCGATGAGGACCTGGTCTATCGCTGGTGGCACTAGAGCAAACTGCATACTTTCTAATCCCGTCTCGATAATACTCGTAAATACATGTAATGGTAATGCTTCTTCCCCTAATACCTCTACATACTGGTCAAGTAAATCTATTACAGCTTTCCAAACCTGACTATGTTCACTACCTTCTACTAAGTGACCATTAGCTTCAGCTTGATCTCTCATCGCTGTAAGCTTAGCAGGAATGTGAAGCTCTTCTAAAAAGGTATAAATTGCTTCACACATCTCTCGACCACATTTCGCTTTGGTAAGTCTTTTTTGCAGGCTATTCAACGATGGTACAATCATATTTCGTAAATCATTTACTCTATTTTCAATTAATACATCTTCATCTGTCTTCACATATGAATCTAAATCAAGCCCCTGAAAGCGGCGATACTCCCAACGTTTCTTATTCGTCCATTTATCCCCATGAATTCCGTACGCTAACACATAGTTTTCTAGATAGTCCATTTCTTCACGTAACGTATTGATATTGACATCCTGAGGAAATAATAAATCTGTTTTTACACACCGAAAAACTGCATCATAGCGCCAATTAGCTGTCACTACCTCTAAGCTCGAGCGAATTAATTCAATCAACGGATGATGGAGCATTGAACGTTTTTGATCAATAAAAAATGGGATTTGGTGATCTGTGAATAGCGTATCTATTAAATCATAATAATCATTTGAATTACGAATGAAGAGCGCTATATCACGATAACGATACCCCTCATCTCTTACGAGTCTAGTAATTTCTCTAGCGACCCCTTCCACCTCTGCTCGACGATTAACAGCTTGATATAATGTAATATTTGAACGCTGTTGAAATGGTATTGAAGGCCGAGACTCTAGCGATTGCTCTAGATGCCGTAATGAAGGTTGTAATGCATGTCTCATATTTTCGACCAAGTGAACAGGTGACTCAATGTCGATGGAAGCCTCTTTTGCTAATCGAGTAATAGTTTGATATGTCCTCCCTGTCATTCTAAATAGATGTAAATCATGAGGAGGATAGTCGTCATATTGTTCATCTGTAGTCAATGTAATAGAAACCCGCTTGCTCGTTTTCATCATTTGTACTAGGACATCTAGCTCTTGGGGTGTATAGCTATGAAAACCATCCACATAAATATGTGCATTTTGTAAGTATGATGATAGTTTCATTTTTTCAGCTAATAACCTCAAATAATCTTCTGAATCAATATATTTCATTAATAGATGCGCTTCTAAATCTTGATAAATCATGTGTAAATCGTATAATTTGTCAGCTAGTACTTGTTTATTAGGTTG
This sequence comes from Cytobacillus sp. Hm23, assembly GCF_051842895.1. Taxonomy (NCBI): domain Bacteria; kingdom Bacillati; phylum Bacillota; class Bacilli; order Caryophanales; family Bacillaceae; genus Cytobacillus; species Cytobacillus sp. Hm23. Next base: position 40,132 of record NZ_JBPXRQ010000029.1, read on the forward strand.
ATCTTCATTTACAATCAACTGTTCATGTGTTTGTTTAAGTTCATTTGCATCTATACAATAACGCTTTAACTCTGTGAGCATTCCTTCAACATGAGTAATAAAGCCTGATTTTTCTGCTGCCTTTGAGAACACCTTAAGTTCGTTCTTCCTATGCTCAATGATCTTTCTAAGCAGCATGGATACACCTACAGTTGATAAATGGTATCTACTAATCCCTCCCGTCTCTTGAAGTACACGCCATGCAAGTCTTGAAAAACTATACACTTGAGCACGAATCATGCCTTTAATCCCTGGTCTATTAATTAATTCATACTCCGATTGAAACGTCATTTGATCCGGTACTAAATAAATGATCGGATCTCCCATTGGATCGTTAATCAACAGTTGATGAACCTCATTTATACATGTCTGTGTCTTTCCAGAACCACTTCTTCCAATAACAAAACGAAGAGACATAAAAATCTCCCCTCCTAGTAATCTTGTATACTATTTATTATTTTACTTTATTTACAATTAGATAACCACCATAGCAGGTTGTTAGCCAATGTATGTAATTAATTACTGTAAAAAGAGTTATTTTTATCATATCCCCAAATTTCTTGAAGTGCATTGAGAAAAATTTGGTTAAAGGGTTCATATTTTTCACATTTCGATGCTGGCTGGGTATGAACAACTCTTTCGATTGTAATTAATTGTTGTTCAATAAATTTTACGAGCGTTTTGGAATTCCCTACATCAATGATACCTTTTCGCTTCATATTAATTAAATTAGCTATTTCTTCAATTAAACCTTCTTTTGAAATTGTCGCATACATAATCTTTCGAAATTGGCCAGATGGTGGCGAGTGATACATTTCAATCCACTTACAGCATAAGAGAGGTTGTATAATTTGAAGGTATTGTTTTGCAGTGACACTTTCTTCGGACAATATGTTATGATAATTTCTTTTCGCCATATGTAAATAATGATACATACATTTTTTTTCAGAAAATGCATATGGAATCATTTTTCGAAAATCTTTCATTACTTGGTCATGTTCAGCATAAATAATCGACGATTGTAACCACTCAAATATGGAAGGATTTGATTTTTTATAAAGCTTTAATGCCTTCCGAATATCCCAGCCACTAATATCTAATAAATCGGATATAGGCTTGTTAATGACATCTCTCTTATGTTCAATGGACAAATACCAATCTGTATGATGTATATAAAAAAACCTCACATCGAAATCACTATCATTCGATTGAAGCCCCCACGCCCTGCTACCTGCTTCACAAGCAAAAATTATTTTAATTTGTTCATCCCTCTCTATATGTTCCAGTTCTGATATAATTTGAGCTCGCACGGTATTAACACACCTCATTACGCAGTATAAATGTTATAACAATATCAATACTGTTCCAGGAAATTAATCAATTCAAGTATTTTTTATTGGGACTTTTCGTATACTTTGTCCCTATTTTCACTCAAAATGGACAGTTAGATGAGTTTTATAAGAACTCAACAATTGTAAAAGAAGAAAACACGAACATTAGAACTTTACGTGCTTATATCTTTGAATACAAAGCAACATTCAATGTGAACACAGCCTTTTGTATACGTTTGAATCGTAAGATAAAACAATACAACTTTTACTTTTTAGAGAGATGAAAAGTTGTCAAGGGCGTTAGTTAGTAAATGCGCAATAATAAATACAAAAACAGCTTACAGAAACTTTGTTGTTAATGTGAGCAGCTAAAGGTGTTTTTATGCGATTGTCATCGGCTTTAATAAGAAAAGGTGTGCTAAGTCCATGCTCTGTTTATTTCTTAGAACACAACTGCTATAACAACCTTCAAAAAAAACAGTTCAACTTATTGAACCTATTTTATATATGTTAATTTGCTAGTAAACTAGTTGTCAGTTATTCATCTTTTTGTCAATAATTTATAAACAACAAAGCTTAAGTGTATTACTTTGTATAGAACTAAAAAAAGCCAGGCAAATCACCTTGGCTTTTATTTATTCGTTTTTGGGATCGAAGGCATCTCGTAATCCATCTCCTACAAAATTAAAACATAATACCGTTATTAGTATCATTAACCCAGGAAATAATGGATACCACCATGCTTTTAACATGATCGTATAGTTTTGGGCATCTTGTAGCATATTACCCCAGCTCGCCCTCGGAGGTTGTATCCCCAAGCCCAAGTAGCTTAATGCCGCTTCGATTAATATAACCTGCCCAATGTTTAAGGTTGCCACAACAATAATTGGCCCTAGTGCGTTAGGTAATATATGTGTAAAGATAATAGACCACGATTTTGCACCAATCGTTTTAGCAGAAAGTACAAATTCACGAGTTCTAAGTGAAAGAAACTCACCTCTGACTAAACGTGCAGTCGTCATCCACCCAGTAAAAATAAATATGAGAATTAATTTATCTACACCTGGTTGAAAAATCGTAACCAAAGTAATTAATAAGAAAATCGTAGGAATTGAAAGAAGTATATCAACAAACCTCATAAGAAATGAATCAATACGTCTACCAAAATAACCAGCAATCGCCCCTATAAACGTTCCAATTGTTATCGCCCCTGCAATTGATGAAAAGCCAACAAGTAATGAAACTCTACCTCCATACAATACTCTCGTAAATATATCTCTGCCAAATTTATCAGTCCCTAATAGATTCTCACTACTCGGCGGTTTAAGCTTATCTATTAAGCTCTGTTCATTTGGAGAATATGGTGTTAAAAGTGGTGCAAATATTGCTGCAAGTATGATGGTCGTTAGCACAACTGCTCCAAATACTGCAAGTTTATTTTTTAAAAATTTTCGCACGAAAATCTTCGTATACGTATCCGGCTTTTCGTTAAGAATGGGGTTCAATAGCTGTTCTCTAGTCGGTTCAGGCATATTGTTCATTTGTGACACGATAATCCCCCCTATTTATACTCAATCCGTGGATCAAAGACCGCATATAATATGTCTGCTATCATATTACCAATAATTACTAATACTGCAGATAAAACAGTTAATGCCATAATAACTGGATAGTCCCTTTTAAATGCTGATTCAAAAAATAAACGACCAAGACCAGGCCAAGCAAAAACTTGTTCAACTATAACTGATCCACCGATAAATGTCGGCAGCATAACTCCAAAAATAGTAATAACTGGTGTTAAGCCGTTCCTTAAACCGTGTTTATATATAACCGTACCTCTCTTTAACCCTTTTGCCCGTGCAGTTCTCATATAATCTTGTTTCGTTACATCAATCATACTTGAACGTGTATACCTCGTTAAGCTAGCCATATCTGCTGAAGCTAACACAAATGCAGGTAATATTAAATGATGAATGCGGTCCCATAAACCTGACGGGCCTGTGAGGTTCGCAACACCACCTGTAGGAAACCAGCCAAGTTTTACCGAAAAAAACATAATCAAAATAAGTCCTAACCAGAAATTTGGAGTAGCAAGTCCTAAAAAAGAAGTTACTGTAATTCCATAATCTAATTTTGAATAAGGCCTCGTAGCTGAGTAAACACCTAATGGGATTGATATTAAAAACGCTAACACTGTAGCTACAAGCATTAACAATAGAGTATTAGGTAGCCTGTTCATGATCATTTCAGATACTGGAGTTCCTTTTTTTAGTAAAGATGTTCCGAAGTCACCTTGCAACATATTTCCAACCCACTTTAAATATTGGACATGAATAGGGTCGTTTAAACCGTAATTTTCTATCATTTTTTCTTTATCAGCCGGGCTAATACTTGGGTCTATTAACAAGGCAGTTGGGTCTCCAGGAGCCATTTGGATAATGACAAAAGAAATAATTGTTATACCTAACAATAAGGGAATAGTCATGAAGAGCCTTCGGACGATATATGCTAACAAGTTGCACCTCCCTCTCCTTTTCATACATAATCGCTATATCTATCATTAAAGTATTATGAAATTTTACAATTTGTATAATACTTTGCCTTCAATAACAATGAAGGGGAGGGAAGCCCACCCCTCTTCAAAACGTAATAACTTGCTATTCCTGTTTTAACCACCATTTATATGGATGGTATACATCAAGCCTTGAGTGGAAAGTATAATCTTGTAAGTTTGAAGGAATGGCTTGATATCTTGTAGGATAATACAAGAATGTGTAAGGTTGGTCTTCCGCAACAATTTTGTAAATATCAGCATATGCATCCTTATATTCATCTCTATCAGTTAGTGATTTTGCTTCTTCTAATAAAATATCCAGTTCAGGGTTTGAATACCAAACAAAGTTCATCCCTTGTTCTCTTTGACTTGAGTGATAAATTTCATTTAGATCTGGGAATGTGTTTAGAAGCCAACCTAATATTAGCGCATCATAATCCCAGTTTGGAGCTGTAATGGCTGTTACAAAAGCACTGAATTCCATAATATTTGGCGTTACTTCAATACCGATTTCTTCTAATTGTTGTTTTAAAATAACTGTTATATCTTCTCTAATTTTATTACCTTGGTTCGTTTTAACTTCAAATGCAAACTTTTTACCGTCTTTATCTAAGAATCCATCACCATCAGTATCCTCCCATCCAGCTTCTGCCAATAATTGCTTCGCTTTTTCAGGGTCATACTCAAATACTGGAACATCGTCACTATACGCCCATGATAAAGGACTTTCCGGTACGTGTGCTATTTGTCCGCCACCATTCAAAACTGCTGCAATAATACCTTCACGGTCTACAGCATGCGTAAGTGCTTGACGAACTCTTTTGTCTTGAAACATCTCATTTTGTTGGTTATAAGCAATAAAGTTATACTGTAATCCAAGACCATCTTCAATGACAACGCCAGCACTATCAGCCCATCCCTTTACCGTGTCAATTTCACTTTCTGGAACAGAAGGGTAATAGTCCACATCTCCCGCTTGAAGTTGTGCTAGTAACGCATTTTGATCAGGAACTATTTTGTAAATGATCTCTTCAAGATAAGGCGTGCCTAAAAAGTAATCATCGTTCCGCACAACTTTCACGTACTCTCCGTCTCTCCACTCATCAAAAATAAAAGGTCCTGATCCAATTGGGTTTTTCGTATTAAACTCATGTGAGCCTAATTCTGCGATAGGTACATCTTTTAATATATGTTCAGGTAAAACCTGGTAGTTTAATGTTGTTGGAATAAACCCTACATTTACCTCATTTAGTTTAAATTCAACAGTATATTCATCAATTTTTGTAATGCTTTCTATTGATTCAAAATCTCCACCTCGTGGACCAATATATTCATCACTTATAGGAATACTGTATGTGAATACTAAGTCATCTGCGGTAAGTGGCTCACCATCATGAAACCTTACATCATCTCTAAGTGTTACAGTAACTGTTAAGCCATCTTCAGAGCTTTGAATATCTGTTGCTAAGTCATATTCCACTTCAAGGTTAGGGTTAGCAATAACTGGTGAAGAGAAAATAAGATTTTGAATATCTCCACTTGAAGCGTCTTGAGAGTAGATGGAATTAAATAAAGTTGGACCGCCTATAGAGCCCATAATTAACGTTCCACCAGATTGTGGTTCATTAGTAGTTGCTGAATCATCAGTTTCTTCCACTTCCTCTTCCTCTTCACCTTCACTTTCACCATCACTTGTTGTTACAGGATCTTTTTGCGCATTAGATGGCTCATCTGCTTCATTTCCACACGCTGCTAAAAATAGTGCAAATACTAACATTAGACTTAATAAAAGCCAACTTGATTTACTCAATTTCACGTTTTTACGCCCCCCTAAGAATTAATAAAAGTAATGACTAGAATTATTTATAAAATCTTATCTCCCCCCTTCTAAGAATTTGTGTCCCTAAATTTATTTATATAAGTGGCAAGCAACAAAATGATCTTTTTTCACTTCATTTATTTGAGGTACAATCTTGCTACATTCATCTTTTGCTGCGGGACACCTCGTATGAAATACACAACCTGTCGGTGGATTAGCCGGGCTTGGTAAATCCCCTTGTAGAACGATTCTTTCTCTTGGAACAGTTCCCTTATTCTTTGTTACGGGTACAGCAGAAAGTAAGGCTTGTGTATATGGATGAAGTGGTTTTGAATATAAGTTGTTTTTTGGTGCTAGTTCCATTAAGTTCCCTAAGTACATTACTCCAACTCTATCGCTTATATGTCTAACAACACTTAGATCATGTGAAATAAAAATATATGTTAAGCCAAATTCTTCTTGCAAATCCTCTAATAAATTGATGATTTGGGCTTGTACAGATACATCTAATGCCGAAACAGCTTCGTCAGCGATAATTAAATCTGGATGTAATGCAATGGCTCTGGCAATCCCAATACGTTGACGCTGTCCACCGGAAAATTCATGTGGATAACGATTTATATAGGAAGAATTTAAACCCACCTTTTCTAATAATTGACCAATATATTCATCACGCTCTTTTCCACTATACAAGTTGTGTATTTTCAAAGGTTCTCTTAATATTGAACGAAGTGTTTTTCTTGGATTTAATGAAGCATATGGGTCCTGGAAGATCATTTGGATATCTTTCCGAACACTTTGCCTTAATTCATTTTCACGCATATGTGAAATATCTTGACCTTTAAATATGATTTTCCCATCTGTAGGTTCATACAGTCTAATTACTGTACGTCCAATTGTAGATTTTCCACAACCAGATTCGCCGACTATACCTAATGTTTCTCCCTTTTTAATGGAAAAACTTATCCCATCAACTGCTTTTAAGTGACCTGCTGTTCTTTGTAAAATGCCACTTTTTATAGGAAAGTGTTTTTTTAAGTTGTGTAACTGAAGTATTGGTGATGTTTGATCGTTTTGAACCGCTTCACTTTTTTCAACTGATGTTACACTCATACTCCTTCCTCCTCTTCTTCATGTAAAAAACAGCGTACAGACCTGGAACCCTTTTTCGTTAATAAGGGTATTTCGTTAAAGCACTGATCAAATGCCTTTGAACAACGTGGTGCAAAACGACAGCCTTTCGGTAAGTGCTCTGGGGAAGGAACAGTCCCTTCAATTGATTGTAAGCGTGTTATTTCACCATCTATGGAAGGTACAGAATTCATTAGACCTTCAGTATATGGGTGAAGTGGATTATCAAATAATTCCTCTACATTTGCTTCCTCAACAACTTGGCCGCAATACATAACTACAACTCTATCTGCTATATCTGAAACAACACCTAAATCATGTGTAATTAATAGAATTGAAGTGTTAAATTTTTTGCTTAAATTTCTCATTAAATCCAATATTTGCGCTTGGATAGTAACATCTAAAGCAGTTGTAGGTTCGTCCGCTATTAATAACTTAGGATTACAGCTCATAGCCATTGCAATCATTACTCTTTGTCTCATCCCTCCTGATAATCTATGAGGGTATTCATCTATGATTTCATCTGCTCTGGAAAAACCAACCATATCTAATAATTCGATTGTCTTAATTCTTGCTTCAGCCTTTGACATTTTTTGATGGTAGATTAAAACTTCTGTTATTTGTTCACCAATTTTCAACACAGGATTTAATGATGTCATAGGCTCTTGGAAAATCATCGAAATGTCATTTCCTCGCACTTTCAGCATCTCTTTTTCTGGTATTTCCACCAGATCTTTTCCATCATAAAGAATTTGACCATCCACTATTTTTCCGCCAGGACTCGGAACTAGTCTCATAATCGAAAGCGATGTTATACTCTTACCTGAACCAGATTCGCCAACTAAGGCTACTGTTTCTCCTTTATTGATTTTTATATCAACTCCATCAACTGCTGGAATAGCTTTCTTTTTACGAAAAAAGTATGTCTTTAAATTATTTACTTCCAATAACGTTGACATTAATAGTTTCACCTTCCTACTCTAGGTAACTACAATCGCTATTTTTATACTATTCTGGGTTTTTATTTGTTATTACAATTACGTTACTATTTCAAGTATTTTCTTTATTTGATTACTATAAGAGAAATCTCAATTAAATATTGACTATCGTAAGAGAACTCTTTTTTTATGCTGAAATTTCTGTTTATTGACTGATTAAAGGCTGAAATTCTATACTAAATAATATGTACAAAAATTATTGAATTTTTGACTGATATTTAAAGAAGGCTCTTATCGAATATTTGGTTACTGCTTTTTGTCATCGCTTTGTAGAAGAAAAGTAGTATACGTATTTTAACAGCCTTGAAGAAAGAGGGTTACATACATGGAGAGGATCTATACGATAACCGAGTGGATTACACGATTCATACTACTTAATCTTTATTGGATTTTATTTTCATTAGTTGGTTTAGTTTTTTTGGGCATATTCCCTGCGACAACCGCGATGTTCTCTATCTCCAGAAAGTGGATTCAAGGCGATATAGACATCCCTATTTTTAAAACTTTTTGGAGTTATTTTCGAAGTGATTTCTTGAAGGCAAATATGTTAGGTTTTTTACTAATTGTCTTAGGGTTTGGGTTATACGTAGATTATGTATACGTGAAATCGCTTAATAGTGCTTTAGGTATTATCTTACTTGGAAGTACATTGCTACTAACTGCATTATTTATCATAACAATTCTAAATCTATTTCCAATATATGCTCATTATGAATTAAATATATTCCAATATATTCAACGTGCATTTTCTATAGGCATCCTACATCCGATTAGAACTATTATGATGGCACTTGGAGTAATTGGCATATACTTCATTTCAAGTACCTTTCCAGGGTTCATCATTTTTTTCAGCAGTAGTTTATTAAGCTACTTGATCACCTGGATCGCTTCTAGAAATTTTTCAGATGTTATAGAAGGTAACTAACTTAGTACATCTAAGTTAGTTACTTATATCAATACTTGTTATTAAACTAAGAAGGTATAATCTATGGATTAAGTAGTTATACCTTTCCATTTATCATTTCAAGCGCTATAAAGCAATATTTATGGCTCTATTCGTAGCCTCGTAGATTTTTTCACTGTGGAATGATGTATTGGTAATCTTTTTATTGTACTAAGAAATAAATACTTATAAATAAAGCTTTCGTGGCATTTCTCACATTTAAAAAAATGAGGTCAATTTCATAATATTAGTTGTGATATCTAAAGTACGCTCAATAACAACAAAAAAAAGAGCCTTCTTAAAAAGAATAGGCTTTTTCACATACTATATAATCCCTAGAATCACCTTTCATTCTTTTTTGCTAATGAGTCTCTTTGTCTTTCACATAATCTTTATGGACGTTTCTTACCGTTTTCTCATTCACTCCTATTGCTCTAGCAACGTCTATAAATTTATTCTTCATAGTCTCCCTTTCTATAAATTTCACAAGCCTTGTCGTCATCAGTCTTTTTTGATCAACACTTTCTAAAGGTTCCCAAAAGCTTGTAAAGCATTCTTTACACTTATACCTTTTCCTGTTAATCTCTAAAATTACTTGTTTTGAACGAATAGGGATATCGACAATCATTTGTTTTCTAGTTCCATATTTATATAAGTTAGCCAATAACAGACAATACGGACAATGTGAGGGATGATTCTTTTTGGCTAACTGAATAATAATACGATGTTCATTCTCGTGGACGCCTTCTATTATATTAAACTCGCTTAATACCTTTGAATAACTCACTCGTTCCACCCTCTTATTCATGTGTATTAACCTCTTTAGAATGAGTATTTGAAAGTTTGTATAAAGGAATTAAGTATATAAGGAAGAGAATACTTATCGTTGCATATGCGATCGTAAGTCCAAAGAATGCAGTCAATAAGCTAGCCATTAATGGACCAACAATCATACCAAATGAATATGCAGTATTGAAGACTGCGAATATGATACCTTGTGAAGTAACACCGGCTTGTTCTGATATATCAGCCAATTTAGGAAGAGCTGGTGTGAGAACGATTCCAAGGCTAACTCCTAACAAGGCAAGTGTGAACGCTTGAGACCCGATGGATTGTGGCAGGGCATTTAACGGTAATACAATTGCAACTAGTACAATACCTAACATGACCGATTTCACATGTCCTATTTTAGTAGACACAATCCCAATAATAGGTGCTATTATTCCATAAAATAGTGGTGGGATAACGAAAAGTAATCCAATCATTCCTGGTGAGGCCTGTAAGTTATTTGTTATGCGTAACGGTAAAGTTGGCTCAATACTCGCAAAAACTGCTGCACCTATTGCTGCGATTCCTGCGATGATAAGAATTTGTCTTTGACGAAGTATGCCAAAAGATGAAACGAACCGCTCAGATTTTGTCTCTGTTATACTTCGAAGACAAAATAAGCTAAGAAGTGCAGTCAATAAGCTGATCCCGCCTGCCACAAAAAAAGGCAACTTATACCCACCTAATTCAAAAAGCCAGCCGCCAAATAGAGGGCCAAATAATACGCCAGCTGATTGGCCTGATATAGCTATACCCATCGCTTTCCCCCGTTCTTCACTTGGGAAAACATCCGCAACAAACGCAAGCCCTGCAGACCAAGGAATTGAAGCAGCAACTCCTTGCAAAGCACGTGCTACAACAAGGAGCCACAAAGTCGTAGACATTGCAAATACTATTGTAGTTACCCCTAAGCCTAGCAGCCCTATCGTAATCATTTTCTTCCTTCCAATTCGATCTGCCAAGGCTCCAGAAAATGGGGTAGCTATGAATAAAGCAATAGCATAACTAGCAAACAATATACCTACGAAAGATTGAGATGCTCCTAGATCAGTAGCATAAATCGGTAGAAATGGTACAACTAAACCATACATTAACATATCGGTAAATATCGCAATTGACACGATGAATAGCACAGTTTTATTTGATGTTTTTTGCTTGTTCTTTACCACTCTTTTCTCCTCCCCTCGCAAACTCGATCATGTCATTAATACATTTCAGTTGCAATTCACATTGGCTATACATATTTTCAAATATTATTTTCACTTGATGTGGTATAGACCCAATCATTTTTTCTTTCTCTGCATAGCCTGACTTCATCGTTTCATAAACATAAATGACTTCGTTTTTCTGTTTTTCCAATGATAATAATATTTCATCATTTGAAATATTTTCTATAAACGTTAACGCTGTATATAAAGCTGTCGGAAATACGACTGAAGATGTTGTCAATGACTCAATGAGTAAACGATTTAATTCAGCTTCTCCTTTCGTTGTAATTCTAAAAATTGACTTCGTTCTTAAGCCTGTTTGTTCAACTGTCTCTAATTCAACCTTTTCTTCTTTTTCTAGTTTTTTCAATGCATGGTAAATGGAAGCAGGCTTCACATTTGCCCACATTTCTGTATTCGATGATTCCATCATTCGTTGAATTTCGTAACCTGACATTGGTCCATTAGCTTTAAGAAGCCCAAGTACCATTGTTCGTGTCATTTAATCACTCCTCTATTTAACTAAACATTTAATACTAAATGTTTAGTATTTGTTAAACATTATAAAGACACACTATAAAAAAATAAAGATATATCTTCATTTCTACTAGATAATCCGATATATCTTTCATATGAACAATGATCATATCCTATTTTTCTAAAATCTCGTTCACAAAAACTCGTTCAGCCATAGAAAATGAATGACTGGTTTGATGAATAAATGATAGCGTTCTTGTGAAATGTGCTTTATTTATTGAAATCGCTACGAGTTCACCACGTTCTAATTCTTTTTCCACTATAATATGTGACAGAATAGCAATGCCAAGATTATTCAGAACCGCTTCCTTAATCCCTTGACTTGAATTAAATATATAAGAGCGCATAATAGATAAATTCCATTCCTTGATTAAATAATCACTATATGCTCGAGTTCCAGAGCCAATCTCTCGAAATATCCAAGTTTGATTATTAAGCTGAGCTGGTAAAATATCATCTTTTGAAGCGATTGGTGATGAAGGAGATGTAACAAGAACCATTTCATCCTCTAAAAAGGGCTTTACAACAAGATCATTGTTTACGATCTTACCTTCTATCAGTCCTATATCTAAACGAGCTTGTCTTATTAACTCTGTTATTTCTTCTGTATTTTTAATCATAACTTCAATATCAACATCTGGGTGTGCAGATGTAAACTGCGCTAAATACTTTGGTAATAAATATTCTCCAATTGTATAACTTGCTCCGATCTTTATGCTTCCACTTACAATATTACTTAAATGATTAATCTCATCTTTCGTATTGCTATACAACGTTAAAATTTTATTTGCGTTTCTATACAACACTTTACCAGCCTTTGTTAATTCAACATATTTTGGAGAACGATAAAGAAGCTGTTCGTTAAATTCTTCTTCTAAATTGCGTATATGTAAACTAATAGTCGGTTGTGAAAAGTTTAAATGTTCAGCAGCTCGAGAAAAGTTTTTGTACTTTGCTACTGTAACAAAAATTTTTAACGCATCAATATTCATCTCTTGTCCTCACTTTACTTTGAACTGAAAGCATAAAATGCTAGAAGATTGTAACAGCATTTAACTTATTACAACTATACAAGATTTTGTAAAAATAAGCAGTTAAAAAAATTTATGTAACATCAGCTTTTATCATATGTAGTTAAATCATGTACACACTTGTAGAAGAAGGCTACGCTGTTATTAGAATTTCCTATGACCATCATAATAATATCTCATTTCCCCTTTTCTTTTTATCAACGTAAGATGGGTTTAAGAAATGAGGTGGTCCTTTTGACATTACTGCAAGAAAATCAGCCGCAAATTCACAGAAAATCACGTATAAAGGAAAATAATCGACCATTTTTTATTGGAGTTTTTTTAACATTTATACTTGCAACCGTTGCTAAATTTCTAGCGACTCTACCATATTTAGAAATGGTAGGTGCATTAGTCATAGCACTAATATTAGGGATCATGTGGCGCTTAGTTTTAGGAGTTGAACAAGATTACTCATATGGAATTGAATTTTCTAGCAAAAAACTTCTGCGCTTAGGTATTATACTTCTTGGGATTCGTCTTAATATAAAATCAATTATTGAGATTGGAGCAAACGTTCTAACTGGATTAATAATCATTGTTGTTCTTACGATTATTGTAATAATGGTGATTAGTAAAAGAGTGAATGTAGATAACAATATTGGATTATTAACTGCGTGTGGGACAGGAATTTGCGGGGCAGCCGCAATTGTAGCAATTGCTCCACAGATGAGGGCAAAAAATGACCAAATTACGATTAGTATTGCTGTAATAGCATTATTAGGAACTTTATTTACACTTATATTTGTACTTATTTCAGATAAGTTGCCTTTATCAGATATCCAATATGGAATACTGTCTGGTTTATCACTTCATGAGTTAGCACATGTAGTTGCTGCCGCAGATGTTCGTGGTAAATCCGCCACGGATATTGCGGTCATTATTAAGCTTACTCGTGTAATGTTATTGATTCCGATAGCAATTTTCATAGGTCACATGTATCGTATGACTAATAACAATCCGGCAGGAAATAAGCTACCATTTCCTTGGTTTGTCATAGGCTTTTTATCTATGAGCATATTAAATACGTTTATTAGTATACCTGTTCAAATAAGTGATTTTCTAGTAGTGGTTGCGTATATTCTTATAGGAACAGCAATGGCAGCCCTCGGTCTTATGATTGATACACAGTCATTCCGTTTGTATGGAATAAAAGCATTTATTGCAGGTTTGGTTGGTACTATTTTTATGGTTGCAATCGCTTATGTCTTTGTCACAATATCTTCTATGTAAGTGAACAGGTATATCTTAAAATTCAATGAAGTAAATTTTAATCCATTCAAAATAACCTTAAATACACAACCAACTAAAAAAGCAGAAACATATTGTTAAATTCAATACGTTCCTGCTTTCTATCAATAATATAATGTTAAGTTATTTTAATACCGGTTGTACGATGGCATTTTCTTTCATAACTTCTGTAAACCATTTAGCACTTTCCTTCGGAATACGCTGTTGTGTTTTATAATCAACATATACCATACCAAAGCGTTTTTCATAACCAAATGCCCACTCAAAATTGTCCATAAATGACCATAAATAGTATCCCTTTAAATTTCCACCTTCTTCAATGAAGCGGTGGCATGCTTCCAGATGTGATTGAACATAAGTAATACGGTCCTTATCATCAACTACTCCTGCCACTAATTCATCTTTCATAGCAGCACCATTTTCAGCGATGTAGATTGGTAGCTCAGTATATTCAGACTGCAGACGTTTTAGTAATACATATAATGATTCAGGGTGTACTTCCCATCCCATATCTGTATGCTCACCCTCTTGCGGGATGTGATTTACCTTTAATAGTTGGTTCTCTTCTCCAGTTGCAACAACTGATCGACTATAAAAATTGACCGCAAGAAAGTCACCTGGGTTATTTATTGTAGCTAAATCATTTTCTTTTATGAAGTCATATTCACCAACTTCACTTTTAAACCATTCAAGCATATCAGTAGGGTACTTACCGTAAAAAATTGGATCTAAGAACCAGCGATTACTATAACCATCTTGTCTTTTTGTTGCTGCTATATCCTCTTCTGAATTAGTTGCAGCGTAAGCAGGCTGAAGATTAAGTACAATCCCTATTTCACCAGGTAGATTCATCTCTTTATATTTATTTACAGCTAAGCCGTGTGATAAAAAGATATGATGCGACGCAATAATCGCCTCTCTCCAATTTTGATGTCCAGGTGCATGGACACCTTCACCATATCCTAAAAATGCCGCACACCACGGCTCATTGTGCGTGAACCACATTGGTACTTCATTACCAAACTCTTTGAATAGAGTAGTAGCATACTCCATATAATAATCAACTATATTTCTATTAACCCAACCACCTTCATCTTGAAGCCATTGAGGCAAATCCCAATGATAAATAGTTAATGCAGGTTTAATATCGTATTTTTTCAACTCGGCCAATAAGCGTTTATAAAAATCTAAACCAGCTTGATTTACAACTGATTTTTCTGGGAATATTCTAGGCCATGCAACAGAAAATCGGTAATGTTTGATGCCTAAATCTGCGAGTAATTTTACATCTTCTTCAATTTTATGGTAATGATCACATGCGATGTCACCATTTTCTCCATTTACAACCTTGCCAGGTACCCTACAAAAGGTATCCCAAATCGATTCTGAACGTCCGTCTTTTTCAGTGGCTCCTTCAATTTGATAAGAAGAA
The DNA here is from genome assembly GCF_051842895.1 of Cytobacillus sp. Hm23. Lineage (NCBI taxonomy): Bacteria > Bacillati > Bacillota > Bacilli > Caryophanales > Bacillaceae > Cytobacillus > Cytobacillus sp. Hm23. Next base: position 55,273 of record NZ_JBPXRQ010000029.1, read on the forward strand.
GTAGCTGTTCCCCACACAAAGCCTTTAGGGAATGATTTTTGTGCTAACATTATATTCATCTCCTCTTTCATTAAACGACCAATTGTTCCCATAAAATATAAGTCTTTTTAGCAAAAGGTCATCTTGTTGTCTATTCACCATCTTATGCAGTTTTCAGTATTCGAAAAAGAGTCTCATAATTTATTACAATTTCCGTATTCGTTACAATTATTACCCCTTTACCAGAGCAACGAAACCGCTTTCGATTCACAGTATAATTATCGACGGTTTTCATGATAATGTAAAGGGATTCTATACAATTTTTTATAAAAAAATATTGATATATCAGCTTTTTCCAATATAACTAAATTCCCGAATGTTTTTCGGAACCATCCTAAAATAGATGGGTAACAATAGCTATCCCCTTATCATAACAAACTTATCTATTTTGGTTATGTGTTTATTTAGAATTGTATCATGTTTGGAAGGCTAAATTATCTTTACTCACTTAAGTCGAAGAACTAGCGTGGACAACATAATAATTATTTTCATTTACGTAGGGTAATAAAAGATATTAAAACCTGCTATTATTAAGGCTCTTTCCGTAAACTTTGTTGCCATAGTTACCAAATTCGAAAGATGGTCATCGTTTTCAATTAGAAAAGATAGCACGAAATCTACTTGTATAAGTGATTATTTTTTTTATGAAAAACAACTTTCTATGCGAAAACATCCTTTTATATACAAAAAGGTAGGATGCCCTCCTACCTCACGTTATGATTTTACAGCTCCAGACATCGTACCTTCGATAATATATTTTTGAAGGAAGATATACAAGATTAATAGTGGTGCTGCTACAATTAAAATACCACATGATAGCAACGGCCAGTTATTACCATATTGTCCTTGGAAATTTAATAAACCTGCTGAAATTGACCAAAGTTTACTATCTGATAAGTAGAGGATTGGCCCTAGCAAATCATTCCATGTTCCAATGGCAGTTAATACGATTCCTGTAGCGATAATCGGCTTCATCAACGGCATGATGACCGAAAACATATATCTACCGTAGCCACATCCATCAATACTTGCTGCTTCATCTAATTCCTTACTAATCGATTTAATATAACCAACAAACAGAATGAAAACGACTCCAAATCCTGTTGAACGAATTAAGATATAACCAAGTTGAGTATTATATAGCCCTGTCTCAACCATCAATCTAAACTGAGGAACGAGCGGGTTTGGTAAGAACATTGACATCGTAAAGAAAATATACAATAATCCGCTCCATTTTACATAACCTCTTGCAATTGGAAATGCAGCAAATATGGAAAATATGATAACGATAACAGTCGAGACACCTGTATACAGTAAGGTGTTCCATACGTATGTCGAAAAGGATCCTTGTTCCCATGCATCTAAAAAGTTTTGAAAATTAAAGTTTTCTGCAATTGAGTTCGGACTAATAATAAACTCTGCATTTGTCTTAAAAGCTGTATTTACAACTAAGAGAAGTGGTACAAGATACAGAACTAACATAATAAATACTGTGGAATAACTTAACAATTTAATTGTTTTTGATGTTTTCATAAACTTATCCCACCTCTCTCTTTCGTAAATAATGTTGCGATACAACAACAAAAATTAGAACGATTAAAAATTGAATCATCGATAAAGCTGCTGGTAAACCTAATTCTACAGAATCACTTCTGAAGGTTTCATTATAAACATCGAAGCCTATCGTACTCGTATTAAAGTTTCCTCGTGTTAAAACGATAATAATGTCATAAGTTTGAAGTGCTCCAATAATTGAAAGTAATATATTAACTGTAAATGCTGGAGCGATCATTGGGAAAGTAATGTTTTTAAATGACTGCCAGCTATTAGCACCATCAATATAGGCTGCTTCGTATAGATCCTTTGGAACAGTTTGTAATCCAGCAAGGAAAATGAGCATCGAATAACCCATATACATCCAAATTTGCACAAAGATAATATACTCAAAGGCATGTTCGAAACTTCCGAAGAATGTGTCTGCATAGTCGAATAAGCCGTATAATTTTTGAACTGGTCCATTAATCGGGTTAAACATTAGTTGCCAAATTAGTCCAACAACTGTTACTCCAAGCAATACTGGGACAAAAAATACTGATCTAAAGAACTTATCGCCTTTTAACTTTTGATTTAATACTAAAGCCATTAGTAAACCAACTGAATTTTGAACAATTGTTACAACAACTGCGAAATATATTGTTCTCCATATTGCTTCATATCTCTCAGGAGTGTTCGAAGAGAAAAATATTTCCTTATAATTGTCTAGGCCAATAAACGAAAAACTTTGTCCTGGCACGTTAGTAATGTCAGTAAATGAAAAAATTACCGTGAAAACTGAAGGGCCAAATAAAAAAGTAACATATAATAATAAAGGAAGTAGTAGAAAGAGATATGGATAAAGTCTAGACCTCCCTTTTCCAAAAGGGTACATAAATCTCACCTCACGAGCTTCAATAGCTTGTAGTTTTGGGATAAATTAAGGGCCTGATTTCAGGCCCTTAAGTAGCAGTTATATTATAGAAAGGCTTAGTTTTGTTCAGCCGCTTCCCATTCTTGTTGTTGAATTTCCGCTAATTCTTGAGCTGATTTGATTGGTCCACCTGGTGCAATATATTCAACATGAACACCGGCATTATCAAGATGTTCACCTATGTTTGGTCTATTAATGAACAATTGTTCCCAACCAAGTTTGAACTCTTGTAAATATGGAGATATTTCATTAATAAACTCACTATCAGCTACAACATTAGGTTGTACTGGTAGCATTCCTGAAGCATTAATAAATTCTGTGTAATTTTCTGGCTCAGAGAAAAACTCCATCCATTTTATTGCATATTCTTTATTTGGTGCATTTTCTGGAATTAAATAAGTCATATCATATTTTCCTGCTAGACTTTGATTTTTAGCAGGATCATTACTTCCTGGTACTGGGAAGTATCCAAAATTCAAATCAGGGAAATCTTTAGTTAATTCTGGCGCTTTCCAAGCACCATCACCCATCATCGCTACTTGACCTGAAGTAAATAATGAAGGTAATGTAGCATAATCAATTCCCATAAAGCCTGTGATTGCATAATCCATCATCTTTTGAGCTTTTTCTAATACTTCTAATGCTAACGGATCAGTAAATTTATTGTCACCTGTCCATAAACCTTGAATGAATTCTAATTGATCGTCAAAGATTGAAGCTTGTAATCCTTGAACAGTGATTGCTAAAGGCCAAGTGTCTTTTCCACCAAACGCAAGTGGTGTTACACCATTATCTTGTAATGTGTCTAATACGTTTACGAATTCATCCCAAGTTGTTGGAACTTCTAAACCGTGTTCTTCAAAAATATCTTTGTTATAGTATAAGCCTGTAAATGCAGTTGTACCTACTGGAACACCATACACTTTACCGTCAAACATACCACCATTTTCGATATCAGAAGCGTTATAGTTATCTAAGAAAGCTTCACCAGTTAAATCTGCAATTTGCCCAGCTTCAATCCACTCTTGCCAGTTTGGTACATCTGCTCCTGGTGACCACTCTTGTGGAGATAAGATAAATCCAGATAAGTTAGGGAAAATATCTACGTCTTCAGCAGCTAATCTAGACTGCATTAATTGTCTGTATACATCGTCTGATGCAGTAACTGTGTATTCAATTTCAACCTCAGGATTTTCTTCCATGAAAGCTTCGTTAAGTTCTGTAATATAATCATTTACCGCTTTATTCGTCCAACCTAACATTTTTAATGTAACTTTATCTTTGCCCTCTTCTTCCTTACCTTCATTAGATGTAGATGTTGTTTCATTACTTGTACCCTCATTAGAGCCATTTGAAGCGCTATCATTTCCTGAACAAGCAGCAACACTAAAAATAAGTGCAATAGCTAAAGTAAACATTGCAAATTTAGAAAACACTTTCTTACTCATGTTTCTCCCCCTCAAATATAATTTGTGTATAAAATACTATGTTTTCTGCTTTCATCACTGAAAGCGGTTTCGTTACAATTTCATTATTACTCAAAAATGCCTACTTGTAAAGTCATTTTTTTAAAAAAAATATAGTAAAATTACCTACTATCTAAAAAAGAACGCTATTTATTTATTAAAATAAAGAAAAAAGTCGAAAACGGTTTAGAAACCTCAAGAAGTACATTAGTAGGATCAAAATTGTAATGTAAATCAGTAACGACTTTGAATGCTTTCATCAACTTGTCTATACTCTCCATCCAATTGATATACTCGTACATAATCAATTAGAAATTGTTGCGGAAACAAAGTTGTTTCATCTGGGCTACCTGGCCAGTTCCCACCTACAGCTAAATTAAGCTGTATATAAAAATCACGATTAAATGGTGCCGGATAGTTAAAATCTGCATTTGCATCTTGCAATTTAGAAAACCACTTCTTTTGTTTTAAATATAAAATGCCATCAACATACCAACGTATTTCTCCTGGTTCCCATACAATGGAGAAAACATGAAAATCATCAGAAAATTTTTCCTCATTTGGCAATGTAAAAAAGCCCCCCGTATGCGTCCAAGGTACACCGTAATGAATTGTTCCGTGCACAGTTCCTGGTTTATGACCCAACAGCTCCATAATATCAATCTCACCGGATGAAGGCCATTTCCCATATAATTCATAATCGGTTGGCATCATCCAAATGGCAGGCCAAATCCCTTGTCCTTCTGGTAATTTCGCGCGAATTTCAAATTTGCCATATGTCCAGTCACCTTTACCTTCAGTTGTTAGTTTGGCTGAAGTATACTCCCTATGTTCATAGTTTTCAATATGGGCTTCAATAACTAAATTACCCTCCCCATCTAAACGTGCGTTCTTTTGCCTTGATGTGTAAAACTGTAGTTCATTATTACCAAATCCATTCCCAGCTTCAACGTGATTCCATTTACTTACATCTATGTCTTCACCAGCAAACTCATCAGCCCATACTAAATCCCACTTTTCAGGAGAAACTTGGTCTTTATTTAGCTGAACTAATGCGGCTTTCACGACTTGATTCCTTTCATTCGCTTCATATACTGCTATGTATTTATTAATGCTGGCATCCACACCTGAAATATCGTCACCAGATTGGTATGGATTAATGGACATTTTTCCAGTCGGAACGAACTCCCCTTCACTTCGTTCTAACACTTTGTCCTGTGAAATGAGTACAACCAAATGGTTACCTTCCCCAGGATTACCAATCACTTTCGTTGAGCCATGTGTAGAGCCAGCTTCAACAGCTATCTTTAAGTTATTTATATTCATGCCTTTAGCATATCCATTGTCCAAGTTCATTAACTCCCCTCCACCGCTCAATAAATCTTTTATATAAACGAAACTTATAATGATAAACATAATAATTGCAATGAATGATATTTTTTTCATAAAAGTCCTTCTCTCGTTCATATAGCTTCCTTAAGTGGTTAGATAGAGCTTATATTATTTTAAATTCACATGAAACTGATCAAAGAAAAGCAGAACATCAATTAATGTTCTGCCAAATGAGAGCCACAAGATTTCCGAATGACAAGTTCTGGTTCGACCATTAAGTTAGTTGATTGGACATGATCTTCTATTAAATCTACTAGCATATAGGCAGCTAATTTACCTATCTTATTCTTGTCTTGCTTAATAGATGTTAATGGAGGCTCAGTGTATTTGCATGCATCGATATCATCGCACCCAACAATCGCAATATCTTCTGGCACACGTAACCCTCTTTCTTTAACAGCTCTTAGTGCTCCAAATGCCATCAAATCCGAGGCCGCAAATATTGCTCTAGGTAATGTTTGCGTTTGTAATATCTTCAGCATACATTGGTAGCCACTTTCCTCAAAATAATCTCCGTAGGTAACCCAGTCTTCATTTTCAACTAAGCCAAAGTCAGCCATCTTTTTCTTAAATCCTTCCAAACGATAAGTTGTGACTGGTGAATTTTTAATTCCACCTATGAAACCTATATCTCTATATCCCAATAAATAAAAGTGCTCTACTACCTTTTTTCCTACTTTTACATTGTTGCTCATAATATAAGAAGAACGTTTGCCATCTAATTGCAAATCAACACCAATACATGGTATCTCACTTTTAACTAAATCAAGTATAGAGGATTGGATTTCTTCTCCGCTAATCACAATGCAACCATCTACTTGATAGTGACGACATCTTTCTAAATAATTTTCGTTACCACCATTGAATTTTTCATTAGAAAAAAATAGTAAATCATATCCTAATGATCCAATAGACTTTTTAAAGGAGTTCATAACCTCAATAAAGAATGGATGATTAAAATCAGCATTCACGTTACCTGCGTAAATAACTCCGATAATATTGGACGTTTGCATTGCAAGAGATCTAGCCGAATAAGATGGACGATAACCCGTTTGTTCCATAATATCAAGCACTTTTTGTCGTGTCTCTTCACCTACATCCTTATAATTGTTAATAATTTTCGATACAGTTGCTGGTGAGACACCTGCCATTTTTGCAATATCTTTAATAGTTACTTTCATAGCCAGTTCCCTTTTCTAATATGATTGTCAGTCATACTGACATAAATAAAATCTAGGAGAAAACGTCAAAATGTTAATAAAAAGTGTAGTCTAATTAAGAAGGCTCTTTTCGTAAACTTGCTATAGTTCCCAAAATGGCAAATAAAGATGTCGTTTTAGTTTGTATACGTGTTTTTTGTATAAAAAACAACACCCTATACGAGAACAGCAAATAATAATCAACATATTTGATATTAGACTATTTTATACCTTTGTTCATTTTTTAAGTTACCATCCTCCTCCGAATAGTTTCGTAAATTATATAGTATTCATCAGAATATTAAGCGTTTCCATAGTTTAAGATTAACAGTTTTTTTAAATTTGTAAAGGCTTTTTTAGCTACTAATCTAGGCTTTCCCTTCAATTGTTCATCTTAATTTTACGAAACAAATTCACGAATTCTTTTCGCTTTTTTTATTACTTTGTTGTTATTCCAGGACTTGAATAAAAATCATTACTAGTTGTTACATCATCTTCATTCTAAATGATGAAAATGATTTTTAAGCATGTCCCATTGTCATAATCAATTATCAGCAAAATATAATGTAGCGTAGGCTTATCTCTCTTATTTGACTATAAAATTTAGGAATGGAGGATTACCGTGACAAACAAACATGAGTTAGGTGCAATCATTTTACGGATCGTTTTAGGTATTACTTTTTTTATTCATGGACTTGACAAGTTTCAAACAGGAATTGATCAGGTTTCAACTTGGTTTGACGGTATGGGGATAGCTGGTTTTTTTGCCTATGTTGTAGCATTAGTTGAAGTAATTGGGGGTGCTGCACTCATATTAGGCTTAGGAACAAGAATTGCAGGCAGTCTCCTATGCATTATTATGATTGTAGCAATATTTAAAGTAAAACTCGATGTTGGTTTTACGGGTAATGGGTCTATGGCTGGCTATGAATTAGATCTTGCATTACTAGCTATGGCATTATATTTAGCGATTAATGGAAGTAAGCAATGGTCACTAGATGGTTGGTTTAGTTCATTGAAAGAATCAAAAGTAAATAACCCATCATAGTAGATATTATTTGAACACAAAATTTATTGTACTAAAAAATTTTAGACGGATAACAGTTATGTTATACCGTCTCTTTATTTTTGGCTATTTCCCTACTATCTGTTAGACACGTAGAAAATTTTTCATCAACTTGCTATCTAACTATTCTAATGAGTTTGCGTATACGCAAACAAACATAATAAGGGGCTCTTTACTTAAACCTTGTTGCTTTCGTTCCATAACTAAAAGTTAAAGAAGTCGTACAGTCATCGATTTATAAAAGAAAAGGTGTACAGAAATTTAGTTGTGTTCGTGTTAATACATTGGTACGAACACAACTATCTATCCGAAAACAGCCTAATAAATAAACTGGAGGTTTGACAAATGAAAAAGTATATCATTCTTTTATTTTGCGCTTTTTTAGTTGGAATAACGATCAATTTAAATCAATCATACGCTTCAAATCATTATCCAAATGATTTTAAATTGTTACAACATAATGTTTTTCTTATGCCTACTTATACTTCCAGCTGGGGGCAAAAAGATCGAGCGACTTTTATTAGTGAGGCAGACTACATAAAAGATCAGGATGCAATCATATTTAATGAGCTATATGATAATAACTCTTCGAAAATATTACTTAATAACATAGCGGAAGAGTACCCGTTTCAAACTCCTGTTTTAGGAAGAAGTAAAGATGGCTGGGATGAAACGCTAGGTCATTACTCGAATATAGTTCCAGAGGATGGGGGTGTAGCAATTATTTCTAAATGGCCAATTCTTGAGCAAGTTCAATATGTATTTGAAGAAGGCTGTGGTGTAGATTATTTAGCTAACAAAGGATTCGTTTATGTGAAGGTTGAAAAAGAAGACGATTATTATCATATTATAGGTACCCATGCCCAAGCTGATGATACCGGCTGTGGCAATGATGAGGCAAATAGAATTCGAAAAACACAATTCCAAGAAATAGCAGAATTTATAGCAGACAAGGACATTCACTTAGATGAGGTACTGTTTATCGGCGGTGATTTTAATGTAAACCGGTATAATGTTGATGAATATCAATCTTTGATTGATACTTTAAATGTCAACGAACCTACACAATTTACTGGACATAGTTCAACATTTGATCCGGAAACAAATGAAATCGTTGCCTATAAATTTCCTGATGGAGAGCAAAGGTATTTAGACTATATATTCATAGAAAAAAATCATAAACAACCTGATTTTTGGACTAATGAAGTGCTTAATGTTAAATCACCAACATGGACCGCAATTATAAATAAGTACAATGAATTTTCTGATCACTACCCCGTATATGGATATTCTAATATTGAATAAAACTCTCAACAATAGTTAACATGTATATCGTTAGCATATTTAAAGCCTTCATTGTATACTTACTAAGACATTATATGTAAAAAAATTATAAATGAAGGTGAAAAAATGACTGTAAAGATGAAAGTATATTCAGATTTTGTTTGTCCGTTTTGTTTCTTAGCAAAAAAACCACTTCTAGAAGCAACGAGTGGCAAAGATGTGGAAATCGAATGGATGCCATATGAACTGCGTCCAGGAAATAGTGAACCACTTAGACCAGAAAGCAATTATATTCAAACAGGATGGCAACATTCAGTAAAGCCTCTCTCTGAGCGTATAGGTGTAGAAATGGTCTTACCCGAAATGTCTCCACACCCTCGAACTCATTTAACACACGAAGGGTTGCAGTTTGCAAAAGAAAGAGGTAAAGGAAATGAGTATGCTGACGCAGTATTCCGTGCCTTTTGGCAACTTGAACAAGATATAGGTAATGTTGAAATATTAACTTCAATTGCTGAAAATATTGGTCTTGATGCAATTGAATTTAAAGAATCACTCGTTTCAAGAAAATATGAGCAAGTTCATCAACAGCAACTTCAACACGCTTATACAGAAGCGAATATCCATGCAGTACCAACAATCCAAATAGGAGATCAACAGCTATCAGGTGTGCAATCATCAGAATCAATTGAACGTGCTATTAATAAACAATTAGAAACTGCTAAAACTCCTTCAACTGGGATGAATTGTAGTATAGATGGATGTGAATAGGCAGTCATCTACAGTAGCTCATATAAAGCCGGACTCAATAATACCTACTTAAGATATTATTGGGCTCGGCTGTTTTTGCGTTGAACAGTGTTTTGCTATTAATAAAATTAACGCATGTACATGTATTGTCTTTTCTGTTGGTTAGCCAATAACGTTTTTCTTTCCTCAAAAGGAAGATCTAGGTAGATGCTGAATTATTTTGTAATTTTTTTCAATTCGTCAATTAGTCTATCCTTTGCTAGAATAATAGTAATTTGACAATTAGGTGATTGGATTCTTGGAATTTAGAAAGGGTGTTCATAAGTGAGTTTTTCATTAATTGTCGCTGTAAGTAAAAACGGAGTAATTGGTGTAGATAACAAACTCCCTTGGAATCTATCAAATGACTTAAAATATTTTAAGAGCAAAACTACAGGTAAAAATGTAATTATGGGTAGGAAAACATTTGATTCGATTGGGAAACCTCTTCCTAACAGGGAGAATTATATTTTAACAAGAGAAAGAAATTATCAACAAGAAGGATGTCATGTCTATCATTCTATTAATGAGATCATTAAGTATTTACCCGTTGATAAAGAAAATATAGTTATCGGCGGTGGTGAAGTATATAAATTATTTAGCCCTTATGTTGATAAAATTTATTTAACTAAAGTGGATTTAGTTATAGAAGGCGATGCATTTTTTGAAGTCCCTAAAGGGTTCATAGTTACCGAAGAAGAAAAACATTATGATGAAAACCAGGGAATCCATTATTCCTTTGTAACAATGGAAAAAGTATAAGGATTGCTTTGTTAAATTCGTAATGACTCAAATTTCATAAGAAAGTGGAAGAACCACAAAAAAAACAGTACATTGGGGTGTACTGTAGCTTGTGGTTTTTTATTTTCCATTAATCTGTATTTTGTGAAAGGTGTTGTTGGATAATGCTTTATTCTAAGAGATTTAAATTAAGCGATGCTCATGATTGGGTGGTTTTTATTCATGGTGCGGGAGGAAGTTCAACAGTATGGTATAAACAGTTAAAAGCATTTAAAGAGCACTTTAATGTATTACTAATAGATTTAAGGGGACACGGAAAGTCAAAAGATAGAGGGATTTTGAAAAGAAATTACTCTTTTTCCGATGTAAGTTTAGATATTATTGAGGTATTAAATGGCCTAAACATTAAAGATGCACATTTTGTGGGAATATCATTAGGGACGATATTAATTAGAAATATTGCAGAAATTGAGCCCAATAGAGTTAAAACTATGATTTTGGGTGGTGCTGTTATACGGTTAAACACCCGCGTAAAAACCTTAATGTTCTTGGGAAATGTAGGGAAAAAAATTGTTCCGTATATGTGGTTATATAAATTATTTGCTTGGTGTTTAATGCCTAAAAAAAGACATAAGGAATCTCGGTTGCTTTTTGTTAATCAAGCAAAGAAGCTATGTCAAAAAGAATTTGTTAAGTGGTTTAAGTTAACGAAGGATGTAGTTCCATTGTTGGTGCAGTTTGAAGAAAATGAGTTGGATATTCCTACCTTGTATATCATGGGACAAGAAGATTATATGTTCTTACTTCCAGTAGAGGAAGTAGTGAAGAAGAGCAATCATGCGCAGCTTGAAATTATCGAGGATAGTGGTCATGTTGTGAACGTTGATCAACCAGATAAATTTAATGTACTGTCAATTAAATTCTTGAATACTCTAAAAGGCTATAATAGATATGTCGCAAGTAGATAAACAAAATATGAAGTTAAAAAATTAGAAGCATGGGTTATAAAGTGATAGGAGCAACTGGGGCATCGGGAGTAACTGAACCAGAATCTGTATTTAGTGAGAATAACGTCTCGCGGTACCGTTTTTAGTTGGTGGTATGTATTGTAAGATTTTTCTGTTGCGTTATGACCCCAAGAACGATAAATAGAATCCATTTTGAATAAAAGATTGATCAAAATGGATTCTTTTATTGGGAAGTAGTATGCCATTTTTATAAAAAGTTTTGATCAAAGGTGTTTTATAAAAGATGTTCTTCATATAACAATAAAAACTTGTGGAAACAGGAAAAGCAATCTAAAAAGAGTAACACCTCATCACAATGTAAATGAAGGCGTTACTCTTGTTATTATTGATATTTTTGTAGAATTGACTGTAGTTTTAATGCAAGAGATAAATCTCCCTTGATTTTTAGTTGTCCCATCATAAAAGCTGATGTTGCATTCAATTTACCGTGTATCAGTTTTACTAGATTTTCTCCAGATAACTGAATTGTACAAGATGGATCTTCAGCTTCACCTTCATTGTATGATAGCTCTCCATTTGAAAATGCTACTTGATACGCCCCTTCATCTTCGCCAGATACTTGAAATTGATAAACATAATCAAGTCCTTCAATGTGTTCAGGATTTTCATTAATTTTGTCAGAAAGATTTTTCAACTCTTCTTTTACAGCCATATATTCCACCCCTTTATTAAAATACCAATAAAAATACTGGTAATTTTATTGTAAATGAATACTCATTCATTTACAATAAAATTTGATTATTTCGAATTATTTTTCTGATAAAATTTTGCTGTTTCTTTTTGCACACTCATTATCATCTTGAAAAAATCCAATAATCATCATAATATAGCAATATATCACGTGCTATATACACACTCTTATAATTTTATAATAAGGAGTAGACGATGGTTATTATTAGAGATGCACACCAAGACGACCTTTTGAGTATATTAAACATTTACAATCAAGCAATTATAACTACAACTGCAACTTTTGATTTAACAGAGGAGACACTCGAACAAAGACAACAATGGTTTTCTAAATATGAAAGTGATTATCCTCTAATTGTAGCTACGATTGAAAATAAGGTTGTAGGTTATTGTTGCCTATCAGCATTTAGAGAAAAAGCAGCTTACGCTAAAACTGTTGAATTATCAGTATATGTAGATGAAAATACACGAGGACATGGAGTGGCCACAAAGTTAGTAAATGAAATTTTACAAAGAGCTAAACAAATAGGTTTTCATGTTATCATTTCTGGTATCACAAAAGGAAATGATAGTAGCATTAAACTTCATGAAAAATTCGGCTTTGAATTTATTGGCTCCTTTAAAGAAGTTGGTTACAAGTTTGACAGTTGGCAAGATGTATTATTTTATCAATTAATAATTGACTGAACTCCTCACACTATTAGACCTTCTCTCTTGATTGGAGTGGATGTCAGTTAAGCTGATTTGAGCAACATAAAAAAAGCCGCCATTAAAACACAATGGCGGTTTTTTTGGTTCTATAATAAATGTTGGGGTTTATACACAATTTGAGTGCATAAAAAAGAGCACGATATCACCCATTCTTTTATACTTGAGTTGTCGAGAAACAAGTATGAAATGGGGAT
>NZ_JBPXRQ010000030.1:0-54234 GCF_051842895.1 Cytobacillus sp. Hm23
CGTATCCCCATTTCATACTTGTTTCTCGACAACTCAAGTATAAAAGAATGGGTGATATCGTGCTCTTTTTTATGCACTCAAATTGTGTATAAACCCCAACATTTATTATAGAACCTAAATAAAAAGGCAGAACGATCATTTTCTGATCGTTCTGCCCCTTGTATATGAAACTTTCGGTTGGCCCCTGCTAATTTTCAACAACGATTAAGCTCTTTGCTTACGAGTCATGACATCAAAGATAACGGCAAGAGCTAAAACGCCCCCACGGATAATATATTGAGGTGCAATTCCAACCCCCATTAAATTCATACCGTTTGTTAAGGAAGCCATAACGATTGCACCGATAATTGCACCTGTTACTTTTCCGACCCCACCTGCTGCAGATACACCTCCGACGTATGCCGCTGCAATGGCATCAAGCTCGAATAATGTACCAGCTGTTGTTGTAGCTGATTGTAGACGAGCGGTGAACAAAATTCCTGATAACGCTGAGAGCATACCCATTGAACCGAAGACGAGAAAAATAATTTTATTGACGTTAATTCCGCTAAGATGTGCAGCTTCTGGGTTACTACCAACCGCATAAATATGGCGTCCTAGCACTGTCTTAGTCGTAAAGAAATGATACAGAATAACAACAAGCAGCATAATGACAACCGTCCAAGAGAAGCCGTTATAGCCTGCTAAAATCCATGTAATATACGCAATAATAGCTGAAACAAAAATTAATTGTAAAATGAAGATTTCCTTAGAAACAACTTCAAAATTGTACTTAATTTTGTTTTTGCGGTTCGAAATAGCGCTATAAATATAAAATATGATACCTAAACCACCGACAAGTAATGAAAGAAAATGTAACCCGTTAATTTGCAAAATAGAGGGAATATATCCATTACCAATTGCATTAAAAGCATCATTTTGAACGATAATTGTACCAGATTTTTCAGTTACGAGTAGGATTGCCCCTCGGAAAATGAGCCATCCTGCTAATGTGGCAACAAAGGAAGGAATTCCTACTTTAGCTACTAGAAAACCTGTACTTAAGCCTGCTAAAATTCCAAGTACTAGAATAATAGGAATGACTACATATACTGGTAACCCAACTTCCATGAGGAGGATGGCTGCGATAGCACCAAGAAATCCCGCCAAGAAGCCGATCGATAAGTCAATGTGACGAATGACGATAACAAGCATAACACCGACAGCTAAAACAGCAATATAACCAGCTGAATCTAGTAGATTACTAATATTTCGAGATGACATAAATAAGCCATCTGTTAGAATGGTGAATGTTACCATAATTATAATTAAGGCAATATACATACCGTAATCACGAATGTTTTCTTTTATTAAATCCTTTGCTTCATGGAATAACTTCATACACTTAACCTCCTATTGCGTAGCAAGCTGCATAATTTTTTCTTGATCGGCTTCATTTGCTGGCAGCTCTCCTTTAATTTCTCCTTCTGCCATTACATAAATGCGATCACTCATTCCTAAAACCTCGCCGAGCTCAGAAGAAATCATAATAATACTCATTCCTTCCTTAATCAGTTCGTTCATGACGGAATAAATTTCAAATTTTGCTCCAACATCAATACCTCGTGTCGGTTCATCTAGAATAAGAAGCTTAGGACCAACAAACAACCATTTACCTAATGAAACCTTTTGTTGGTTACCACCGCTTAATTTACCGACAAGCTGTTGCACGGATGATGCTTTAATTCCTAAAGAATCTTTATATTTTTCTGAGACTTTAATTTCCTCGTTGTCATTGATAATACCTTTTGAAGAGATGCCTTTCATATTTGCCGCAGAGATATTATTCTTAATGTCCTGAAGTAAGAAAAGGCCATCACCCTTACGATCCTCAGTGACATATGCAATTCCTGCTTTGATTGCATCACTCGTGTGTTTAAAATTTTGTGGCACTTCGTCAACGATTAAATCCCCTTGTAGCTTATAAGATTTAGAGTTTCCGAAGATGCTAAGTGCTAGTTCAGTACGGCCGGATCCCATAAGACCTGCGATACCGATAATTTCCCCTTGTTTGACATGAAGGTTGACGTTTTTAGCAACATCTCGACCAATTTTCGGGTCATACGCAGACCAGTTTTGTAATTCGAGAATTTTCGTACCGAATTTTTGCTTACTTCTCTTCGGATAAATATCTGTAATCTCTCGACCGACCATGTTCTTAATAATAGTGTTTTCGTTCATTTCTCCCTTAGCTGCATCTAATGTACAAATTGTTTGTCCATCACGAATGACAGTTGCTTTATCTGCAATTGAAATGACTTCTTTTAACTTGTGTGAAATCATGATGCAAGTAATGCCCTGTCCCTTTAACTCTCGTAATAGATTCAGTAAGTTTTCGCTATCGTCCTCGTTAAGGGCAGCAGTTGGCTCATCTAAAATAAGAAGCTTTACTTCTTTACTTAACGCTTTTGCAATTTCAATTAACTGTTGTTTTCCTACGCCCAAATCTTTAATTAACGTTTCAGGATTAACTTTTAAATTTACCTTTTCTAGCATTTTTTTGGACTCGACAATTGTTTGATTCCAATCAATTACACTTCCACGGTCCACTTCGTTGCCAACGAATATATTTTCATAAACTGATAAATCAGGAAACAACGCAAGCTCTTGATAGATAATAGCGATTCCGGTATCGACACTATCGTTAATTTTGTTAAACTTTTGCACGTTACCATTAAAAACAATATCACCATCGTACGTTCCGTATGGATACACACCGCTAAGCACCTTCATCAGTGTCGATTTTCCCGCACCATTTTCACCGATTAAGCAGTGTATTTCCCCTTTTTCTACTTTAAAATTAACATCACTGAGCGCTTTGACCCCTGGAAATTCCTTCGTAATCTGATGCATTTCTAGAATATACTCGCTCATGATTAACCTCCCTTACGAAAACAACTAAAATAATTAGAAATAGTGACAGACGTATCTATCACTATTTCCATAAAGCATGCGCATTTTATTTTAGACCTTCAAATTCGCTCTCTTCATAGTAACCAGAATCAATGAGCTCACTCTTAACGTTAACGTCCTCAACGACGATTACATCAGTTTGTTTTGCATTTACTTCTTTCTTACCATTGTCGTAAGAACCAGTTGTATCAGGCGTACCACCGTCTAATATATCAACTGCCATTCCGATTGCATCTTTTACAAGTGTACGAACATCTTTAAATACAGTCATTGCTTGCTTACCATCAATAATATATTGAATAGAAGCTACTTCAGCATCTTGACCAGTTACTAAATAGCTTGAAACTTCAGGATCTGATTCAAATACATCAGCGATAGAGCGTGCTGTTCCATCATTTGGCGCAAGAACTGCAACATCACCCTTCATATCTGCTCCAACAGCTGTTAAATGTGTTTGAGCTTTGTTTTTCGCTTCATTTGGATCCCAGTTTGTCGTAACCTGTCCTAGTATTTTACCCATTTCATCACGTGAAAGCTCAGCTTTATCTTTTAAAGCTTCTGCTTCGCTAGAGTTTGCGATGACAAAAGTGCCATCAGCGATCTTTGGTTGAAGTACGCTCCATGCTCCTTCAAAGAACAAGAATGCGTTATTGTCAGAAGCAGCACCAGCATATAAATATAAAGGAGTGCCTGAGCCGTTAGCATTGTCAATTAAAAATTGTCCTTGAGCTGCACCTACCGATATGCTATCAAATGTAACGTAATAATCTACAGCCTCAGTTTCAGTAATTAAGCGGTCGTATGCAATAACTGTAACATCATCTTCTTTAGCCGCCTCAACTGCAGATCCTGCAGCTGCCCCATCGTGTGGAGCGATAATTAAGACATCGATTCCTTTGTTAAGTAATGTTTCAACATTTTCTTTTTCCTTAGCTGATGATCCTTGGCTAAATAAAATCTCTGTTGAATAGTCTGAATCTGCTAATGCATCTTTAAACCTTTGCTCATCTTGTACCCATCTAGGTTCATCTTTCGTAGGTAAAACAATACCGATACTTACATCGTTACCACTTCCTGTAGTAGCACTACCACAGCCTACAGCTACTAGTGCAAGCATCATGACAACGATGGCCGCTATAATTCTCTTTTTCATCAAAAATCCCCTTTCGAATTAAAGTTGTGTCTTAATAACTCCAATATAGCAGTCAGACATTATGATGAAAACGCTTTCTATTAGCACAATTTTAATATTATCTGTATTTTTTTAATATTAGTTTAGTAAGTTGCTAGCTTACTTATAAAAATGCGTATCTACTGGAAGTGTAAAAAACCGCCAGGATGCATCCAGGCGGTCTGTGAATAATAAATTCTTTTGTTATCTGTCGTATACCTCTTCAATAGAATGAAAATCGTCAGCGATAATTGTTTCATCGATATTATGCTTATTTACTGCAATTGGTGAAAGGAGAACAGAAGGCACCTCGAATTTCCCATTATTAATGGTAGTCTGAACATCAACAACTTGACCTTCTGCTAGCTTAACAGCAAGCTCAGCCGCTTGTTTTGTTAAATCAATAATTGGCTTATAAACAGTCATTGTTTGTGTTCCATCAACGATTCGTTGAACAGCAGCAAGCTCGGCATCTTGACCAGAAACTGGAATTTCACCTACAAGCCCTTGTTCAGCGAGTGCATGAATGACAGCTCCAGCGGTTGCATCATTAGCAGCAATGACAGCATCAATCTGATTATTATTCGCTATTAAAGCTGCTTTCATATTTTCATAGGCATTTTCAGGTAACCAATCTTTTGTCCACTGGTCATATACAATCGTAATATCTCCTCTGTCAATGAATGGCTTGAGGACGTTAAATGCACCTTTTCTAAATAAATGGGCGTTATTATCTGTTTCTGCTCCGCCGATATATACATAATTTCCTTTTGGAACCAATGATGTAATTGCTTTCGCTTGAAGCTCACCTACTTGTTCATTGTCATATGATACGTATAAATCAAGCTTAGCGTTTTTCACTAGTCGATCATAGGAAAGCACCTTAATACCAGCTAAATGGGCCTTTTCAACGATCATTGCTGTTGATTCTGCGTTGTGCGGAACAACGACGAGTATGTCGATGCCTAGACTAATTAGTTTTTCTGCTTGTGAGATTTGCAAAGCATCGTCACCATTTGAAGCAAAGATTTCTACTTCTGCGCCAAGTGCCTCTACTGCTTCTTTGAAGCGATCTCTATCCCTTAACCAACGCTCCTCTAATAATGTATCCATAGAAAAGCCAATTTTAAGCTTTTTTTCTTCGTCTGCAGAATCAAATGTCGTTTGTTCTTGTTCTGGCAGAGTTGAATTTGTGGTCGAATCTCTTTCATTTACGCATGCTGTAGTCAGTGCAAGCATAGCAAAAAAGAACAATAGTAGACTTCCTTGACAAAATAACCGTTTCATAGGAATAGTTCGCTCCTTTTCTACTGAAAGGAAAACTCTTATTAACAGTTTTAGCTCCCAGCGATACAGGTGGATATGTCAATCAGATGGAGCATACCTCCACCGATAAAGAAAATGTTGAAGTTTTTTAACGACTTGGTTATTCCTTCATTCCGATAAGTGATTTACGATATTCGGTCGGTGAAGCGCCACACAGCTTTTTAAACACTTTACTGAAATAGTTTGGGTCGTGATAACCGACTTCGAATGTAATCTCTTTTAAGCTTTTGTCAGGGTTAATCATCAGCTTCTTCGCCTTTTCGATGCGACATTCTGTTAGGAAGCTGATGTAGTTCACCCCAAGCTGTTCTTTAAACATTTTACTAATATAAATAGGGCTTAGCCCAACTTTGTGTGCGATTTTATCTAACGAAATTTCTTTATGGGAATGTTCAATAATGTACTGCTTAATTTGTTGAATCGTGTCATCTTCTAATTGACTACAATAATCTACGTAGGACTGCCACATATAATCAAGTAAATAACTTGTCTCAGCTTGAAGCTGTCGAAAATCATGTATTTGTGTCGAGAACAATGGGGTATATGGCTCAACTCCCAGTTCAGTTAACACGCGAGATGCAATCCAAAGCAACTCTAGTACACGTTGCTGTGATTGCATTACGTTTGTTTTTTCACTCTCATAGCGGTGGATTAAATTTATCACATATGAAGAGAATTCCTCCCATTTCCCATTTCGAACTTGATCAAATAGCTTCTTTTCCAGTTGTTTTAAATTTTGATCGTCTGAGTTCATATCATGTGATGGTAAATCGGCATAAAAACGGAATCTTACATGAGGCTTAGCCTCTTTAGTTGCTATTAGTGACTCCTGATAAGAATGGCGTATTTTGTCTAAAGAATGACATACATTTCCTATACCGATAAACCAACTACTGTTATTAGTAGATTTCGGAATAGATAGAATGGATTGAGCAAGAGAAACTGCTTGTAAACGAAATGATTTCTCTTGTTGTCTGAACACGATAATTGGCAATTGGCGACCATATAAGGCTCCAACCCAACCTCGTTCTGTCTTTCTTACCTTCTCTTTTATAGCCGAATAGAAACGTTCTGCTCCTTTTGGAAGCAGGACGCTCATTACAAATTTTTCGTTTGACATTTGAATGTCTAATAGCTGAATTAACTCGTCTAAATGTATGTCATGCATATGATCGAAGAGCAATTGTGTCACTACATCGGTTTCAACGATGGGTAATGTTTTTTGAAGAGCATGTTGTTGAAACGTACTTATTGCCATGGATTGTCTTTCTTGTTCGAGTAGGCTCAGTACTTTTCCGACCGTGTCTATAATTTCACTCGTCTTGCTTGGTTTCAGTAAATAGTCCTTCACTCCGAGCTTCATTGCTGTATGGGCATAATCAAACTTGGCGAAAGCAGTGATCATAATAAATTTAATATGTGGGTGATCTTTATTAATTCGCTCAATCGCTTCAAGTCCATTTATTCCTGGCATCTGAATATCCATTAAGACTAAATCTGGTGAAAATTCTTCTACCATCTCGATAGCCGCTTGTCCATTTTTTGCTTGCTCAATAACAAGACCTGAGAAGTTTTTTTCTAAAATGTATTTTAGACCTTCTCGTTCTACTTGTTCATCATCAACGATTAGGAGTTTCATCATGTTTTTCGATTCTCCTTTTCTTCGGAATTTTCAACACAACCTTTGTACCTATTCCAAGCGTACTTTCAATATCCATGATATTTTCATAGCCATAGAAAAGTCGTAACCGTTTACCAACATTACTCATGCCAATCCCAGTTGAGTGTCCTTCGGTATCGATACTGTTTCCCTCTAATATTTGCTTCCTTTTATGTTCGTTCATCCCAGGGCCATCGTCCTCAATTTCAATTGTCACTTCGTCAATACTGTTGATTGCACGGAACCAGATGATGCCACCTTCTTCTTTTGGCTCAATAGCATGTATTACCGCATTTTCAATGATTGGCTGTAACGTTAGCCTTGGAATTTGTAAATCTAGACATTTTTCGTCTATATTTATATGAAATTGTAAGCGATCGGTAAATCTTGCTTTTTGTATATCAATATATTGCTTAAGAATGTTAACCTCTTCAGCAAGAGTAGTAGATTTGTCTAAGCTTTTTAAATTATAGCGCAATAAGCTGGCAACGCTTACTATAAGGTCACTAGTCTCTTCAGAGCCTTCCATATATGCCTTCTTGGAAATTGTATTAAGGGTGTTATACAAGAAATGAGGGTTCATTTGGCTTTGTAAACTATGGAGCTGGCTTTCTTGTAGTAAGAGCTTGTTCTCCTTCAGTTCATTTTCGAGTTGTGCATTTTGTTGTACTTCCAGTAGAAAGTTATTAATATTTATTCGCATACGATCAAACATCTTAGCAAGAAACGAAATTTCATCATTGGAATCAACTTCAATTTTAGAATTGAATCGTCCTTTTGATAATTCAATAGCGGCTTGGGTCAACTTCTTTACTGGTCTAGTAATTCTCAAGGAGAACCAGTAAGTGAATTGAACGAGCAACAAGGTAATTAACAATAACAGCCAAATTCCAAGCTTTTTCAGTTCTTCTGATTGTTCAATAATTCCACGATAGAAACGATCATATGTGTTTAGCTCTTTGTCAATTAATGTGAGTGTCATCTCAGATATATATTTAGATATGTGTGTAGCCTCTGTTAATACTTCTAAATAATCTTCTGTTTCTTTCTCTGTACGAAACAGAAGTGAGCGTTCCGTTGCTTCAACGAGACTATCTATTAAATTTTCATAATTGGTTAAGGCAAAATCATTTTGGTTATTTCTAAATTTAGACACTTCATCTTTTTTATTTTGAAGTTTATTTATATTTAGTTGAAGCGCTTCCAAATTTGCTAATGAAGGATTGAGTAAATAGTTGTTCAAATCTGTGACCATTTGCTGACTGACACTTGACACCTCATTCATACTTAAATAGCGTTCAAGGATATCATTATATTGATTTTGGGTTTTTTGATTATAATAGGTGAGTGAAATCCAAATTGCTACCATGATGAATAGAATGACTGTGGCTAGTGCCCATATTTTCTTTTGTAGACTGTTCATCGCACATCCATTGCCTTTACAACTTTTATATCTGTGAAATAGCCATCTAAATTAAGTTGTTCTTTCTCATCCTTTAGCCATTGCGTAATAAGGCTTACACTCAGTTTTCCCATCTCGTGAGGTGATTGTTCTATCATTCCATCGAGCTTTCCTTCTTTAAGAAGTGATAACGACTCTCGGTCGTCATCAAAAGAATAGATATAGTAAGGTTCGACTTGAGATCTGCTCTCTATCTCAAGAACCATTGTTTCAGAAATATTGGCATTCACAGCAATAAAAGCATCGACATGAGGGAACTTATTCAACATATCTTTTGTTGTCGCATTAACGCTCTCCCTAGTTAGAGAGGTTTCTGCTTCGATAGCCTCTATGTGTGGAAACAAGCTTAAAATATCTTTAATACCTTCTAATCGTTGTTCCTGATAATACTGATGCTGACGGTCAAACATGAGTATCACTTCCCCTTTGTCTCCCATGTCTGATATTAACTGCTTAGCTATTAGCTGCCCTGCTAAGTATTGGTCAGAGCCGACATATGTCCGTCTTAGGCTCTCATTCATCGGAACGTCATTAGCAACTGTAATAACTGGAATGCCATACGATGCAGCTTTGATCTTCGTTAAATTCTTAAAATCATCTGTATCAAAGCCTTGAACAATGATGCCATCAACTTGTGAATAGATAGCAAGTTCAATTTGCTTCAAGAAATCCTCATTGTTATTACCATAACTGCCCCAAATCTCAAGACTTGCCTCTTCATTTTGTGCTTGTTCAAGCGCACCTTCTCCAACCTTAACCCAAAAAGGAGTATCTAGATCTTGGGTAATTAGAACTAGTCTATAGTCTGACTCTGCCTTAGCTAATGTCTCTGGTAATTGCCAATCAGTTCGAAACACTTTACTTGCCGAAAGAAATGTGAAATAGAATAGGACGACAGAAACAAAACTAAGTATGAAAACAACGATTTTCTGCAAGAGAATAATCTCCTTTGTTTCTTATTCTTTGGCTATTTTCGTAATAATTGTTGAGTTCATGGCACATTTTTTCTGTAACTTGAGGACTAACATAAAAAAGCACTTCTTATGGTACAAATTTGTTGATAAAGAAACAAAGTACGAAAAAAGCCTATTCTTTTAATCATCTTATCACAAGTAAGTAAAAATCTACTATGCTATTTTTCGTAATCTTATTGGAGGAATATGGTGATAAGGGATTATTCAGATGTAAAGATTTGTGTTATTGGGGTACATAAGTAAGTTATGCATGTAGATTACTTTACTTGATGGTAAGTGAGAATCGAATGTTTAAACAATCTATATAGGAAACTTAGATAGAGAGGTAATGAGAAAAAAATAAGAAATGAAGGTAAAAGCAGGGGACTAGCTGTAACAAAAAAGGGGGGCCATTTTTCCCCCTGTTGAGTCTTTCAATAAGTTGTGAGCACACTCTCCACATTTTACACGATTTTATTTCGATTATTTTAAGCTTACAACTTCTAATCCTTCATTAAGTAAATAACTGATTATACTTGGTAGAGCATCTATGACTGCTTGAGATTCATGCAGAAGAATAATAGATCCAGAAGGGTTCGAGTTTTGAATATAACTGATGATATCATTTGGGTTTTGTACCTTCCAATCCTTTGGATCCTTGTTCCAGAGCACCATTTTATTTTGATGTTTATTCATGAGCTCAATGGATGAATCATTTTTAGAACCGTAAGGAGGCCTAAATAGAGTTACGGGCTCTTTTGTTATCTCTTCAATGAGTAGATTTGCCTGAATAATTTCATTTTCTTGCTTGTGTAGAGAAAGATTTATAAGTTCTGTATGGTGCATCGAATGACTACCGATTGAGTAACTGTTAGCTTGTACGTATTTTACATGTTCAGGATATTTCTTAACATTCACACCTGTGAAAAAGAACGTACCACCAACATTATACTCCTTCAAAATGTCAATAATCTTAGTTGTATATGTAGAAGGACCGTCGTCAAACGTTAATGCAACTTTTCCATCCGGAATACTATAGGAAATTTCTTCATTAAGCTGTACGAATGGAATTTCGGATAAATCAGTATGGGTTTCCTTAATATGTTCTGTTACAGGAGGTTCATGAATTATAGGAAGCGATTCAATAGTTGCTTTGTCAACATTTTCTGCTAAAACAGGTGTTTTTTTAGATAATAAATTAATATTAAAATATGATTTGTCGGAAAAACCTAGCAATAGCGTCGAAATGAAAATAAATGCCACTGCAGTTATCCATGTAACCTTATGTAGTTTATGACTAAGATTTATGCCTTTTGGTTGTTGTGTGTTTTCTAGTAATCCTTCGTCAATGGCTGCGGGTATCAGTTTATCGTTAAAAACTTGCTTGATTTGTTTGGATTGTTTAATAGCTTTTAGCAATTGTACATATTCATTAGAGCAAGAAAAATAGACTTTATCACTATGATTTCTATACGTTCGTGTGATGTAGCTTATATGTTGCTGAATATTTGAATTCCAAGAGTTTTGAAAGGATAATCTATATTTGCAATTACCAGAAAAATCAGTTGATGATTTTAAGCTCATAGCTGTTTCATTATCAACTTCCCAAAGGAGTTCAATATCTTGTTCAAAGGAATATTTAACTCGTAAAAAAGATTTGTTCAGCTTGCTTTCTATTGATAATAACTCTAATAATTTACCGTGATAGACTGACATATTGTCCCCCTCTCTCCTAGCGATAAAGAGCTACATGCTCGCGTTTACTCTGTTGTATTAGATGTAGTTGCTTTTGGAGAGAACGAAAAAGACAGACGATCTGTAAAATCACTAATCGTTTGCATTAACTCTGCTTTTTCATCTTGGCTTTTCTTGTATTGCTCAACATACTTGTGGTTCTCTACTTCTAAATCTCTAATTTTTTCCTCAAGCTCTTTGATTAGCATCATTTGTTCATACTGCTTGTTAGTCGTTTCCTCTTTGAGCTTGTTGTACTTATTCATTTCTTTTTCTAGTTGATTTGTTATGTTGTCAAATTCTATTTTTGATGAATTTTGATAGTCTTTAAAATCTTCGAGGAGCTGATCATAACTCATTTGTTTATTCGTAAGGTTTGACTCTAACTCGCGAATTTCTTTATCTTTATCTAATAAAATTTGTTCCTTCTTTACTTGGCTATGTTTTAAACGACCTATCATTTCATTCGCTGAAAATAACTGGCTTTCAAGCCCTTTGTTTTTATAGACAGTTAATTGTCTGTCATGTAGCATGTTTTCCAAAGAAACAATTAAATCTAAAGCTACTTTGTCTTGCTCATCCTTCAATAGTAAATTATTCTTCTTTTTTTTGTCGTATTGCTCCAATTTATCGTCATTAAGTGATTTTTCAACCATTTCCTCTGATACATTTTCTTCTTTATCTTTATTATTTTGTTCAGGCTGGTTTTGATTAGATAGGACGCCTTTTAACCAACCTCTTGAATTGCTCTTTGTATCCTTGGCCATCATTTTCTCTCCTATCTCAATATATAAATGATTAGTATGGTATGAATACTGACTAGATTTGCATTTTATGATAATAATAACTAGAGTGGTAAATTCTAATCTTATTGTACGATTATGTAAAAGGATGTCAATGTATGGCGAAAAAATTTGACATTTGTAGAAGAAAAAGCTACTTAAGTTACGGGCTAAAAATACTATAGATAAAATAAAAATACGACTAATTAACTAATTTTATCGTGTTTAGTAACAAAATGATTCATGTTTTAATTGAAGGCTTTTTCATAAATTTGGTTACTAGTTAATAATATTTGAATAGGTAAAAAGGAGGTTGTGGTACTGTTTTTTTATTAGATTTTGATCTTTGTGGTTACGGATGAGGGTGTAACGAAGTTAGAAGGATTTGTTACATTAATGGTTCATAGTAGGGAACGAGCAGGTGTGAAGCCATGTTTCTTTACAACAGTGTTAAGATGCTAATTACATAAATATATTTATAGTAGAAAGATCCTCTTTATGGTAGACTAGTACTACATAAATTTCTTCAGAATTTTTGAAAAATAAGACTCTTTTTGTAAACTTTGTTGCTATTGTTCATAAACTTGAAATTAAGGATGTTGTTTTAATCAACAGTCATCGTTTGATGGAAGCAAAGGTGCGACGGAATCTAGTTTTATTCGTGTTTATTTATTAGTACGAAAAAAAATGCAAAAACAGCAAAAAAACACCGCTTTTCTATAATTTAACGGTGTTCAATTTCTTAACCTTATTATTTTGTACTAGTAATAGACAATACTGGTGGTAAATTCTCATCTTTTGGAGATGCTAGAGCTGTCGACCCTAACGCACCAACAATTATTAGACTCACAGAAAGTGTTAAAATGATTTTCTTCACACGTTTCATAACATATCCCACCTCTCAATAATTAATTATATTTTACTATAGACCGTCTAATGATAAATTTGTCATAAATGAGCATTATGAGAGATTAGGACTATCATGCTCGTAATTTCTTCAGAATTCGTCAATTGATATAAACATATTGATTTTTTTATGGAAAGGGGAATTTGTTTTCATGAATACAGAGAACCTATTACCAAAAATAGCATTAAACCTAAGAGAATTGAGAAAGTTTCAAAAAATTTCTCAAAAAAAGTTAGCTGAAGGTATATGTACTCAGTCTTATATTAGCATGATTGAAAAAGGCGAAATATCCCCATCTGCAACAATATTACATGCCTTCGCTATTCGATTAGGAGTTGATATTAATTATTTCTTTGATGTTCAGGAAAATTTAATGTACCAGTATCAAGACGAATTGATAAAGCTCATAAAAGAGGCAAGGGATAAAAATGATTATAAAGAAATACGTCAGTTACTAAAAAAACAGGAACAAAATCCGTTCATGGGTTCTACTAAAATGCAAAAATTTATGAATTATCATATAGGGTTGTGTTGTTATTTTCTTGACCATGACGCTAAAAAAGCTATAGAAATTTTAAATCAAACTTTATCTACAGATGAACATACTCAAGGATTATATCATTCAGAAGACATTGAAGCATTAGTTGCCATTGCAAGTATTCATACTGAAGAAGAAAAATGGTCCGAAGCAAAACCATATTTTCTACAAGCTTTTAATATTGTTAAGAGGTATCCAGCTGCGATAAAAGTTCAGACAATGCAAAAAATTTATTACAATTATATTCGATTGTTGTATCAGTCCGGGTCATATACAGAAATTATTCAACTAGCTAATAAAGGAATTAACCTTTGTAAGGAAAATGATAGCTTATATCTACATGGACAATTATTATATTATAAGGCTCTTACATTATATAAACTGGAGCGTTATGATGAGGCGATTACATATTTTGAAAAGGCTATTATGGTATTTAGCATTCAGGAAAATGAACAACTTGTCGATTATACTAGAACAATTATAACTAAATTTAAAGTCATAGAAAAAAGCAATAAGTAGCAAGCTACTCTTTGCTTTTTTCTATGTCTTTTTTTGTTTTGATTGTGTAGGAAAGGTTCAAAGTTCTTAGCTAGTCTATAATTATTATTTTCGAAATTATTTCGCGTGGGTAGTTATTTGTAATTTTATTTTTTCCGGTAAAATTACCTAGACTATAAAACACACACGAAAATTTTTTTACTATATTAGGGTTTCTAGGCATATTTTAAAGTGAATCCCATATGTTTTAAATTAATTACACGTTTTGAACATACGATTTCATGAAGCTCAGCGTTATAAATAGTGAATAGTTTCACGAAAAAATTCGTTCTTTAGCATTATTCGACAATTTATGACGAAAGTTGCATATACAAATATGGTGTATTTTGCAATGATATTCATGTAACGGTAATGCGTTTTTTAAACGGTGTAGTTTTTTATAGAGGGGGGGAAACTAGTAAACTTTGTGTTCACTTTAAAGTCTTGTAAATTAAATTTACGAAACATTTAGTAAGTTTAAACTCTTATGATTATTTCACTATATTCTATTAAACGGGGTGTGTTGAGTGAAATTTAAAAAAATATTATCTGTTTTGACAGCGGTTACAATTACTACGTCTATTGTGCTCCCATCTTTACCAGCTACAGCTGAAATTTCAGAAAATGATGTACCCGTTGGTGCAGGTGGATATTCTACAGTTGCCAAAGGGACGCAATTGTATGGGTGGGAACTTCACCCAAGAAGAACGCCACAGGATTTTGACTATTCGACGAGTAATTTAGATGGGAAGCCAATACCTACAAATGACTGGATTAGCTCAGTATTATGGTATCAATATTCAGGGGCATTATATGCACACCCTTTGTCATACCAAGCAACTCCAACTGGTTTTGAAATAAGTAACCCTCCTAAAACTGTTAATACATTATTGGATGGAGAAAATGAACTAGAAAGGGAGCATAGACCTGGACAAATAGATCTCGAGGTTCAAGCGACAACATTTTCTCCAGTAGATGCGCGAGCAGATAAACTTTCTGATTGGGCGGCTGACATTTTAATGGCAAGTCCAGACGGTAGTAAAAATATGAAAGCAACGATTGCTCATGGAAGTCCGTATGCATACTTCACATTTGAGGGTGGAGAGCCTAAAGTTGTTTTTAAAAATCCAACAACGATTTTAAAGCATGATAATGCATATTTACAGTTGTCCGTAGATAATAATGGTCAAACAAACTACTATGGGCTATATGCTCCAGCAGGTTCTACATGGACAGTTAATGGAACTGAAGTAGTTGCAGATTTACCAGATGGGAAAAATTACTTTACAGTTGCTGGCTTACCAGACGGTAGTGAAAATACGTTTAACTTCTATAAAGAGCGTGCTTTTGCGTTTATTACGGATACAAGAGTAGATTGGAATTATCATGAAGCAAGTAGTACGTTAACGACGGATTATACGATTACAACTACACCAATGGAAGGTGCCAATAGAGAGACAATTACAGCGTTATATCCACATCAATGGAGAAACAACCCTCTTATTCCAAACTCAGCGTATTTATACGAGTATGATTCAATTCGGGGAGATATGAAAGCGATTTCTGGAACGGCTTTTAGTACACAATACGTATACAATGGAATATTACCGACAATGCCAGAGCTTACAGATCCTGCTGATATTGCAAAATTAGAAGATTATGTAAGGCAATATTTTGATTATGGAATGTCTTTGAATCCAAATTTTGTTCAAGCTGGAGCAGATGGTGGTAATGGCGGCTATGATACGTATTGGATGGGGAAAAATTTAGGTCGTAATTCTAATATCATGCCAATTGCCGATCAACTAAACGATGAACATAAAAAGGGAGAATTTATTGACTCAATTAAATCAACACTAGAATGGTGGTTTACACCGACAAAATATAATGAAGCTGGGCAACCAATTGAAGACAATTATTTTTATTATGATGATCATTGGAAAACGTTAATTGGTTATAGTGCAAACTACTTTTCAGATACGGAATTAAATGACCACCATTTCCATTGGGGTTATTGGATTTATGCAGCAGCACAAGTTGCTCTACAGGAACCAAACACAGCAAACGCTTGGGATAGTAACTCGCAATGGGGAGGTATGGTTAATGAGTTAGTTGATGACATCGCTACAGTAGATCGGAATTCAACTGATTATCCATTTTTAAGAAATTTTGATCCATATGCCGGTCATTCTTGGGCAAATGGTATGGGGTTCATTGATGCAGATGATTGGAGGTACGGTGGGAACAACCATGAATCTTCATCTGAAGCGATGAATGCTTGGGCTTCGCTCATACTTTGGGGGGAAGCGACTGGAAATTCTGAAATAAGAGATGCTGGTATTTATATGTTCACAACTGAGCAGCAAGCTATTAATAATTACTGGTTTGACATTTATGGAGATGTATTTGAACCAGAGTTTTCAAATGATGATGCAGTAATGGTATGGGGAGGGAAATATAACCATACTACTTGGTGGACAGAGAACCCAATAGAAGCACATGGGATTCAGATGTTGCCGATTACACCTGCTTCACTATATCTAGGCACGGATCCAAATTATGTGAAGCGTAACTACGATAATACGTATGCAGAGTTTCCAAACTACTTACAGAAAAAAGCTCAATATGGTTGGCCTGGTCTAGATAATCCAGATACGTGGCAGGACATTTTAGTGTCATACTATGCATTGTATGATCCAGCGGAAGCGTTAGCAAAATGGAAGGATGAGGATTCAGAAGTAGACCCAGCGGTTGGAGTAGAGTTTGGCGAAACGAGGGCACATACGTATCATTGGATAAGATCTTTAGATGTGTATGGCTTACCAAACTTTGATATTACAGCGAATAGCCCATTATATTCTGTATTCTCCAAAGGTGGGAATAACACATACGTATCTTATAATGCATCAGATGTTGAGCAAACAGTAACATTCTCTGATTGCTTTGAATTAGTAGTTCCAGCTAACGAAATGGCTCAAGAAACTGCAGTTAGCCCAGGTGGTAGCTGCTCTGCAACACCTCCTGGAGGAAATATTGATCCTGACTTAGAAGCCCCTAGCAGACCAGAGAATTTACAGCTAGTTGAAAAAACTGCAAGCACTGTAGATCTAACTTGGACAGAGGCTACTGACGATATAGGTGTAATAGCATATGACGTTTATCAAGATGGGTCTGAAATTGCGAGCACTATTAATACGACATATCAGGTTACTGAGTTGACAGGAGATACTTCATATACATTTGAGGTTTTAGCTAGAGATGCAGCAGGTAATTTGTCTAATCCAAGTATTAGTTTAATCGTAACAACAGATCCTGCTATTGATGATAATGAAGCACCAACGGCGCCAACAAATGTGGACTCTACGAGTAAGAGTGAGACGACAGTTGATTTAACATGGACAGCTTCAACAGATAATATAGCGGTAGAAGACTACGATATATATCAAGATGGTGTATATGTTGGATCGACAGCAGCGACAGCGTATCAAGTAACTGGATTAACAGCAAATACAACCTATACATTTGAGATCATTGCAAAAGACGCAGTAGGGAATGAATCTGTAGCTAGTAATCAATTAATAATAACAACTGATGCAACACCAGGCAGTGGTGGGGATAATGAGATTGTTACAGATAATTATACGATTAATATAATTGATCAAGGAACAGATATCACTTTTAAGTTTACACCAACTGGTAATGTGTCAAATTTCGTTGATTTACATTACAAAATTAATAATGGTGCACAGCAAAACGTACGGATGGTCGAAAATGGTGTGACATGGGAATATACAATTCAAGGATTGAGCGAAGGTGATATAGTAGATCATTCATATACTTACACATTAGGTCAACCTGCATATGAGTCTGGAGAATACAGTTATGTTGTAGGAGCGGATACAGGAAGTTTACCAAATGATGAAGAATCACCAACCGCTCCTCAGAACCTTATTAGCACTGCACAAAGCGAAACGACAATTACAATTACTTGGGATGCTTCTTCTGATAATGTAGGAGTAGTAGGTTATGATATATACCAAGACGGAGTGTACGTTGACAATACAGCATTAACTACCTATCAAATGACAGGACTATTAGGAGACACGGCTTATTCTTTAGAAGTCATTGCAAAAGATGCTGCTGGCAATGAATCAGTTGGAAGTACTATAGATGTTACAACAGAGGCACCACCAATAGATGGTAATCCAGATAACGGAACAATTAGCCATGAAGATTTTACAATCGACATTGAAAACAATGGTGATAGTGCGACATTTCACTTTACACCAACAGGAGAAGATTCTAATTTTGTAGACTTACATTATACGATTAATGGTGGTGCACAGCAAAATGTAAGTACGACAAATATTGCTGGGACGTGGAAGTATACAATTAATGGCTTAACAACTGGTGATATCATTGAATTTTCCTACACATATACGATTGGGATGCCAGCAACTGACTCAGATTGGTATGAATATACACATTAATTGTTGTTTTCCTTGGGATCTGACCGTTATAAACCTTTTATACTGTGAAATAATGTAGATTAGATAAGAGTTGTAATTATTCAATATAGAAGTATGTTGTAGATCTTACATTTCTACGACATGCTTTTTGTTTTGTGGTAGGATAAGATGGCAAAACTTTATTAGCATAAGGATCATAAAAATTTGAAGATAGGATGACACGATGGCTGCTGAGATACGTTTAAAGGTAAAACCAAAATATATAAACAAATTTAAAAATGGTTATCCGCTTATTATGAAAGAAGCAATTGTCAATATCAATGATTTGAAAGAAGAGGGCACAATTGTTAAGGTTGTCGATGATCGAAACTCATTTATCGGAAGAGGTTATTATGGCAAACAAAACAAAGGATATGGCTGGATTTTAACCCGAAATAGTCGTGAACAGCTTAATCAACAGTTTTTTAAGGAAAAAATTAAAGTAGCGCTACATGCAAGAAGTCATTTTTTCGGTAATGAAGATACAACAGCATTTAGGGTTGTTAATGGGGAAGGTGACGGCTTAGGTGGTATAACAATTGACTATTTCGATGGCTACTATGTCATTAATTGGTATAGTGAAGGCATATATACATTTCGTGAATATGTCATTAAAGCGTTAAGCGAGCTTGTTGACTATAAAGCGATATACCAGAAAAAAAGGTTTGCAACAGACGGAAAATATATTGAAGAGGCTGGCTTTGTAACAGGTGAAAGAAGTAAGTTCCCAATTTTAGTAAAGGAAAATGGTGTTCATTTTGCTGTTTACTTAGATGATGGAGCGATGGTTGGTGTTTTTTTAGACCAAAGAGAAGTGAGGAAAACGATTAGAGATAAATATGTAGAAGGCAAATCAGTGTTAAATTTGTTCTCCTACACTGGTGCATTTTCGATCTTTGCGGCTTCTGGTGGTGCATCAAAAACGACGAGTGTTGATTTAGCTAATAGAAGCTTAAGTAAAACAATAGAACAATTTGAAGTGAATGGAATTAACTATAAAGACCACGACATCATCGTAGAGGATGTTTTTAAATACTTTAAGTATGCTGTGAAAAAGGAGAAAAAGTTTGATCTAGTCATACTAGACCCTCCTAGTTTTGCCAGATCAAAGAAATTTACTTTTAGCGCAGCGAAGGATTATACAGATTTAATAAAACAAGCTATTTTAATCACCGAACATAACGGGATTATCGTTGCTTCAACGAATTCAAGTGCCTTCAATATGAATAAATTTAAGAAATTTATTGAAATTGCTTTTAAAGAAATGGGGAGGCGTTACAAAATAATTGAACAATTTTCTCTCCCAGAAGACTTTAGAACGTTGAAAGAGTTTGAAGAAGGTAACTACTTGAAGGTAGTGTTTATTCAAATTACTGGTGAATAACAAAAGGGATGCCGAGGCACCCCTTCGCTTATGTGATATTTTCTCTGTTATATTCTTCTACATATTCATCGTAGTCTAATACTTCAATAGCATTCGACCAATGTAAAACAGTTCCAATAAAATCCCTGGCATTTCATATGTTTCATCCGTATTAACAGTTCCAGTGGCATTTTCAATAAATGTCACTTTTTATCCTCTATCAAAGGCAGCAATAGCCGTAAACATACAACAAAACTCAGTATTAAAGCCAGTTATATACACCTAAGTCATCTAATGTTTTGGAGAGTTCAGTATTGAAGATTGAGCTTGGCGTATGCTTCTCCAAACATAGTCAGCATAGTGATTTAATGAACCGTGTAGTTCAGCACCTTCAGAAAGTCGATATAACGGACTTTCTTTTGCATCATCTAAATGTCTCATAAATATGACAAGATGATTATTATCTTTGAAGTCTTGAATAACATTTTTCATCAATGACAGTTCTTTCTTAAAATTACCGAAGTTAACAATACCGTTTTGTACAGGGATCTTTTCTACATAAAATGATGTCTTTCAGACAAACATCTCTTCTAACTGAGTATTATTTAGTAACTAAGGTGACGAAAAGAGCTTTTTGTTTAAATTACTGTGCAACTTGTTGCTTTAATTTACCTTTTTGAGAAGCTGGCTCTTGTTGCTCTTTAATTTTTTTAATATCCATTCGGATAAGGAAAGAAGTAATTAACGCGATTGTTAAAAATGCTGCGAATATATAAAATGTAGCATTATAACTGTTTGTTGTATCTTTAATATATGAAACGAGCATTGGTCCAAACACGCCTGCCATAGACCAAGATGTTAATAAATACCCATGAATTGCACCTAATTGCTTTGTACCGAATAAGTCTCCAATAAATGCTGGTAAAGAGGCAAATCCTCCGCCATAAATGGTTAAAATAAGGAAAATTAATGTAACAAATATCGCCTGGCTTGAAACTGTTGGTAAGATTAAAAATGCTACGAGTTGAATTGAGAAAAATATCGTAAACACATTTGTTCTACCTACATAATCTGATGCAGTAGCCCAGCCGATACGTCCACCACCGTTAAAGAAGCCCATAATACCAACCATACTTGCAGCTGCTACAGCTGTCATACCTACTTTTTCTTGAGCCATTGGTGAAGCAACTGAAATGAGCATGATTCCTGAAGATATGTTAATAAACATCATTAACCATAACATCCAAAATCGTTTTGTTTTTACTGCCTCGTTAGCTGTAAGCTGAGCAAGGTCAGCTTTGATTTTTACTTTTCCTTTTTCTGACGCTTCCTTCATCCCAGCTGGTACCCATCCTTCTTCAGGTCGAGCTATATATAATGCTCCTGAAATCATGAGGATAAAATATGTGATGCCTAGAATGAAAAATGTTTGTGATAATCCAACGTTCTCAATTAAATAGTTCGCTACTGGGCTACAAATTAATGCACCTGCACCAAACCCCATAACTGCCATGCCGGTAGCTAAACCACGGCGATCTGGGAACCATTTAACTAATGTAGATACCGGTGCTATATAACCTATTCCCAATCCCATTCCACTAATTAATCCATACGTTAAATAGTAGCCATATAATGATTCAAGTTGAATAGCAAATCCAGTCCCTATAAGACCTGTTGAAAATAAAATGGCTGCAACGATAGCTGAAAAACGAGGGCCTTTCTTCTCAACTAGCTTGCCAAAAAATGCTGCAGATGTTCCTAAACAAAAGATAGCGATTGTAAATGCTAGGGCAGTTTCAGTACTGCTCCACCCTAATTCATCATGAATTGGTTTTTTATATACACTGTATGCGTATACAGAACCGATTGAAATATGGATGGCAATCGCTGATAAAGCAATTAACCAACGGTTTTTTTGTTTCATTCGAAACCTCTCCTTTTGTTATGTTAATTGTAAATGAATAAGTTAAGTTTGTGAAAACTATCACAAACTTAATGTAATTTAATTATACTGTGTAAAAAAACGATTGGTATAAAATTATTATGACGACTTTGTGAAACATTGAGCATGATAGCTATTACATTAGGTTTTGCACTAATTGTTGCTTTATCGACTGACAACCTATGCAAGTATACAGCTGGCATGCTTGGTATTTCTTCATTGTTAAAGATGACAAACGTATATAAGTAAGCAACAAAGTTTACTCATAGAGCTAATTACTTTTCTGTTAGAGGGTTATCATGATATGACATTTCAACCTATTATAAGTAGTATGGGGGATATGTTGGTAGGAACTTTTTTTGAGAAAAATAATATGATATAAACGAATGCCTATATAACATAATTCTTTGATTTTTTGTCCATTTTGCTTTAGCACTCTCAATTAAATGGAGGCGATCATTTGTATCCGCAATACCCATATTACGGGTTTAAGCAAGTAACACAACAGGTTCCTATTGCATTTCCGCCACAGCATCAAGAAGTTCATCCTGGGCTTGAATATGAAATGATACCGAGGCCAATTTCCGAAGATCCTCATTATCGAAGTGGCAATAAGCTACACAATAAAGTTGCTATCATCACAGGTGGAGATAGTGGAATTGGTAGAGCTACTGCCATAGCTTTTGCCAAAGAAGGTGCCAACATAACGATAGTTTACTTAAATGAACACCAGGATGCAGCTGAAACGAGGGAAAGGGTAGAGAGCTTAGGAGGAAAATGTTTAGTCATAAGTGCGGACTTACGTAAGGAAGAAACGTCACAGCAAGTAGTCAAGCAAACGATTGAAACGTTCGGAAAGTTAGATATTCTCATCAATAATGCTGCTGTTCAATACGTGCAATCAAGCATTCTTGATATATCATCTGAACAGCTTGAAAATACATTTCGAACGAATGTCTTTGCAATATTTTATATGACAAAAGCAGCACTTCCGTATTTAAAAAATGGAAGCTCAATCATTAATACGGCATCTATTACAGCCTTTCAAGGTCAAAAATTCTTAATTGATTATTCTGCTACGAAAGGGGCTGTCACTACTTTTACACGCTCGCTATCTTTATCATTAGTTGAACATGGAATTAGAGTAAATAATGTCGCTCCTGGCTACATTTGGACCCCGCTAATTCCTTCGAGCTTTTCGGCAGAGCAAGTAACACAATTTGGTTTAGAAACACCGATGAAACGTGCTGGGCAGCCCTTTGAGCTTGCACCAGCCTTTGTATATTTAGCTTCTGATGATTCTAGATATGTGACAGGGCAAACAATACATGTAAATGGGGGAGTGATTTTAAACACATAGCTGCTATATTGTTGGTCAAGGATCGTTATTGGAAAGAGAAGGTCAGCCTTCATATAGCAAAGAGGGGCTTGACCTTTTGTATGTTCTAACAGGCAGATTAATAGAAAATTAGATATAATAAAAACACTATAGTTTTTTTGGGGGGGGAGTAAAAATAAGAGTCTTAGAGGTTCTCATGTTACTATTTGTTTTATTAACAATAGTAGCTATCATATTTAAAAGCTTTGGGAATATGAAAATAGCAAAATTAATACCTTTTCTAGCAATACTTGCGTTTATTCCACATGTGTTATTTGAAGGAATAAGATGGCAGCTTTATCCTGTTTACATTATTATTTTGTTTCAATTTTTAATTACAATATTATTTCGAGTAGGATTATTAAAGAAGCGAAGGTTGGAAAATGACAAAAGACTGATACGAATGAGTATGCCTATTGTCATAAGCGGATTCCTATTAACAGTGTTATTTTCCTATGCATTCCCTGTATACAAAATTCCTACACCATCAGGACCACATGAAATTGGTACGATATCATTTGACTTAATAGATGATAGTCGGGAGGCTATTTATAGTGAAGATATAACCAACAATAGAAAGATAAAGCTACAAGTTTGGTATCCTGCACAAAATGTAGGTTCGTATGAGCAAGTCCCGTGGCTACAGGACGGTAAAATAGTGGCCGAGGGTGTCTCGAAATTAATGGGATTTCCGGACTTTGTTCTTAGTCACACGTCTTTAGTGAAGTCGAATTCCTACCTTAATGCCCCTATTAGTGATGAAAAGGAACAATACCCAGTCATTATTCTGTCCCATGGCTGGACAGGATTCAGAAATGTTCATACAGATGTTGCAGAACTATTAGCGAGTAATGGGTTTGTTGTAGTAGCAATTGATCATACGTACGGGTCAGCTGTCACTGCTTTTAATGATGGTGAAGTAGCTTATGTTAATGATGGAGCATTACCAGATCGTGAAGAAACTCCTAACTTTTTAACTTATGCTAATACGTTAGTAAAAACATTTGCAGGAGATATTCAAGCTACACTTGATCAGTTAGAAATGATGAACACAGAGCAAAATAGTTCTCCTTTGAAAGGTAAATTAGATTTAGCCAATATTGGTGTGATCGGTCACTCTACTGGGGGAGGGGCTGCTGTAGCGACTGCACTACATGATAAACGAATAAAGGCGTTAATTGGATTGGATGCATGGGTTGAACCTATAGAAGAACAAGAGTTGGATAGCGGATTACAAATTCCATCTCTGTTTTTAAGAAGTCATGAATGGGAGCAAGGCTATAATAATGAGCATTTGTATTTATTGTTAAACAGTAGTATGGCTCCTGAGTTATATCAAATTAACAATACAGGTCATCAAGATTTCTCTATGATTTATATGTATTCACCATTAAGCAAGTATTTTAACATAACAGGAAAGCTCGACGGGAGAGAGGGTGCCAGCATTCAACACGACTTTATTCTTACCTTTTTTGAAAAAAATATTTATCGTCAAGTAACTAGCACAATCGCAGATGTGGCAAAGCAATATGAGGATGTACAAATCATAACTTCATATCGTAACGAATAACCTCTGTTAATTAATTTAGCTATTATTCCAAAGACTGTTTTCGCATTGGTTGTTTTTCGTACAAAATTATAGTTTCGTAGCATCATTTCTTCTATATTATGATGATAATCACAAAAGGCTTCTTTTTTACTGTGGTAATTTTGTATAAATAACAACAAAGTTTACGAAATAAATATTCATTTTTGACCTAGGTATACATATAGTGAAGGTGACAAAAACGAGGTATTTGTGTAGTTGGGATAATGTGATAAGAGTCTTTTCTAACCTTGTGGTGGAGAAGACTCTTATTCGTTCCTTTAAAATGTGGTTAGTTTTTCTTCTTCTTTATAAAAGTTAGTATGAAAACTGAAATAATAATTAGTATGCCGAGTGCAACATAGTTAATGTTACTCAATGGGCTGTCAAGATTAACCTGGTCAAGATTATCTGCTGTTGTAGGCTGTTGTATACTATTTAAAGTCGCAATATCGTCTTGCGCAGATCCCATTGATTTTGTTGGACTGCAAATGGATGATACAAGTTTGTTATCTGCATCCAAGTGTGCATACACTAAATAGTCTTGTTGTAATGAAAAGTTAATACCACAGCTTGCTGAGTCTATTGCTGTAAAAACCTTCACTTGTGATTGTTCAATGCCCTTCCAGCTACTAGTTACTTCGAACAATACCTCGACATCGGAAAAATGAGATTGGAGAAATGATTTACTTTTAGAAACATTGATGACTTTTCCTGAAAATATGGCGCCATACTGATCGTAGGCTTCTTCAACTGGGGGTGATGGGACACAAGAGCAGGCATAAGCTTTTGTATATAACATTGGTGTTAATAACATAAAAGCTAGTAACGTTGTGAGACATAGTCTAACGTATTTCATCAACTACCCTCCCCTCAAACTTTAAGTACTATTCACATATATTTGACGATTAAACGAATCAATTTGTTACAAAGGATGCTCTGTTTGGGCGCGCCTTTCTTAATTACATCTTGCAATAGAACATATTAGAGTTGAGATAAATGTCAATGATGCTATATGAATCCATTTTATGAGGATAAATATGTCGAATTGAATAAAACTAATGCTAATAAACGAAATTATGATAGAGAGATGGAGATTGGGGCTGAGTAGTTATGAAAAATGTTGAATGTGATTTTTCACCTATGAAACAACAGTTGAAGGCAGATATGAAGCAGGTAATAACTAACTTAGAGGAAAGTTTAAAGTCAATTGATGATGATAAAAAATGTTTGTTAGGAGAGTTAGAAGATATTAAAAAAAGTTTTGTACAGATTGAAATGAACGCAGCATCATTTTATTTAAATTGTTATTTATCCTCTTATACTGATAAATATGAAGATATTTCACTTAGTATTCAACATATGTCGGACCGTCGACATGGCGGCTTAATTGTTGTACAGCGCCAAGATCCTCTTAGTTCGTTTATTCAATCTAATATACCAATTGAGGCTCAACTGACCTCCTCGTTATTAGAATCTATTTTCTTTCCAGGAAATCCACTTCATGACGGTGCTGTAATTATTCATGGAAATCAAATTGTTTCGGCAGCCAATGTTCTCCCGCTTTCAAATCACTATATAGGCAAAAGCAAATTAGGGACACGCCATAGGGCAGCGCTTGGTTTAACGGAGAGGTGTGATGCGTTAGTTTTAATTGTTTCTGAAGAATCAGGGAACATATCATTTACTATTGGAGGACATCTCTATCCTATCGCTAATGCGAAATCACTGTAGCAGGATATTGCTTTTATTTGTTATTATTATGATTTAATTTACACCTATCATCTCTTAAAATGAAGAGTAGGGATACGATGCTACGAATAACGATGAAATTGAAAAAAATTAGCGAAAAATATATGGCTCTTTTAGTAAAATTTTCAGCATTTTTATTAATAATGGAAAATATGGTGAGTTTTATTAGAGCTTAATAAGGAAAGATACCCAGGTCACTATATGTATACGTGCTTATATTTTGGAACGTATAACAACAATCAATGCGAAAATAGCCAATATAAAGACCCCAGCTCAAGAAGAAACTGGGGTTTTAAAAATGTGTCTTTACATTTAGCCGTGCTCTTTTACACCTTCATTAGCAGTAATTGTTGTTTGTTCCCTGTCAAACTTAGGTAATGTAACCGCGTAATAAATTCCTACTACTAAGACACAAATACCAACGAGCCAATATAAACCTTCAACGGTAATAATTGCTGGGAAAGTTACAGCAATAACACCCAAAGTAATCGTTTGAGAAAACATCATTAATGGGTCAATCCAGCCCTGCACCCTTCCCATCATCTTTGGATCTACAATTTTAGGAAGCCAACCACCCATTGCTATATTAATCATTGGTATATTTAAGGCTACAATGAACATAATTGAGAAAAACAGTACAAGGTTTGTTGCATATGCTGCCATGACAATAAATAAACCACCAAATAACAATCCAAAGATCATCATCTGATATAGCTTGAATTTTTGCGCTGCAATGGAGGCGACGACACTTCCAATTAAAACCCCAACGCCAAATACAATTCCTGAGATTACGGCCATTTCTTCGTACGTGTCAGGTGCTAATTTATATTTAAGTATAAATACTTGCATAACGGAAAAGCCACCATTAATGATCCCAAAGATGAGAAAGCCAATTACTAAGGAAACTAGTAGTCGATTCCCAAAAATATAGCGTAAGCCTGAATTGAAGTCTTTAACAATCATTTTAATTTGCAAGTCTTTAATCGTATGCTTTCCATTAGGTAATCGTACTGATTCTGGAATATTACATGTGTGAAGAAGTATTGCACTTATGATGAACGATATACAGTCAACGATAATTGCACCTTCAATTCCTACTGTCCAATAAGCTATAGCTCCAAGTCCATTTCCAAATAACATAAATAAGCTACCGAGCATTTGATTTAATCCAGCAGCCGTTGTATATTCATCCTCTTGTAAAATTCCTTGAATAATAGCCGTTTCTGCAGGTATAAAGAATTTTGATACAGCACTTCTTAAAAATAGTATTGAAAAAATAAGTGGCATCCACCCCACCCATATTGAAGCCAGGAAAAAAACTGATAATATAGCTCGAATCCAATCACTGTATATGGCTATTTTTTTCCGATCCATGCGATCAGCTAATACACCAACGAAAAAAAATACTACTAATGTTGGAAGAGAATACATCATTTCATTGATTGTGGCATAGGCAGGTTGATTTGAGAAGCGATCTAATAAGTAAAATAGAAAAGCTGTCAAACCAATTACCGAACCCATTTGAGAAGTAAGGTGTGCAAAAAACACTTTCGTATAATTACGGTTTTTAAAAACGGCAAAAGTCTTTTTCATTTTTTTCTCCTTATCGTTTTTTCTTTAGGATCAGTATATTTGATAAAAGGACGTATTGTA
This sequence comes from Cytobacillus sp. Hm23, assembly GCF_051842895.1. Taxonomy (NCBI): domain Bacteria; kingdom Bacillati; phylum Bacillota; class Bacilli; order Caryophanales; family Bacillaceae; genus Cytobacillus; species Cytobacillus sp. Hm23. Next base: position 28,204 of record NZ_JBPXRQ010000030.1, read on the forward strand.
ACAGTCTGTTGATTGGTTGTAGCTCAGTCCCTAGACCGAGACGGTGAGAAACAAATAAAAGGCTCTTATTAAGTAGAAAAGAAGCCAAAAGCGTTAAATGTATATGTGTTTATATTCTTATTGTGAACTCTATGTAAAAGGTAAAGTATGAATAGTGTTTTTCCTAAAATAAGGATATCATGTTGTAACTTATACATGGAAGTATAACATGAAGACTTGGAGATGATTGAGCTATAAATTGAAATATTTACTAACATATTAGTAGATTTAATAAGGTAACGGATCTAGTAAATTTGGTTTATGATCAGAAAATGAGTTGGTATGAAACTTTTATCTTCTTAGAAGTCTGTTAAAACGAAAGTGTTTCGCTAAACCATGTATTACTAAACTAATCAAATGTTTTGAAAAACAGTAAGATAATGCAAAAAAAGTAGGTCTTTTTATCTGTATGTATGCTAGTCCAGTGTTACAATTCTGTTACAATAAATACATGTATATTCCTATTGTAGTAGTAATTTTTCTCGTTTATTCTAAACATATCCCCATTACGAAACAGGGATAAATTTATTCGAAAAGGAGAAAAAGTATGAAAAAGTTGCTTACAATTGCTTCAGTAACACTCCTTACAGGTTCTTTATTTTCCCCATCTACGAAAGCGTTTTCAGGGGAAGTTAATGCTGGTGCGGGAAGCTATTCGACCGTCAAGCCTAGTAATGTATCTGATGTACAAGAAACGATTTATAAGACTTCAAACATAACTGGAGCGATGCCAACAAATGATTGGTGGAGCTCAACTGCATGGGTGCAATATTCTGACGCGCAATATCCTCATCCGTTAGCCATGATTAATGAATCAGCTGGACTTCGAATCTATAACCCTAGCAATAATATAGAAGGCTTAGGAGGATTTACGAAAGGTTGGATGAATGATATAGATGATTTTGTTCTTGGGCATTCTGGAACAAGCTCATTTGGAGATACGAAAGTTGATGGTTTTAGTGATTGGTTTGTCACGAATGAATCCAAAAGTGGATCAAACGTTTTAAACGTTACGTATGGTCATGGTTCACCGTTTGTTTATGCGACCTATGAAGGGGGCGACCCGAAAATTACACTCCCTTCTATTCCGCCAACCGTTTGGTATGGTGATGCAAATAGTAATGTGCTAGGAATTACAACTGAAAAAGGTAGTCATTATGCCCTATTTGGTCCAACTGGTTCAACGTGGTCAGGTTTAGACACAAAGACGTTAACAAATCATCTAAATGGTAAGAATTACTTTTCTATAGCTGTTTTACCTGATAATTCTTTAGAAACTTTAAAGAAATTTGAACAGTATGCATACTCTCATGTTGTAGATACAAAGGTTGACTGGTCTTATAATGAGTCAACAAGTGAGGTAGAAACAACGTACAACTTTGTAACAGAGGCAAAAGAAGGTTCTAATGAGGGGACGATATTCGCTTTATACCCACACCAATGGAAAAATACAAATCAACCATTGTTAGACTATACATTTGATTCAGTTCGTGGGACGATGAAGGTTGCAGAAGGTAGTTCATTCAAGACAACAATGGCTTTTAATGGTGTATTACCATCATTACCTGATCTAGGGACATATGATAAGGCAACATTAGCAAGTTATATAGATGAGGCACAAACTGAAGTTGACTCGTCAACTGATACGTATTGGTATGGTAAACGTTTAGGTGAACTTGCAACACTTGCGCCAATTGCTGAGCAAGTTGGTGATACAGATGCTGCTAATCAATTCCGCCAAGAAATGAAAACTGGCTTAGAGGATTGGTTAACAGCAAGTGATCAAAGTGGCAATTTAAACAACGAGCGCCTATTTTATTACAATGATAATTGGGGTACGCTGTTAGGATATCCAGACAGTTTTGGGTCAGTTGAAGAAATGAATGATCACCATTTCCATTACGGATATTTTATTAAAGCTGCTGCAGAAATAGCACGTGTTGATAAAAACTGGGCTAGTAATAGCCAGTGGGGACAAATGATCGAGCTGTTAATTAGAGATATTGCAAACGCGGATCGCAATGATGAAACGTTTCCATTTTTAAGAAATTTTGATATGTATGCGGGGCATACTTGGGCTTCTGGTCATGCTAAATTCTTTGATGGTAACAACAATGAATCATCATCAGAAGCGATGAATGCTTGGGCTGGTCTCATTCTTTGGGGAGAAGCTACAGACAATAAGGAATTACGTGATTTAGGTATTTACTTATTTACGACTGAAATGAATGCCATTAATGAATATTGGTTTGATGTTACAGGAGAAAATCATGACCCAGGATTTACTAGAGAAACAGCTAGTATGGTTTGGGGAGGAAAAACTGTCGGTGATGCAGTATGGTGGACGAATAATCCAGAGGAAGTTCACGGTATTAACTGGCTACCTATTACAGGAGCTTCATTATATTTGACACAATATCCAGAATATACGAAACGAAATTACGATGCACTAGTAGCTGAAAATGGCGGCGAAGATTGGAATGTTTGGGAAGATCTTATTTGGATGTATCGTGCCATTGAGAACCCTGATGATGCAATAAGACAGTTTAATGCTAGAGAGGATATATTTGAACCAGAGGCTGGAAATTCTAAGGCAAATACGTATCACTGGATTCACAATTTAAATGCATTAGGAAATGCAGACCCTACCATTACAGCAGATTATCCAATCTATGCAGTCTTTACGAAAGGTAATGTAAAAACGTATGTCGTTTATAATATGACAGATTCAGTAAAAACAGTGACATTCTCAGATGGAGCGACAGTAACTGTGGAACCACATCAATTTAATGTTGGTAACGGAACAGGAACTACAGATCCAGGGGATAACCCAGGGGACGATCCAGTTATTAATGCTTTTGACCAAATTGAAGCAGAGCAATTCACTTCAATGAGTGGCATTGAAACTGAGCAGACGACTGATGTAGGGGGCGGCTTAAACGTAGGTTGGATTGATAATGGAGACTATCTAGTATTTAATCGTGTTGATTTTGGGAATGGTGCTACTGGTGTAGAAGCAAGGGTAGCTACAGAATCAACTGGAGGAACGATTGAATTAAGGCTTGATAGTGTAGATGGAGAGTTAATAGGTACAGTAGGCATTACACCTACAGGTGGATGGCAAAACTGGGTAACAAACACTGATGTTATTACAAATGCTACAGGTATCCATGACTTATATGTAGTATTCAAAGGTGAAACTGATGCAGGAATAGGTAACTTAAATTGGTTGACATTCACTAATGATCCTGTTGATCCTACTGATCCTGTTGATGATAGTAATGTCATTACCGCAGATGATTATACAATTGAAATGATTAATGATGGGCAAAATGCTAAGTTTATTTTTACACCTAACGCAGGATCATCTGCATTTGTAGATTTCCATTACAAGGTTAATGATGAGGTACAACAAAATGTAAGAGCCGTGAAAAACGGAGAAAATTGGGAGTACACTGTTAGTGGATTACAAGCAGGAGACTCAATCAACTTCTTTTATACGTACGAAAAAAGCCAATTAGCGTATGATTCTCCTTGGTATGAGTATACACATTAAAAAATAATATTTTCTTGAAGGGGGGATCAGTCAAATTTAGACTGATCCCCCTTTCTAATAGCAAAAAGTTAACATACGCATCATTTTATTGGATGAAATACTTACTTAATTAATCAAGCTGCTTCCATTTTTTCTTCAATATTGGTCTTGTATAGTTTTGCATCGTATCGATTAACGTTTCAGCATTCGCTGATTTAATCATTAAGTCTAAATGTGAGTCATTAGAAAACCCTTCCTGAACACTGTGCTTGACCATTTCGACTAATGGATCAAAATAGCCGTTTACATTATATAAACCTATAGGTTTTTCGTGTATACCTATTTGCGCCCAGCATAGAACTTCAAATAATTCTTCAAAAGTACCGAGTCCACCTGGTAATGCGATATATCCGTCAGCTAGTTCTCCCATTTTTGCTTTTCGTTCATGCATGCTATCTACTTCAATGAACTCTGTTAATTGTTGATGCACCATCTCACCTCTGAATAAACCAGATGGCATAATTCCAACAACTTCTCCCCCATGGGATAATGCTGCATTTGCAACCTCACCCATTAAGCCGATTTTAGAGCCACCATATATAAGTCTGTAGCCATTTTGGCCTATTATTTTACCTAAAGTTTGTGCCTTTTGTAAATATTCATCACTTCCACCAACATTCGAACCTGCAAATACACAAATCGATTTCATTTTTTCAACTCCAACTCCAAAATAGAAACTATTGTAATTCTACTATACTACATCTAAATAATATTTGTTTGGAATGAATAAGTATAAAATTCTAAACATACTATTGGAAATAAGATGAAAAATGCCTTTTATAGCCAGTATGTTGTCGTATGAAGGTATACAGCCAAAGAGTAGGACAAGCGTAGCGGTAAGTGGTTGATAGAAAAAAATAAAAATTGAGGAGAGGTACAATGAGAAAGCGTTATATTGTATTAATGTTGCTTTTAGTAGTGATATTTTCTACAGCTTGTGGAACGAACGAAACTACCAACAGCAGTGGTGTAGATCATAATTTTGACTTAGTGGAAAAAGGAAAACTAACGTGGGCTAGTAGCGGCTTGTATAAACCTTTTAACTACTCAGAAAATGGAGAATTAAAAGGATTTGATGTTGAGATTGGTTATGTGCTAGCAGAAAAGCTTGGACTTGAGCCAAATCCTGTTACAACACCATGGGAAACAATATTGCAAGGTTTAAAAGGAGAAAAATTTGACATTATTTTAGGAAGTATGGCTATTACAGATGATCGATTAAAACAAGTTAACTTTACAGACCCATATTATTATTCTGGTGGTACAGTTTTTGTGTCAGTAGACAATAATGAAATTAAATCAGCGGATGATTTAATAGGGAAGCGTATAGGGGTAGTGGCACAAAGCACATATGATGAAGCTGCTCAGCAGTATACTGATGATATAAAGTATTATAACAGTGACGTTACAGCGCTCAATGATTTAACAGTGAAAGGTCGTCTTGATGCGGTTATTACTGATTCAATCGTTGGCTTTGAAGCTCAAGCAGCAGGTTTAACTATTAAAGAGGCTGGAGACCGGTTGTGGGTGGAACGCATCGGTATTGCGGTTCGTAAAGATGACGAAGAATTGTTGGAAGCTTTAAATGAAGTGTTAGAAGAAATTGTTGTGGACGGAACGTATGTAGACATTTCAAATGATTTTTTTGGTACGAATCTATTAGATGTCAATCTTGAAGGAGTTGAAATATATAAATAATAGTAGATTTATGATGTGGAAAGGGGATGTGGACAATCGATATTATTGATATGTTTCTAAGAACATTTTCGGGATTTATTGAAGCTAGCTGGATGACTATACGTTTAACAGTCGTTGGTCTTACACTAGGCTCATTGCTAGGTATCGTTTTTGCTTTCTTTAAAATCTCTCAATCTAAGATATTGCAAACAATTGCTTCAATATATATTACACTTATTCGAGGCACCCCTTTAATTGTGCAAATCTCTTTTTTATATTTTGGTATCTCTTCACTTATTGTTTTATCAGGATTTTGGGCAGGGTCAATCGCACTAGCTATTCATAATGGTGCGTATATAGCTGAAATATTTCGGGGAGCCATTCAAAGCATTGATAAAGGGCAACGCGAAGCAAGTAGCTCTTTAGGGATGACAAGAACGCAAAGTATGTATCGAATTATTTTTCCTCAAGCATTTAAGCGATCGATACCACCACTTGGAAATCAATTTATTATTTGTCTAAAAGATTCCTCACTAGTATATGTCATTGGAGTTGCTGAGATCTATTCTTTAGCAAATATGGAGGCAGCACAATCATTCCAACAGTTTGAAGCATTCTTTGTTGCCGGGTTGTATTATTTAGTGTTAGTTATGATTTTTACTTATTTATTACATGTTGTCGAAAACAAAGTCGACGTTGAAAAAGTGAGGTGAATGATAAACAATGCTAATGGCCAAAAATGTGTATAAATCATTTGGTGATCTTCAAGTGTTGCAAGGTATTGATCTATACATTAAGCCTCAAGAGGTAGTAGTTTTAGTTGGAATTAGTGGTTCTGGAAAAAGTACATTACTTAGGTGTTTTAATTTCTTGGAGACAATTGATAGTGGAGAAATATTAATTGATAATAAGAAAATATTTCCCGAAAAAGACAATTTGTCTAAGGTGAGAGAGAAGGTAGGGATGGTTTTTCAGCATTTTAATTTATTTCCACATAAAACAGTTATCGAAAATATTATTGAAGCACCTATAATTGTAAAAAAAGTTGATAAAAGCGAAGCTATACAAGAAGGTTTAGCGTTGTTAGAAAAAGTTGGACTACAGGACAAAGCCCATGCGTATCCTCACATGCTTTCAGGTGGTCAAAAGCAACGTGTCGCAATTGCAAGGTCACTTGCTATGAAACCAAAGGCAATGTTGTTTGATGAGCCCACTTCTGCACTCGATCCTGAGCTCGTGGGAGAAGTACTCCAAGTAATAAAAAACCTTGCCAAAGAAGGAATGACAATGGTGATTGTAACCCATGAAATGAATTTTGCACGAGACGTAGCAGACAGAATTGTTATGCTACACGAAGGAACAATAATTGAGGCGGCTGATCCAAAAGATTTCTTTGAAAATCCAACACATGAGCGCACGAAGCAATTTTTAAAGCTTGTAAATAGATAATGACCATACTACAAGGGTTATCCCTTGTAGTATTTTAATTTGAAGGACTAATATTTTCATGATATTGCATAACAACTGTTACGGTAAATTATGTTACGTAGATGTGAGAGTGTCATATTTGTTAAGAAGCTGTTAATGTTTTTCTTAAAGCTCGGATCATTAACTTTGTGCTATGGACAGCACATAGAGCAGCACGAGGGGTTTTTAAAACGAAGAAATGGTGTTGGGAGGCTAGTTTTTCGGGCTTTTTTCAATGCGAAAGTATCCTCAAGAAAAAACATGAAAGAACCTACGCCATATAATCTCTTGTATGAAAAAGACTATTTCTTACCAATATATATATTGTCAGGTATATGTCAATAAGAACGTCGTTGTCGGTCGCAACTATGTTGCAATTTTACTATCTATTGGAGTAATGAGAGGCTTTATTCAAGCCGCATTACTGAATATTGTAAAAAAGATGAAATGCATAATAAACTGAGTTTTTTTATTAGAAGGCTGTTTTCGCACGAATTGTTCCTTTTCGTACTAAGATATAAGCACGTATACATCTAGTGTACGTGGCGTCTTTTCTACTTTTTATTATCTTTTTATGATCAGGCCCTATCTTACTTTCCATTTTTAATAACAAAGTTTACAAAAAGAGCCTAGCAGAACAAGAATAACTAATGTGAAAACGACGAAAAAGAAAAATAATTTTTAGAATTTGTCCATGATATATAAACATATAATATAATGTATGATAGAATATCAATTAAATAACCCTGTTTTATAACGTTTCAAAAAATATATATGTATTTTTCACAAGGACAACTGTTTTTCTTTAGATGACAACTTACCACAAATATGAAATGGAAACAAGATAACATATTGGAGGGATTGAGCCATGTCAAGTCATGTTTTAGCTTCTTTTTTACAAAATAACTTAGAGGATTTAAAAAACAACGGACTATATAATGTCATAGATCCAATAGAAAGTCCGAATGGGCCGATCATCAAAATTGCTGGAAGAGAATTGATTAACTTATCTTCTAATAATTATTTAGGCTTAGCGACTGATGAACGATTGAAGGAAGTTGCTATAAAAACGATTGAAGAGTATGGCGTAGGTGCAGGTGCAGTCAGAACGATAAATGGAACGATGGATTTGCACGTTAAGCTGGAAGAAGAGTTAGCACAATTTAAACATACAGAAGCAGCAATTGCTTACCAGTCCGGGTTTAATTGTAATATGGCAGCAATTTCAGCTGTAATGGATAAGAATGATGCGATTTTGTCTGATGAGCTAAATCATGCATCTATTATTGACGGATGCCGTCTTTCAAAAGCAAAAATTATTCGTTTTAATCATTCTGACATGGATGATTTGCGTCAAAAGGCAAAGGAAGCGAAAGAATCTGGACTTTATAACAAAATTATGGTCATTACAGATGGCGTATTTTCGATGGACGGAGATATTGCAAAATTACCTGAAATAGTTGAAATAGCTGAAGAATTTGACCTGATTACATATGTAGATGATGCCCATGGCTCTGGTGTTCTAGGGAAAGGTGCGGGAACAGTTAAGCATTTTGGTTTATCTGATAAAGTAGATTTTCAAATTGGTACGCTGTCAAAGGCCATTGGTGTTGTAGGTGGTTACGTAGCAGGGAAAAGAGATTTAATCGATTGGCTAAAAGTAAGAAGTAGACCATTTCTATTCTCAACTGCTTTAACTCCAGCTGATGTAGCAGCATGTACGAAAGCCATTGATATATTAATGAGTAATACGGAATTACAGGATAAACTATGGGAAAATGGAGATTATTTGAAAGAAGGTCTTAGCAACTTAGGGTTTGATATTGGTCATAGTGAAACACCAATAACCCCAGTAATCATCGGCGATGAAGTGAAAACTCAACAATTTAGTAAGAGATTAAATGAAGAAGGTGTATATGCTAAGTCAATTGTTTTTCCGACAGTACCAAAGGGAACGGGAAGGATTCGTAATATGCCTACAGCAGCACATTCGAAGGAAATGTTAGATCAAGCGATTAGTATATTTGAAAAAGTAGGAAAAGAATTAGCTGTTCTCTAATAGTTCGGTACAAAAGGCGGAGAAGAACAAGGGAGAGTAGCTATAGCATGATACCCTTGAGAAACTCCATATCAAAACGATTTGGGGGATGTAAGATGAAAAAAATCATGGTTACTGGTGCATTAGGTCAAATCGGTTCCGAGTTAGTTATGAAAATGCGCGATATTTATGGGGCGAACAACGTCATTGCAACCGATATAAGAAACATTGATAGTGAAGTAGTACACTTAGGTCCATTTGAGATTCTTGATGTAACAGACGATAAGAAAATGTATGATTTAGCTAAAGGATATGAAGTAGATACGATTATTCACTTGGCAGCTTTGCTGTCAGCTACTGCTGAATCAAAGCCATTACTTGCATGGAATCTTAATATGGGTGGGCTTGTTAATGCTTTAGAAGTAGCTAGGGAACTAGGGTGTCAATTTTTTACTCCAAGCTCAATTGGTGCTTTCGGACCGAACACGCCAAAAGAACAAACACCACAGGACACCATTCAAAGACCAACAACAATGTATGGTGTAAATAAAGTATCTGGTGAATTATTATGTGATTATTATTATCATAAGTTTGCAGTTGATACGAGAGGTCTACGTTTTCCAGGGTTAGTTTCTTATATGACTCCACCTGGGGGAGGAACAACTGATTATGCAGTCGATATTTACTATCAAGCAATTGAAAAGAAGCAATATACTTCATTTATTAATAAAGGAACATATATGGATATGATGTATATGGCAGATGCTGTTCATGCAATTATTGCATTAATGGAGGCCGATCCAACACGTCTTAAGCATCGAAATTCTTTTAATGTATCTGCAATGAGCATTGCACCTGAGGATCTAGAGGTAGCTATTCAACAACATATTCCAGAATTCAAGCTATACTACGATGTTGATCCTGTCAGACAATCAATAGCAGATAGTTGGCCTAATGCCATTGATTGCTCGGCTGCTAAGGATGAATGGGATTTTAGTGTGAATTATGACTTAGAAAAAATGACAGTAGATATGTTGGAAAAGCTAAAAAAAAAGCAATTAGTTAACGTATAAGATTCGTATTAAAAAACAAAAGTATGAAAACTGGACATCTTAACATAAATGAGATGTCTATTTTTATTTTTTCTTATTTGCGGGAATAGCCTTTTTTAAAGAATTAGCTAAGGTGCATTTGCTATTTCACTTTGATAGGTTCTGTTAGTAAACTTTGTTGTAATTTTTACTTAAAACGAACAGAATGGTGAGTATTTCGAAACAGGGAAGATACCGACGTGCTTATAAGTTAGAACGAAAAGCAACAATTAAGGCAAAACAGCCTGTTGAAAAGATCATCAGCTGCCACGATACTCTTACTCAAAAAAGAAAACTTTTAAATCTATTTATCAACCATTACTTCACTTTAAATTCTTCGTCTACTAGAACGATAAAGAACTTTAATAGTCATCATGGCTTTTTATCCGTATTTTCCCCCATCATTATACACAAAATCTTTCCATATACTGTTTTAGGACATAATGAAGCTGTGTCTATGGAACTATACTAGCATCAATGCTTCTATCTATGTTTTTACATAAGTTAATGAGATATATATAGCATAAACTAATTAACAATTAAATATAATCTTATATATTAATTTAGTCACTATTATTTCCATACCATTTCTTAATGGATAATTTATTTTAAGGGGGAATCTATTAGCAAGATATTTAACAAAATATAAAAGTCTAATGTGATGCATTTTACTATATTCCTCATTAAAGGAATTTCGTGTCTTCGAAATTAATCATGTCTACGGTCACTTTTATAGGCCATTTAAAATCTACTAAACTACATTCGACTTGAACATTACTTACTTTGAAAATAATAGATAAAGTTAAATTCACTTTATCACTATTATTACTGTTAAAACAGTCTATCTATTAATTAAAACAGTCATGAATATACAATTAATTCTAATTATGTGGGCATAATTACCACTACAAGACATATATTGTATTAGTAGATTTGAATTATATAAATCTGGGGGGATTTGTGTGGAAGAGGTTGTCATGAAAGAGGAAGCAAATGAAATAATTGATAATATGCCTGTTGTTGATATTGCAGGAATAGGTTTTGGGCCATCAAACCTTGCTTTAGCTATAGCACTTGAGGAATCTGATAGCAATTTTTCTAGTGTGTTTTTTGAAGGTAAAGATCATTTTGCATGGCACCCTAATATGTTAATAGACGGAATGCAGTTACAAGTTTCTTTTTTAAAGGATCTAGTAACCTTAAGAAACCCACAAAGTTATTTTTCATTTTTAAACTATTTAAAAGTACAAAATCGTTTAAATGATTTTATTAATTTACGAGATTTTTACCCAACAAGGTTAGAATATAATGATTATTTTCGTTGGGTAGCAGGTCACTTTGCTAGTCAAGTACACTATGGAACAAATGTCAGTAGAATTGAGCCGTATGGTGAAGAAAAAAATCATAGAATTAAATATATTAAAATGACTACAGAAAACTTAAAGACTGGAGATGTTACAGAGTTTTTAGCAAAAAATATTATAGTTGCTACTGGTGGTAAACCAAACATTCCAGAACATCTCGAACTAAACACTCATAAAGTTATTCATTCAAACCAGTTTCTTTATAAACTAAAAGAAAACTATCCAGATACAAATAAGCCATATCGTTTTGTAGTAGTGGGATCTGGTCAAAGTGCAGCAGAAATCTTTTATTATTTAATGAATCATTATAAAAATGCCCATGTAACTGCTGCTTTTAAAAACTATGCATATAGGCAAACAGATGATAGCCCTTTTGTAAACGAGTTATACCATCATTCAATGGTAGATTTTCTTAACAATTTAACACCTGAGCAAAGATCATCTTTTTTAGAAGAACATCAAAATACGAATTATGCTGTAGTAGATGCGCAATTAATTAAGGATATTTATAAAATGATATATATTCAAAAATTATCTGGTTCAAACAGATGTGAAATAAAACCATTTATGGATTTGAAAAATATTGTTGAAAAAGGCGAGGATCTAGTTGGTGAGTTTTTAAATATGAAAAATGAATTTGAAGAGATATCAGCTGATGGCATATTTTTAGCAACTGGCTATCAAAGAAAAATTCCATCACTAATAGATGGTATTACTGAATATATTGAAAAAGACGAGAAAGGCCAAGTCATGGTAGATAGAGACCATAAATTAGTTGTTAAAGACTCCTTGTCACCATCAATTTATGTGCAGGGTTTTAATGAACAAAATAATGGTTTAAGTGACACATTATTATCAATTTTACCTTTTAGAACTGGTGAAATATTAAATAGTTTACAGCTTAATAGTTTTGTAGAATAACAATAATCCGATTATGAAGCAGGAAAACTAAAATAATTGGGAGGCAACAAATTTGAATATACAAAAGCTTAACGAAAATGAGTTTGCTCACGAGTATGGCATACTTTGTAAAAGAATTGCTGCTTGGGAGAATGTTCCTGACCCTCCTTTTGGTTCTTCATATTGTGTTATTAAACCAGGCCATTCTTCTGAACCACATAATCACCATGAAGGCGAATTATTTTATATATTAGATGGTTGCGGAGTTATTGAAGTTGATGATGAGATAGCAGAAGTTGAGAGTGGGGACGTCATTTATTTAAATGCTTTTAGTACGCACTCTTTAAGAAATAATACGAAATATAAAGATTTAACATTTTTGGCAGTATGGTGGGAAGATAGTAAACTACTAGAGGAAGCGTTCGATACAGGTCCTCAAAATAATGCGCATAAGACGTTAATTACTGCCCCTCCACCAACACCTAATGGTGATTTACACCTTGGTCATCTATCTGGTCCGTATTTAGGAGCAGATATTTATAATCGATTTTTGAAACTACAAGAACTTAAGAGCCATTATATAAGCGGGACAGATGATTTTCAAAGTTATGTTCCCCTTAAAGCAGATCAGCTCAAAAGATCCCCAAAAGAAGTAGCTGATTCTTTTGGGAAGGTTATAGAAGATACTTTTTCTTTAGCATCGATAAAAATGGATAATTTTTACCGACCAAACCATTCTGTTGAATATAAAAACTTTATCCAACAATTTTTTATGAAACTATATAACCAAGGTAAGTTAATTGAAAAGGAAGTACCATCCTTATTTTGTGAATTTTGTAATTGTTATTTATATGGTGCTCATGTCAAGGGGAATTGTCCTCATTGTTTAGAAAGCAGTGATGGAAATGGGTGTGAAAAGTGTGGTCAACCGAATGATTGTACAGATATGGTTGATGTAAAGTGTAAGCAGTGTGATCATACTCCATCAATAAAAATGACAAAGCATTTATACTTTCCTCTTCAAAATTATAATAATCAGCTACGTGAGTACTATCAAAAAGTTACGATGGGTTCACATCTACGTTCGCTTTGTGAAAAGCTAATATTAGAGGGGTTACCTGACATTCGAATTACCCATATTTCAGATTGGGGAATACCAGTACCGTTAGATACGTATAATGATCAAATATTGTACGTTTGGTTTGAAATGGCACCAGGTTATTTGGCTGCAACCGATCAGTGCTTAAAGGAATATGAGACAAATGACAGTTGGAAAACGATATGGAAAAATGATCAATCGAAAAATATACAATTTTTTGGTTTTGATAATGGTTTCTATTATGCAGTTCTTATTCCAGCGTTATATATGGCATTTGATTCTGACATGCATTTACCTGATGTTTTTGTAACGAATGAATTTTTACAATTAGATAATTTAAAGTTTTCTACGAGTAGGGGTCACGCTATTTGGGGTCAGGAAATTTTTAGGGGAATTCCAACTGACCAAGTCCGTTTTTTTCTTTCTTACATTCGTCCAGAAAATAGACAAACAAATTTCTCTTTATCAGAATTTGAGCACACGAATGAACAAGTGTTAATGAATGAATGGCAAAATTGGTTGCAACACTTATTAGATAAAGTAAATCACCAATACGGGGGAGTAACTCCACACGTAGGTAATTGGTCAGATAGGCATCTATCTTTTTATGAAATGATAAAAGCCACTGTCGCTGAAGTAACAAAGGCATATGAAGCAGAAAGCTTTTCACCACAGCAAGTAACTAGATTATTAAATGAGTTTGTTCGTAAATCCTCAGCTTTTGGGGAATCCGAGCAATATTTAGGTGATATTACCTCACTAATTGATGATTATCGAACAAGTATATCGCTAGAACTGACATCGGCTAAACAATTAGCAATATTAGTTGCGCCAATTATGCCACAGTTTTCACAGCTACTTTGGAAGTGTCTAGGAATAAACGAACCAATCAAATGGGAATATAAGCCAACTTTAATAGAAGGTAATTTACGAATCTCTAGTTCTCAGGAAACATTTTTTCTTCCTATTAAAGATTGCCTAAGAGAATTAGAGGTGAAGTAATTTGATGGAAAGAGACGTAGTTATAATTGGTGGAGGAGTCATTGGTGCATCGATATTATATTATTTATCGAAAAATGGATATAATAATGCTGCGTTAATAGAGAAAAATCATTTTGCTTGCGGTTCAACTGCAAAATCTGGTGGATTCATAAGAGTCTACCACTCTAATCCACTTTTAACGGAGATGTCGATGGAAAGCTTTTCATCTTTTAAAAACTTTGAAAAAGAAATAGGTAGGTCCTGTGGTTACGTAAAAACAGGATTGCTACATTTAATACCTGACAATCAAGTTACCTACATGTTAGATGAAGTAAAAAAGTTACAACAACAATATGAATATTCAATTGAAGCTTTAACAATAAATGAAGCCAAAAAGCTGTTCCCCTCTCTTGCGTTTGATGGAGTCGGGGCAGTTGCCTATGAACCAGAAGGTGGATTCGCAGATCCAGTTCTAACAACAAAAGCTTGGATTGATGAGGCTAGATCTTTAGGAGCAATAGCAATGGAAGGCACAGAAGTCACAGATATAGTACTTGATAATAAGAAAGTTGTAGGAGTCAACACGACAGCGGGTTTTATCCAAGCTAAGGCAGTTATTCTAGCTACTGGTGCTTGGAGTTCAACTTTTATACATCAGCTTCAACTAAACTATCGAATTCGGAGTAAAAGTATCCAAATCCAATTTGTTAAGAGACCTGAAGAAGCATTGATACAACCAGCTTTCATTGATAATACGACAGAGTTATTTAGTAGACCAGATACTCATGATCTTGTACTAGTTGGTTATCCAACAAATCAGTGGGATATAAACCCCGATGATGTACATGCAATGGATTATGATGAAACATTAAAGGTAAATCAGATCGCTAAGAAGCGTTTTCAATGGTTTGACAACAGCACCTTTTCTGGTGGAAGGTTAAGTTTTGATGGTTATACAAATAATGAAGTTGGAATTTTGGAGGAAGTATCTGGGTTAAAAGGCTTAATAATATCAGCTGGATGGAGTGGGGGAGGGTATAAACTTTCCCCAGCAGTAGGACAAAGAACAGTTGAACTCATTAAAGAAATGGAACAATAAATATTTTATAGTTCTTAGGGAAGAAAAGGTGCTTCGAACATTAGATGTATACGTATTTGTATCTTTGAGCGAAAAGCAACAAATAAATATTATAAAATACTAACTACTTATAAAGAAGGAAGGTCAGTAGATGAAAACTGTAAAAAAAGCAATTATTCCTGCCGCAGGCTTAGGTACTAGGTTTCTACCAGCAACAAAAGCAATGCCTAAAGAAATGCTTCCAATTGTAGATAAGCCTACTATCCAATACATTGTGGAAGAGGCAGTTGCTTCAGGTATTGAGGATATTATGATTGTCACTGGAAAGGGTAAACGTGCAATTGAAGATCATTTTGATACTGCTTTTGAGTTAGAACAGAGCTTAATAGAGAAGGAAAAATATGACCTGCTTCATAAAGTTCAAGCAGCATCTAATATAGCTAATATTCATTACATTAGGCAAAAAGAACCAAAGGGTTTAGGACATGCTATTTGGAGTGCAAGGAAGTTTATTAATGATGAACCATTTGCTGTTTTGTTAGGTGATGACATAGTCGTATCAGATCCACCTTGCTTAAGGCAGTTAATTAATGAATATGAGGAAACAGAAGCACCAATTATAGGGGTACAACAAGTACAAGAGCATGAGACTGAAAAATATGGAATTATAAATCCTATAGAAAAAAATGGACGACGTTATCAAGTTAGTGAATTTATTGAAAAACCAAAGCAAGGTACAGCTCCGTCAAATTTAGCAATAATGGGTCGCTATATATTAACACCACAAATATTTCGATTTTTGGATAAGCAGGAAGTAGGGGCTGGGGGCGAAATTCAGTTGACTGATGCCATTCAAAAGTTAAATGAAATACAACGTGTTTTTGCTTATGATTTTGATGGTGTGAGATATGATGTAGGTGAAAAATTAGGTTTTATTCAAACGACGTTAGAGTTTTCTATGAAAAATGAAGAGATAAAGTCCTCCGTTATTCGTATAATGGAAGATTTACTTCAGAGGGAAAAAGTAAAACCTCAAGCCTAAAGAATACAAAGAACAAGTAATGTAGATCAGTAATATATAGCATAAATAATGTTAATGGTGCGCTGGAATTATTGATTATCTAATATATTCAATGTGACTAAGAAGGTGACATCATATTAAACAAGCAGAAAGACAAAAGAGGCAACCGACAAGCAATATACGAATTCGAAAGTGCTATTTTGAATAAAATATAGGTTAATATGTGTGGTCGGGACTTCCACTTTGACCATAGAATTATATATACTTAAAGTAATGAATACTAATTGAAGAAGGTGGAAGTAATGGAAAGGTTATATGAACTTCTTAAAAATCATTATGATGAGATGGTGGAAATCCGGAGACATTTACATCAGCACCCTGAGCTTTCTTTTAAAGAAGTAACAACGCCTGCATACATTGCCAATTATCATAAGCTCTTAGGCCATGAGGTTAGAACAGAAGTAGGAGGACGTGGAGTTGTTGCTACGTTACGAGGTGGTCAACCTGGCAAGACAGTAGCACTTCGAGCTGATTTTGATGCATTAGCAATCCATGAAGAAAATGATGTGGAATATAAGTCTAAGGTTGATGGAGTAATGCATGCTTGCGGACATGATGGTCATACTGCGACATTGTTAGTATTAGCTAAGGTGTTTAATATGATGAAGGAAGAGTTGCAAGGAAATATCGTCTTTATTCATCAACACGCAGAAGAGGTAGCTCCAGGAGGGGCGATTGACATGATTAATGATGGCTGCCTTGATGGTGTTGACGTAATTTTTGGAACACACTTATGGGCAACTGCACCTGTCGGACAGATTTCATGTAGGGAAGGTGCACTCATGGCTGCGGCTGATAGATTTGAAATTACTGTACAAGGTAAAGGAGGTCATGGGGCAGAGCCTCACCTTACAAAAGACTCAGTAGTTATAGGAGCACAACTTGTTACAAATCTACAGCAAATTGTTTCTAGAAGAGTAGACCCTTTACAATCAGCAGTAATTTCTGTAGGGTCTTTTGAGGCGAGTAATCCATTTAACGTCATTTCAGATTCTGCTGTTCTAATTGGTACAGCTCGATCATTTGATGAGACAGTGAGAGATCTAATTGAACAAGAGTTAGAGAGGGTCGTCAAAGGAACATGCCTTTCTTCTGGTGCAGATTATACATTTAACTTTACAAGAGGTTACCCTCCTGTAATTAATCATCAAGCTGAAGCTCAGTATTTAATGGATATTGCGAAAAATATACCTGGTGTAGATGAAGTTATTACGTGTGAACCTTCTATGGGAGGAGAGGACTTCGCGTATTATCTTCAACATGTACAAGGCGCATTCTTTTTCACAGGAGCAAAGAGCCCTACATGGGAAAAAGCTTATCCTCATCACCACCCTAAGTTTAATATTGATGAAGAGGCTATGTTAATTGCTGCCAAAACACTAGGAGCAGTGACTGTATCTTACCTTGAGCAATATGCTACCATAAACGTATAAGGAAAGTTGTTTAATATTTTTTGAAATTATTAGATTCTAGTTTGATATAAAGAAAAATGGCTACAACATGTTTAACATGTTGTGGCCATTTCTTCGTTCTATTTTTCTAGCTCTAGCGCCTATCCCCTCGAGTCGCTTCACCATTTCTCATGAAGTCAAAAAGCGACTTCAAGTGAAATGCTTCCAGCGCTTGTCAGGGATGATCAAGGCGCTACCGCTTTTCTTAATAAGTTAGGGCTTTGGAGATGACCCAGCCTATTGCTAATGACATTAATAATAAGAATGTACCAACCGCACGGTTATCTTTATCAATGGCTTCTTTAATACTAAATCGAATCGTCACAACTTCAGCTAAAATGGAAGCAATGATTTGTGCAAGTATTCCGATTGAACCCCAAATGATCATGTCAATGATAGAGATCGAGTATTCCATTGCCGACCCAATGACGAAGGCAATACCAAGGAGTTTACCACCAATGACCATAGCTGCGGCTCTGTTCCCCTGTCCTATCATTTTGAATTTTTCATTCTTTGTCGTTAGTTCAAAAACAATAAGTCCAATAATTAACATCAATAGTGCAGTACCAGCATAAGCTAGAAAATTTAAATATAAATTCATTATTGTTCTCCTTTCAACATTTTCATCTTTTAATACCGATTGGCAAATAGTAAGATAGATTATCAGTTATTTTGTTTCCGACACGATAGCCAATGGCACTTGCGCTCCCTTGGAGTAAAAAAGAACCTATAATAATATGGCCTTCTTTCATTCCGTTCACTGTTTTAAAGCTAGTCGTTGGTAACTCGACTAATTGCTGGTACACAGGCAAAGAGCTCGTATAGGACTTATTCTTATCCTCTAGTATTTTTTCTCCTTTTGATGAGAATATTTCAACAGTATCTCCTTCTCGTCCGAAAGAAGGTTTTTTGACATAGTTTAATCCATTTGCTATTAAAGGGTCTGCCTCTAAATAAGTAGGGAGAAAATATTTTGATATTCGATTATGCTCGATTTTTGAAAAAAAGTCACTCTTATCCTCATGTAGCCCCCAAATTGCTGCAAGAATCGCTTTGGACTGTAATAAAAATGCTGAGGGTGGATTGATAATTGCAAGCTTTTGATCACGAACAAGGTCAAGTAACATGACCCCAATATTATTGTTAAACTCATCTTTATCACATACCAAATGCTCTAAAGGATATGTTTGACGATATAACACATCGATTTTACGTCCATTTTCATCGTATAATCCTTCTGATTTTTTTATTTGTAGCTTATGAAGCGGCACGAATCTTGAAGGAATATTTGCTAAGTGTTGAAGGTAAAGTGAGGTGTTTAAATCTTCATCACTTTCTTCATGGGATGTAAATACGACATACGGGTTGCTTATCTCCTGTACATATTTAATACTAGAGAAAATCGCCTGTCGCACAGAATTTGCTAATTGTTCTTCTTCATGTTGATTAGGGTTTTGATACCCGAATGTATCACATACCTTACCGTTGATAGAGAATAGCTCTTTAATAAAGGTAGGTGTATCAGCATTAAATTCTAAAACCTTATAAGTGCTACCTACTTTTACTAGATCAAGTCGTGCAATGATGGTTTCTACGTCGATGGTTTGTAGACGAAGATAAGGAATTGACTCATTGGGGAACCCAAGTTGCTGCAGTGTTTCGTTATTAACGTGCCTTAATAGTCGAGCAACCTTAAAAAAGATGCTCCCAATGTGACTTGTAGCAAGGCGGATGTTTTCCACTTCATCCATAGTGAGAGGATGAATATCATATAATGCGTATTCTTGACCGTACATGTCAGGCCAAAACTTAGGTATACGATCGTAAAATTCTCTTCTGCGAATTTCCCATTCCTTCATCGTAGTAGTTATTACCCTCCGTATGATCCACTGCTACTCTTACCAAATCCAGATGAACTACTTGAACTTGATTGTGACTTTTGAGTGGAAGTTGTTGGTTGTTCAGAATTGTTTGACACAGAATTATTTGAAGATTTAGATTGTGACTGGTTTGATTGAGAGGTGGAATTGTTAGTATTATTGTTTACAGCATTCGTTGAAGTTGAAACAAAACTTTTACTATACTTTCCACTTTTTATGTCAGCTTTTGTTTTGAATAGCTTATTTTGATAAAAGTAATGACCGCGATAATCTGAATCATCATCATCACATTCATACATTTCATCATCAACATCCCAGTCCCATTCATCACAGCCAACTACCGATGGCTCGATTGGAATGGTTCTTGTATCTCCATCTCCAATATCAGTTGTTTCATAAGTATACTCATTCGCCGCACTTGAACAACCAGATAACCCAGTTGCAATCACAGCCGCTGATAAACCTTTAATTAATTTTGTAGTTTTGCTCATAGTACACCTGCTTTCAAAAAATCACATTCATATCGTACCATAGAAACCTAATGTTGTAATTAGGTATATATGGTAAAAAATGATTAATTCGTACTGTCACTATAAAAAGTATTATACGATCATATTTTCTCCCCCTTATCTCTTTTACGTGTAGCGTAAAAAAAAGTTTCATACAGGATGCTTCCTGTTGTTAATTATGTAGCTACTGTAATCGAATTAGCATAGCTTTTTCTATAGTCATCTCTATGTGGAAGGTAGTACGCTACTAACGGTAAATGTAAACATATAATATTTTTTAGAGAGAAAAACATGGTAAAGCATCTATATAAAAAGTTGACAATTACTTTAAAATCTTTATAGTAGGTAGTATAATAACTACTAGAGGGAGTAAGAAGTGGAAGAAATTTATAATGAACTTCAAAAGTTGGGTTTTTCTAAATATGAATGTAAAGCTTATATAAGCTTGCTAAAGAAATCTCCTAGTACAGGATATGAAATTAGTAAGCTTTCAGGAGTTCCACGATCGATGATATATGAAGTGATAGGTAAATTGTTGGATAAGGGTGCGGTATATAAAGTGCCTTCTGATCCAGTGAAATATACTCCTGTACCTGCTAAGGAATTAATTACAAGGTTTAGGAGTCAATTTGAACAGTCATTTGATTACCTAGAAAAAAATTTAATGACATTAGAAGGCGAACGCGAAGCAGATGTTATTTGGCATATCCGTAGTGACGAACTAGTTATAGCGGAAATAGTTGATTTAATTGGCAATGCTGAAGAAGAACTATGGTTATCAGTATGGGAGCCACAAACTCCTATGATACAAGAAGCTGTCGATCAGCGTCATGAAGAAGGCGTTAAAATCTTTACTATTTTATTCGGTAATCAACATTTACAATTAGGTTCCACTTATCATCATAACTACATGCCACCAGAAGTTGTGAAAGAAAGAACAGGTGGTCATTTAACAATTGCTGCTAGAGATGGAGAAGAGGTAATCATAGCAAATTTTTCTGAAGAAACACCTGCTTGGGCAGTCAAATCGAAAGATCCTGCACTTATATTAGTCGCAACTGAATATATTAGGCATGATATTATGATTGAAGAAATCACGCGTAAATTTGGGGAGGATAAATTAGATTCACTATGGAGAAAGGACAATGACCTTCTGCATGTTGTAACAGGAAAGCGGTTCAAATGAATTGGGCCGCCTTTTTTACACACGAATTATTAGTAGTTAGGAAGATAACAGCTAATATTAAGTTGTTATATAAACTTGTGAAAGGAGAAATGTGATGCCTAGCATAAATGTTGAACAAAAAAACATATCCCAGAGAAAAAAACTCCAAAATAGTAACTTGTTCTTAAAAGGGTCAAGGGTTGCTCTACCAATAGCGATTGGTTATTTTCCGATAGCAGTTACATTCGGAATGATTGCTGTTCAATCAGGTTTGTCGCTATGGCATTCAACCTTTATGTCAATCGCAGTCTTTGCTGGTGCGAGTCAATTTATGGCAGCCAGTATGGTGATGGTTAATGCAACTGTAATCGAAATTATTGTAGCTACATTTGTCCTTAATTTTCGTCATTTCATTATGAGTATGTCATTCATAAATAGACTGAACCATATTCCTATTAAGTGGAAAGCTTTGTTATCTTTCGGTATAACAGATGAAACATTTTCAGTATTTTCATTACAAGGGAAAGAAAAAGATGCCACAAATCAATTTTTTATTCTAGGCATATTTGCAACAGCGTATTTATCATGGATAGCAGGGACTCTAGTTGGTGGACTTTTTTCAAGCATTTTTCCACCGGTTATTAGTCAAGGTATGTCCGTCGGTCTCTATGCAATGTTCATTGCGCTAGTAGTACCAGTAGCGCGGAAATCAAGGTTAGTATTAAGCATCGTTGTAATAAGTATGGTCATTTGTACATTTGCGTCAATGATTGTAAGCTCAGGTTGGGCTATTGTCATAGCTACACTTATAAGTAGCCTCATAGGTGTATTTTTCAAAGAACGAGAATCTATACAACAAAATAGCTAGTAAACTAGTATTGATCAAAGCATACCCAATCACAATAGGGTAGGTTTATTAATGTTATCAATGATAGAAATGAGGTTTGTAGATGATATGGAGATATTATTAATCATTATTGGTATGGCAATTGTTACATTTATACCTCGTGTTATCCCAGCATTTGTAATTAATTTTGTTACATTTCCCGATTGGGTTAATCGTTGGTTATCATATATCCCATATGCAGCATTGGGGGCATTGATTTTCCCAGGAATTTTAACAATTCAAGAAGATAATATATTTATTGGCTTAACCGGAGGAATTGTTGCTGTATTATTGTCGTTATTACGTTTACACATTTTGTTAGTGTTAACAGGTTCAATCATAGCTGTCGTTTTCATGTTAATAATGATGTAGTCTCATTTCGGAAGTTTTGTGGCTAATTGGCAGGGTGATGAGGTTTTATCCGAGCCCTATAATTTAAAAGTAAAATCATAGTAAGACAACGCAAAAAAGGTGGATACAATCTTGTTCCACCTTTTTGTCGTTTTCAAGTAGTTATTTTACAACACGTAATACTACATCTATATTACCACGAGTAGCTTTTGAATATGGGCAAACGTGATGAGCTTCTTGAATTAATTCCTTCGCCACATCAACTTCTACACCAGGAATCTTCACATCAAGTTGAACTGCTAATTTAAATCCGCCAGCTGGATCGTTTCCAATGGATACTTGTGCAGTTACTTGAGTATCTCCAATCGCCATCTTTTTATTACGAGCAACTAATTTTAATGCACTTTCATAACAAGCTGCGTATCCTGCTGCAAATAATTGCTCTGGGTTAGTTCCACTTCCACCAGGACCTTGAAGTTCTTTCGGCATGCTTAAATCTAATTGAATAGCACCATCACTTGAAGAAACCTTTCCTTCTCTTCCACCTTGAACTGTAGCTTTTGCTGTATAAATTGCTTCCATTTTTCATTCTCCTTTATATTAAGTGTCGCACAATTTAGTTGTGTACAATTTAATTTTGTAATACTAATATAACTGTAAAAATTTTATTTGTCAACAGTTTTTATTTATATTTTGGAAAGGGTTAGTGTGTCATCAAGAATCATTATGTGCTGTTCAACATGTAAATATTCAATATGTTTCTAAGATATAAAATAAGTAAGTTATTCTGAGTAGTTGACAATTAATGTTTAAAAAGATAATTTTATTTGTAAGAAATAAATTGTGCACAACTTTTTTGAAATGTAGGTGGGAAAAAATGAACAATGATGATTTACTTAAATTAGATAATCAACTCTGTTTCTCTGTTTATGCCTTATCTAGAGAAATTACTAAAATGTACCGACCATTATTAGATGAGCTTGGCATAACATATCCTCAATATCTTGTTTTACTTGTACTGTGGGAAAGTGGAGAGAGCACAGTGAAAGAGTTAGGTGAACAGTTGTTTTTAGATTCTGGGACTTTAACTCCCCTATTAAAAAGAATGCAAGATGGAGGGTTGATCGTTAGAGAAAGGTCAAGTGTAGATGAAAGAAGAGTGTTAATTAAATTAACCGAGGACGGGAAACTTTTGCAAGAAAAAGCTATTTGTATACCAATGTCATTAATTGACAATGGTGAGATGTCTTCTAATGAATTGGTTAGTATGAGGAAACTAGTTCAACAGCTACTTAATCAAGTACATCAAATAAATACAAAAAAGTAGTAATCACTAAACACACAATTTTATGAAATGTTTAAATTAAAATGTAATGATATTTAACCACTTGCATTAATGTAGATTTTTGATAAAATAATTTTCAAACTTATATATTTATTAAACGATGAAGGATCAATAGTAACTGATAATGTTTTAAGCGAATCAGGGATGGTGGAAGCCTGATAAAAAATCAGTGAAACGGCAATCTGGAGTTAATTTTCCAAAGAGGGTACTTAATTATTAGTATCAACTAGGGTGGAACCGCGGGAGACAAACTCTCGTCCCTAGGCGCTATTCGCCGAGGGATGGGGGTTTTTTGTTTTTTCTCTATCTACAGGAGGAATAGTAATGATATAAAATATGGGCGTTATGAAGTGTAAAAGCTTATTAATTTCCATAGAAAAACACATTTTTTGAAGGAGTGTCTAACTATGTCTGTAACAATGGATCAAGTTGTAGCACATGCAAAGCATCGGGGGTTTGTTTTTCCAGGTTCAGAAATATACGGAGGTTTAGCTAATACATGGGATTATGGACCACTAGGTACAGAGTTGAAAAATAATATTAAAAAAGCTTGGTGGAATAAATTTGTTCAGCAGTCACCTTATAATGTAGGACTTGATGCTGCCATCTTAATGAACACAAAAACATGGGAAGCATCTGGTCATTTAGGAAATTTCAATGATCCGATGATTGATTGTAAAAAATGTAAAGCAAGACATCGTGCCGATAAGTTAATTGAAAATGCACTTGAAGACAAAGGGATTGAGTTGGTAGTTGATGGGCTTCCATTTGAAAAAATGGAAGAATTGATGACTGAGCATCAAATTACATGTCCAGATTGTGGAAGTGATGATTTTACTGATATTCGTCAATTCAACCTTATGTTTAAAACACATCAAGGGGTTACTGAATCAAGTACCAATGAGATTTATCTACGGCCTGAAACCGCTCAAGGGATCTTTGTTAACTTTAAAAACGTTCAGCGGACAATGAGAAAAAAGTTACCTTTCGGTATCGCTCAAATAGGAAAAAGTTTTCGTAATGAAATTACGCCTGGTAACTTCACGTTCCGTACAAGAGAATTTGAACAAATGGAAATTGAGTTTTTCTGTAAGCCGGGTGAAGAAATTGATTGGTTTGACTATTGGAAGGAACAGGCTGAACAGTGGCTACTTTCTTTAGGAATGACGAAGGACCACATTCGTTTGCGAGATCATTCTGATGAAGAATTATCTCACTACAGTAATGCTACAACTGATTTTGAATATAAATTCCCATTTGGCTGGGGTGAGTTATGGGGAATTGCATCTCGTACGGACTACGATCTTAAGCAGCATATGGAACACTCAGGTGAGGACTTCAATTATATTGATCAGACGACAAATGAACGCTATATTCCATATTGTATTGAGCCTTCACTTGGTGCGGACCGTGTAACATTAGCATTTTTAATTGATGCTTATGAAGAAGAAGCATTGGAAGATGGGACTTCTCGAACAGTGATGCATTTTCATCCGGCTTTAGCACCTATTAAGGCTGCAATTTTGCCATTATCAAAAAAACTATCCGATGAAGCAAAACAAGTATTCCAAGACCTTGCTAAAGACTTTATGGTTGATTACGATGATGCTGGCTCCATTGGGAAACGTTATCGTCGACATGATGAAATTGGAACACCATACTGTATCACATATGATTTCGATTCGAAGGATGATAACATGGTGACCGTTCGTGATCGCGATACAATGGAACAACAGCGTTTACCGATTAATGAATTAAAAAGCTTCCTAGAAGCAAAAGTTAGATTTTAATAGAAAAGCGAAGCCGACTGACCAGCCTCGACAAGCACTGGAGGTATTTCATTAGAAGTCGCTCTTTGACTTTTGATGAAATGGCGAAGTGACCTAGAGAGGCTAGGAGGCGTAGCTAGACAGTTAGAAAAGCGAAGCCGACTGACCAGCCTCGACAAGCACTGGAGGTATTTCATTAGAAGTCGCTCTTTGACTTTTGATGAAATGGCGAAGTGACCTAGAGAGGCTAGGAGGCGTAGCTAGA
>NZ_JBPXRQ010000031.1:0-8417 GCF_051842895.1 Cytobacillus sp. Hm23
GACAGTTAGAAAAGCGGAGCCGACCCAATTTCATCAAAAACCAGCCCACGTCCTGTGGGCAACGGTGGAATGTCGTCATTTGACTCCAGCGAGGGTGGAACCGAAAAACACCAGAAGGTGCATTTTACCTTCTGGTGTTTCTTTGTAAGCAACGAGGGGGTAACCTTAGCTAAGAAATTTTTAAAAAGCGAAGCGGCTGTATTGGATACAATCAAGAGAGCTTAATAGAAAGTAAAGGATTTCAATAAATGAAAGTGTGATCCATTAGTCAAGTTACTTAAGATTCAGGGATGATAGTAACTGCAAGTGTTCGAACTGGAATATCTTCTTCATTACGATCGTTAGCATCATTGTAGTATTTAGTTATTAATGTATTGAGGTCGCTTTGAAATTCTAAAAACTCT
Organism: Cytobacillus sp. Hm23; assembly: GCF_051842895.1. Taxonomy (NCBI): domain Bacteria; kingdom Bacillati; phylum Bacillota; class Bacilli; order Caryophanales; family Bacillaceae; genus Cytobacillus; species Cytobacillus sp. Hm23. The sequence continues at coordinate 405 of NZ_JBPXRQ010000031.1, forward strand.
TCATCATTTAATTTTAGTTCCACTACCGAAAAAGTAGCGCCATCCTCTGAATTACCTTGCTCTTCTAATTTAGTCAAATAACTTTGATATTGATTTAAAAGTGTCAATTGATAATAGGAAACATAATCTATTTTTTTTTCATTAGAAATTGTTTTCCATTCTGCAATATTTAGTCTAGCTGCATCCTCATTTAAAGTGTAATACTTTTCCGAAACAGATTTCACCCTTTTTTCTTTCAATACGCTGATAACACCAGCATCTAGCATAACTTGTATATGTCTGTATAGTGTTGCTTGGGGTACATCTTTAATGAGCTTAACCATTTCTAATGGCGTTAGTCCATTTTTATTGTTTCGCATAAGTACTTGTGAAATTTTCATTCTTACAGGGTGCATTAAGATTTCTACCTTATTTTTCATATATCTCACCTTTTATTTGTAGTATGTTTTACTTTTCTATTTTCATTCTCATTATAAATAATAATAATAACATTTGCAATACGCGAAATTACATGTTATCATTATCAATAATGATAATAAAGTTAAGGAGTGATAGTATGAAATTACATTATGGGCTGGATGAATTAAAAGGTATTGATTTTATGCCTTTGTTACCTGTTATTTTGCCAGTTATAGCATTGAGCACACTATTGGTTTTAATTGCGTTAATTGATTTGTATAGGCATCGAAATACGAGAAAGAACGCACTTATGTGGTCTTTTATTATATTGTTGGTAAATACATTTGGACCGGTATTTTATTTTATTCATGGGAGAAAGGATGGTGAGGTAAGATGAATTTAGAAGTTAACAATGTAACAAAGAAATTTAAGGGTAAATTGGCTGTAAATCATTTCTCAATGGACATAAAAACAGGAGAATGTGTAGGCTTAATAGGCCCAAATGGCGCGGGGAAATCTACATTATTAAAAGTGATATCCGATATTATTTTCCCCAATTCAGGAGAAGTGCTACTAGATGGCAAACATGTTTCAAAAATGAAGAGGGAAATCGGTTATTTACCTCAACATCCAGAATTTTTCCCATGGATGACAGCCGTTGAAACATTAATGTTTATGGGTCAGTTATCTAATGTAAACAAAGAGGAATTAACTAACTCAATACCTAATGTTTTAGAAAAAGTGGGATTGAAAGGAGAAGAAAATTCAAAAGTAGGTACATTTTCTGGTGGCATGAAACAACGGCTTGGTATAGCTCAAGCTTTATTACATCGACCTGCACTTATCGTAATGGATGAACCAGTATCAGCTTTAGATCCGATTGGGAGAAGAGAAGTGTTAAATTTAATCGAAGAAATTAAAAAGGAGACAACAGTATTATTATCAACTCATATACTTGCAGATGCTGAAGAAATATGTGATAGATTTATTATTATTAAAAATGGGAGGAAAATAAAAGATACTACTGCGACCAATTTGTTAAGTCAGTATAGTCAAAAGGTCTTGAAAGTAGTGATTGATAGAAAGGATCGAAAATGGGTTGATGTTGTAAAAGCACTTCCCTATGTGAAGGAAGTAGAAGTCACTGGACATACATTGAAAATAAAAGTTGAAAATATAGATACAAGTAAAGATTTATTGTTAAAAAATGCATTAGAACATGAAGTGAATTTGGTAAAGTTTGAAATCGATAGTGATACATTAGAAGAAATTTTCTTAAGATTGGTGGTGGGAGCATGAATAACTTTATGGTCTTAACTAAAAAAGAATTTGTGCAGATGTTACGTGATTATAAATTGATTTGGCTTCCTCTTATTTTTATCGTCCTAGGAATAACTCAACCAGTAGTCACACTTTTTTTACCATCAATCATTGAATCATTAGGAGGGGGAACAGGAATTACAATTGATCCAAGTATATATACTCAAAGCGGAGGAGAAGTACTTGCAAGCACTTTTGGCTCACAATTTGATCAACTTGGACTTATCATTCTTATCATTTCAACAATGGGTATTATACACACAGATAAAGTAAATGGTATGTTGGCATTTATTTTAACAAGACCTGTTAATATTATTTCATATATTAGTGGAAAGGTTATACCAAATTTCTTAATGGCGTCTTTCGGTGTATTGTTAGGGTTCTTTGTTTCTTATCTATATGTTATTTATCTATTTACACATGTTTCATTTTCACGAATGATTATCGCTATTTTATTTTATCTTGTATGGGTACTATTTATTGTTACATTTACAACGCTGATTAGTACTATCTTTAACAGTCAAGGAATAATCGCGATTCTTTCCATTGTCTTTCTGCTAGGATGTAGAATGATACTAGGTTTGAACCCTATTATGGACTTTGTTAATCCTGCTATAATGAGCAAAAATGGCATGGAAGTGTTAACTACAGGGTCAATAAGTTCTAGTGCTTCCGGTAATTTGTTCGTAACACTTATGTGGGTTGCCCTTATACTTTTTGTCATAAATTATTGGATTTCCAACAAAAAGTATATTAATGGATAGATGGGCTACAGATAAAAAGTTATGTATTGTCTAGGGTGTGTAATATAAGGGGCTATTTACAAATAATGAAGGGTTTATGCTATTCTCATTGTTTTGAGAACAATAGATACTATGAAACCTCTAGTATAGTGTCGAATTTATACCTTTGTACTAAAAGCTGGGGACACCTGTTTCGAATAAGAAGATATTAAGAAGAATTACTTGGAAAGTGGGAAATATAATTTGAGATTAATCGTGAGGAAATTACAGCATAGTTTGTTATGGTATAAGAAATGATCGCTCAAAAAACATGACTAATCATTTCTTATACCAGATTTTTTCAAACTCATGTTATTCGTGGTTGCTCACATTTGATTTGGGTGAACAAATCTTTTTACAGTGAGTGTTTTTCATTTTATTTTACATCTAACGTAAATTTAACGTCATATAAAGAGAATGATTAAATTGCCCAATTCCCATTACGAAACAATGGTTCTTTTGTTCCGTCAGGTAATATACCGTCAATATCCATATCAGCGGTACCTACCATAAAGTCTTCGTGAAGCACACTTGTATTTACTCCGTTTTTCTCTAGCTCTTCTTTATCCATCGTAGTGCCAGCTTCGATACATGTTGGGTATGCACTGCCAATAGCTAAATGATTAGAGGCATTTTCATCAAATAATGTATTATAAAAAATAATATTAGAATTTGAAATTGGAGAGTCATGTGGAACTAATGCGACTTCTCCTAAATAATGCGACCCTTCGTCTGTTTCAATAAGACGCTTTAATGTTTCTCCACCTTTTTCAGCTTTGCAGTCAACAATCTTGCCATTTTCAAAGGTTAATGTAAAGTTTTCAATCAAACTACCACGGTAATTAAAAGGTTTGGAACTCGATACATAGCCATTTACACCAGTTTTTAGTGGCATAGTAAATACTTCTTCTGTAGGGATATTCGCAATGAAATACGTACCATCTTCATTTTTACCTCCACCCCCAAGCCAAATATGGTTCGTAGGTAGCTCTATGGTGAGGTCTGTATTAGATGCTGTATAATGTAATGCTTTATATTTCTTTTCATTTAGAAACTTTACACGAGCTTGTAAAGTTTCGTCATGCTCTTGCCATTGTTGAACTGGGTCTTCTAAATCAACACGTGTTGCCTTAAAAATCGCATCCCAAAGCAAGTCTACCTGCTCTTCCTCTTTTGCATCAGGAAATACTTTTGCAGCCCATTCTTTCGACGGAACAGCGATAACAGTCCAACTAACTTTATCTGATTGGATATAGTTTCTGAACTTTTCTAATGCTTTACCTTGTGCTTTTTGTGCAGCAGCGACTCGATCAGGGTTAACACCTTGTAATAAGTCTGGATTTGTAGAAGTAATCGATAAGAATGCTGCTCCATCTTCAGCCATCTCTTCTCGTCCTTGAGCTTTCCAAAGTGGAAATTCTTTAAATGCTTCGTCTGGAGCGAGGTCGTATTTCATTCTTGTAATCGCATCGTCTCCCCATTCAACATGAACATTTTTTGCACCAGCTTCATAGGCTTTTTTAGTAACAAGACGAACAAATTCAACTGTTGAAATTGTTGCTGATATATATAGGGATTGTTTTTCTTGAATATTCACACCAATTTTCACTGCTAATTCTGCATATTTTTCTAAATTACGCTGAAAATTTGCCATCATTAGATTCTCCTTTGTCATAATAATTTTTTGGTATGTGAGGACATGATATACTTATGTAAGAAAATGATTCTTTCATCATTGTACACTAACTAAGTTGAGTACGCATAATGAATAGATCGAAGGAAATACAGTTAAGTACTACTGTTTTATTTCTCGAATATTTTCTTATTATATCATTATCTTCCTATAGATCTTCAAATGTCTAAACATATTAAAAGGCTGATTTGCATACTAAACAATAAACTCGTATTCAAGCCATTAAATGGATGAAGCTCGATACAAGTCATCTGCTTTTTTAATATTATTACATTAGCAAAAAAGTGTACAAAAAAGCTAATAGAAATAAAGAGGTGTCAAATGGTTGGTGTAATGGCTACAATAAAAAGGGAACTAAATAAAAGACTGATGAACAGTCCTGTTGGACCAATTTTATTAATAGCATCTGAAGAGTTTTTATATGAAATTATCTTTGTTTCGTCAAGTACCTTCAATGAAGAGCATTATGATTCAATGAGTAACAATGAAAATAATGATATTTTAAATGAATCGGTAAAGCAACTAGAAGAATATTTTCGTGGACAAAGAATACAATTTGATCTTCCGTTGAAAGTGGAAGGAACTTCATTCCAAAAACAGGCATGGCAAGCACTAACAACGATTCCATTTGGACATACGATAAGCTACCAAGAACAAGCTCAAGTGTTAGGTGATCCGAAAAAAGCTAGGGCGATAGGTGGAGCTAATAGTAAAAATTCATTACCTATCATTATCCCTTGTCATCGAGTGATTGGGAAAAATGGTAAACTAACAGGGTTTGCTGGTGGGATTGATATTAAAGAGGCATTACTAAAGCATGAAGAAAAATATAAGAACGTAACTCACCCTTAAGATGGGGAGTTACGTTCTTAGCTATAGCCTAACTTTTTTCATCTACTAAATTTTCTAACGTTTCGATCATATCTTCTAATTTCTTAAAGCTTGAAACGATATTTTTAATGCGATTATTTTGTTCTTCCATATGTGCCAGTATCTCTTGAGATGAAGCAGAGCTTTGCTGTGTAATGCTTGAGATTGACAGGATTTCATTTGAAATACGGTGACTATCCCCTAAGATTTCGGCAAGCATGTCATTAACTTTTCCAGATTGTTCTTCTACTTCTTCACTCGTATTTTTAATTGTTTTGAAAGTCTCTTGAACGACCTTCATTACTTGCTCACTTTGTAAAATTGCATTTTCTCCGAGATTTGTTTGTTCTGCATCATGCAATGTTTTCTCTTGTATACCATTTAAAATAGAAGTAATTTCTGCGGTCGAGTGTCGAGAGTCCTCCGCAAGCTTTCTCACTTCATCAGCAACGACGGCAAAGCCTTTTCCATGCTCCCCTGCACGTGCTGCTTCTATTGCCGCATTGAGAGCTAGTAGGTTTGTCTGCTCAGAGATTCCAGTTATTTTATTTACAATCCCTTCTATCTTATGATTTTGATTGCTTAAGTCATTCATAACAGCTACCGTCGCATTTATTATTGTGTGAACTTTCTCTATTTCTCCGATTAAAACTTCAACATTGTTGTTGCCATCTTGTATCGTTTTCAGTGTTTCTTCTGATAGGTTATTCATATGGTTGGAGACGGATGTTACATTCTCTATAGAGCTATCTGCTGATTGGATAGCTTCATTTATATCGACAACACTAGCAGCTTGACTTTCTATCCCTTTAGTTACTTCTAAAAATGAAACAGTAATTTCTTCAGAAATTTCTTCTGTTTTTTTGGAGTGATCTTCTAAGTCAGTTTCAAATCTATGTAAAAATTCAACTGTAGATTTAATGTTCCCAAGTAAAGAGTCAGTATGTTCCTTTGCTTGTAAAACTTGTTCATATGTTTCTTGATTTTCTAAGCGCATACGTTTACTAAATACACCTTGAATAATATTTACCAATATAATAAGTACAATCATCGCATCGATACCGATAATATCTGTTTTATTAATTGCAGCAAAAGCAGTAGAATCATGATTCATCAAAAAGAAATAATTGGATATAGCAATATTTGAAATAGCGGTTAAAATGATAGGTATGTAATTTTCATACAGTGAGATCACTGTTACGTATAGAACAACTAGGAAAAACATAATAATTGATGGGTCTACACTAAAGACAACATATGTAGTAATAACAGAAGAAAGAACGACTAGATACATCGTATAAAAAATGAATTTCCTTTTCAAAATTAATACAGTAATAATCGTGTTAATAATTAGATCAGGAATGGATTGTATAAAGCTCAAGCGTAATCCAGCATGAAAAAAGTTCCATAAAAAAACACATGTAAATGTAAACCATAGTATTGAGATAAGTAGTTTATTTCTTTTTTCAACTAATTCTATGTTAGTCATATGTATGAACCCCCTTACCTAAAATGCCTCTCGGGCTCTTTGATTTTACCATTTTTTATATAATTAATTCATTAAGATATAAATCGGTTTTTGACATATTTGTGACAATAGAATTTCTACTTCATATATTGAGAAGGCTATTTGATATAATAACAATATAAATAACTAGGCTCTTTTCTAAAGCAATGTTGCTATTTATCCTAAGCTAGAAGATAATAATGTTGTTTTACTCAACAGTCATTCTTTTTTAGAGGAAAAGGTGCCATTTAATCTATTGATATACGTGTTATTTTTTTGTAGGAAAGACAATAATCTATGCGAAAGCAGCCAAAAATTATTACAGCGTCCAACCAGAGGTGATCATAGTGGATGTTGGGGCTATTATCTTAGCAGGTGGCCAATCTAAGAGAATGGGCACAAATAAAGCATTACTAAGGATTGAAGGAAAATACAATATTGTGAGAATGAAAGAAGCATTACAATTGATGTTTGAAGAAATCATCCTTGTAACCAATCAAGAACAACAATACAAGTTTTTAGAGATTCCCATTGTTCCTGATCTTGTAGATGCAAAAGGACCTCTTGCTGGCTTGCAAGCTGGTTTACAAGTGGCTAAAAATGATAAAAATGTTGTTGTGGCTTGTGATATGCCATTTATATCGACATCAGTCACATCATATTTAATTTCTCAAGCGCAAGATTGTGACGCAGTCGTCCCTATTATTGATGGAAAAATCCATCCATTGTATGCAGTATATAGTAAAAGTGCATTGCCAATTATTCATTCGAGCTTAAAGGAAAACCAATTAAAAGTTGTAGATGTATTATCTCGTCTTCAAGTTCGTTACATTGATGAAAAGGAGTTAATGATGTTAGAAGACATTGATTTAGGAAAAGCATTTTTTAATATGAACTATCCGATGGATTATGAAAAGGTAAAACGTTGGGTAAAGGACAAAGATACTAATAAGTAGTTCGTTTTTTTTAGGTGAACATGATAAACTACATTTAGTAGTTATCTCTAACAATATGTGCATGCATCATAAAAAGGAGATGGTATGAATGTTAACAAACATAGGAATACCTGGATTAATATTAATTCTCGTTTTAGCTTTAATAATTTTTGGACCGAAGAAATTACCTGAGATTGGTAGAGCTACTGGGGAAACATTAAAAGAATTTAAAAAATCAGCTCGTGAGCTAACTAGTGACGTAACAGATGAAGTAAAAGAAGTGAATCAAATCGTCAAAAATGAAGAGAAAAAGTAATATTTAGGTTGATCCATCTTTCAAGTTGGGTTAACCTTTTTTTTGGCCTTTTTTGCATAGGTTGTTACTTTTTTTAGGTTCTATAATAAATGTTGGGGTTTATACACAATTTGAGTGCATAAAAAAGAGCACGATATCACCCATTCTTTTATACTTGAGTTGTCGAGAAACAAGTATGAAATGGGGATACG
>NZ_JBPXRQ010000032.1:0-61331 GCF_051842895.1 Cytobacillus sp. Hm23
TCTGGTGGCGATAGCGAAGAGGTCACACCCGTTCCCATACCGAACACGGAAGTTAAGCTCTTCAGCGCCGATGGTAGTTGGGGGTTTCCCCCTGTGAGAGTAGGACGTTGCCAGGCAATGCAAAAGTCAGAGGATGATATAATCCTCTGACTTTTTTATATACAATTTTTTAGCTAATTTGCTGTTGCCTAAAGTATTATTGCATCCAGCTGTTGTTTTCGTATTAAACTGATGTTATTAGTAATAAAAACTAAATATGAATATAACTAACGTCCGGGGCATCTTCTTCTCTAAAGACTATAAAAACCAGTTCATATACATAAGTTACTCAAATGTAAGCAACAAAGTTTATGACAAGCTGTTAGGCTTTTCTTGTTTTGATTTATTAAATAAATGGCAAGGATATACTTGTAGTATATGGTGTGGCAGTTAATTTAGCTAATTCGAGTCGCTTGCGCTTTTTTCCAATTCACTATATAGTAAAAGTAAAGTCAAATATAGTCAAAGTCAATGAAAGGAGGGGTTGAGTGAGAAATATATCTGATGTTATTGAACAGTATTTGAAAAGCGTTCTAGAAATGAATGATCAAGATATTGTTGAAATAAAAAGAAATGAAGTAGCAGATAAATTTCAATGTGTACCTTCTCAAATTAATTATGTGATAAATACACGTTTTACAATGGAACGTGGTTATATTGTAGAAAGTAAACGTGGTGGCGGTGGTTATATACGAATAATGAAAGTACAGTCTCATGATGATACCCACTTAATTGAACAACTGCTATCGTTAATTGGTCCAAGAATCTCTCAAACAATAGCTGAAAATATTATAGGTCGATTAATTGAAGAAGAGGTTATTACTGAACGTGAAGCAAAAATCATGTTGAGTACTGTTGATCGATCAATCTTATATATTAGCCTTCCAGATAGAGATGAACTACGATCTAGAATACTCATTGCGATGTTGACATCACTAAAATACAATTAATGATATGAGTAATTCAGATGATATTAATAATCTAGAAAGGAGAGGTGAAGTCATTGATATGTCAAGAATGTAACAAGAGACCTGCAACGTTGCACTTTACAAAAATTATAAATGGAGAAAAAGATGAAACCCACGTTTGTGAGCATTGTGCACAGGAAAAAGGAGAAATGTTTATGCTTGCAAATAATCAAGGCTATTCGATTAATAACTTAATAGCAGGACTACTCAATATGGAACCTTCTCTACAAGAAAAACAACGTAATTCATTTCATCAAAATGAGGTTATTCAATGTGAAAAATGTAAAATGACTTATACTCAATTTTTAAATATTGGAAAATTTGGATGCTCTGAATGTTATAAGACGTTTAAAAATCATTTAACTCCTATACTCAAAAGGTTTCACAGTGGAAACACTATTCATTCTGGAAAAATCCCGACAAGGATAGGTGGAAATATACATTTACGAAAACAAATTAAACAATATAAACAAACGCTTCAGGAGTATATAGTCAATGAGGAGTTTGAAAAAGCAGCAGAAGTTCGTGATAAGGTTAGGGCTTTAGAACGAAGTCTAAGTCAGATAGACATGGGGGAGGGATAACTATGTCACTTCAGCAGTTTCTACAAAAGGCAATAAGCTCTTGGATGAGTGAGGATGGTCCTGAATCAGATATTGTACTTTCTAGTAGAATTAGACTTGCGCGAAATATAGAAAATATATGGTTTCCTACTGTCATAACAAATGAAGAAGCGCAGAAGATTATTCAATTATTTAAAAAGGTATGTGAAGAAAAAGCACCAGAATCTTTTGGGAAGCTAGAATTATTAGCGATGAATGAAATGCAGCCTATTGAAAAAAGAGTACTAGTTGAAAAGCATCTAGTTAGCCCTCAATTAGCCGAGGATGCGCCTTTTGGAGCTTGTATTTTATCAGAAAATGAAGAAGTAAGTATTATGATAAATGAAGAGGATCATATACGAATTCAATGTTTATTTCCTGGGTTTCAGCTTAGTGCAGCTTTGGAAAAAGCAAATGAGTTAGATGATTGGATTGAAACACATGTAGACTATGCGTTTGATGAACAGAAAGGGTATTTGACTAGCTGTCCAACGAATGTTGGTACTGGATTAAGGGCATCGGTCATGATGCATTTACCTGCCCTTATATTAACCCAACAAATGAGCAGAATTATTCCAGCAATAAATCAACTTGGTCTAGTTGTTAGAGGAATATATGGTGAAGGAAGCGAAGCATTAGGTAATATATTTCAAATATCAAACCAAGTAACTCTTGGTAAATCTGAAACTGATATTGTGAATGACCTAGAAAGTGTGGTGCAACAACTAATTGCTCAAGAACGCTCTGCACGAGAAGCATTAGTAAAAACATCGGGTATTCAACTAGAAGACAGGGTATATCGCTCATATGGTACATTAGCACATAGTCGCGTCATTGAGACAAAAGAAGCTGCTAAATGTTTGTCTGACATTCGCTTAGGCATCGATATCGGATATATAAAAGATATATCCAGCAATATTTTAAATGAATTAATGATTGTAACACAGCCTGGCTTTCTTCAGCAATATGCAGGTGGTCCATTAAGGTCACATGAACGTGATATTCGTAGAGCAACATTGATTAGAGAAAGAATAAGCTTGGAAAAAAGCAATCAAAATGAGTTTGGAGGTCGAGAATTATGATGTTTGGAAGGTTTACTGAGCGTGCACAAAAAGTTTTGGCATTGGCACAGGAAGAGGCAGTTCGTTTAGGTCATAATAACATAGGAACGGAGCATATTTTATTAGGTCTTATTCGCGAAGGTGAAGGAATTGCTGCTAAGGCGTTAGTTGCTCTTGGATTGGAATCTAATAAGATTCAAGAAGAAGTTGAAAAGTTAATCGGTAGAGGGCAAGAAACAACTCAAACGATTCATTACACACCTCGTGCCAAAAAAGTTATTGAATTATCTATGGATGAGGCGAGAAAGCTAGGACATTCTTATGTAGGAACGGAGCATATTTTACTGGGGCTCATCAGAGAGGGTGAAGGTGTTGCTGCTCGAGTTTTAAATAACCTGGGAGTAAGCTTAAATAAAGCACGTCAACAAGTGCTTCAGTTGTTAGGGAGTAATGAAACTTCATCAGGTCATCAAGGGGGAGCTGCTACCAATGCTAATACACCTACATTAGATAGTCTCGCACGGGATTTAACAGCCATTGCACGAGAAGGAAGCTTAGATCCTGTCATTGGTAGAAGTAAAGAAATTCAGCGTGTAATTGAAGTTTTAAGTAGACGCACAAAGAACAACCCAGTCCTTATAGGAGAACCTGGAGTTGGTAAGACTGCAATTGCTGAAGGGTTAGCTCAACAAATTGTAAATAATGAAATACCAGAAATCCTACGTGATAAGCGTGTAATGACTTTAGACATGGGCACAGTGGTGGCAGGAACTAAATATCGCGGTGAATTTGAAGATAGACTAAAAAAGGTAATGGATGAAATTCGCCAAGCAGGAAATATCATATTATTTATTGATGAACTTCATACATTAATTGGAGCTGGTGGAGCTGAAGGAGCAATTGATGCTTCAAATATTCTAAAACCGTCATTAGCTAGAGGGGAGCTTCAATGTATTGGAGCTACAACTATAGATGAATATAGAAAATATATAGAAAAAGATGCTGCGTTAGAAAGGCGTTTTCAGCCGATACAAGTAGATGAACCAACGAATGAGGAATCAATACAAATTTTGAAAGGTTTACGTGATCGGTATGAAGCACATCATCGAGTGTCAATCAGTGATGACGCAATCATTCAGGCGGTAAAATTATCCGATCGCTACATTTCAGATCGCTTTTTGCCTGACAAAGCGATTGATTTAATAGATGAAGCAGGTTCAAAAGTTCGTTTGCGGTCTTATACGACACCACCAAATTTAAAAGAGCTTGAACAAAAATTAGATGAAATAAGAAAAGAGAAGGATGCAGCAGTACAAAGTCAAGAGTTTGAGAAAGCGGCTTCTCTACGGGATACTGAACAACGCTTGAGAGAGCAATTAGAGGAAACAAAGAAAAGCTGGAAACAGAAACAAGGTCAAGAAAACTGTGAAGTAACAGTAGAAGACATTGCTAAAGTTGTTGCCAGCTGGACTGGAATTCCAGTATCAAAACTTGCTCAAACTGAAACAGCTAAATTATTAAAATTAGAAGAAATCCTGCATTCTAGAATAATTGGGCAAGAAGAAGCTGTGAAAGCTGTTTCCAAGGCTGTACGTCGAGCGCGTGCTGGATTGAAAGATCCGAAAAGACCTATCGGCTCATTTGTTTTTTTAGGCCCTACAGGTGTTGGAAAAACTGAACTAGCAAGAGCATTAGCTGAATCAATGTTCGGTGAAGAAGATGCAATGATCCGAATTGATATGTCTGAGTATATGGAGAAGCATTCGACGTCAAGGCTCGTTGGTTCACCACCAGGTTATGTCGGTCATGATGAGGGTGGGCAACTAACTGAAAAAGTTCGTCGTAAACCATACTCAGTTATTCTTCTAGATGAAGTTGAAAAAGCACATCCTGAAGTTTTTAATATTTTGCTTCAAGTGCTAGAAGACGGCAGGTTAACTGATTCAAAAGGCCGTACAGTAGATTTTCGGAACACAGTGTTAATTATGACATCAAATGTTGGTGCAGATGCGCTAAGACGGAATAAATTTGTTGGATTTAATGTACAGGATGAAAACCAAAATTATAAAGATATGAAGGGGAAAGTGATGGATGAGCTGAAAAAAGCATTTCGTCCTGAGTTTTTAAATCGTATCGATGAAATTATTGTTTTCCATTCTTTAGAGAAAAAGCATCTTAAAGAAATCGTGACATTAATGACAGAACAATTAACAAAAAGATTAGTGGAGCAAGAAATTGCCCTGGAAATTACAGACGCAGCAAAGGAAAAGCTAGCAGAAGAGGGGAATGACCTAGAGTATGGAGCACGTCCTTTGCGCAGAGCGATTCAGAAGCATGTTGAAGATTTGCTTTCTGAAGAATTGCTCAAAGGAACGATTGCAAAAGGTCAGAAAGTTATGCTAGATGTTGTTGAGAATGAGTTTGCTATTCGCTTAGCAGAAGAAATCGGTGAATTAAACCACTTATAACATACGATAAGTAAGAAAAGAGGTATACGTCAGCATGTAAAGTCGTATACCTTTTCTTCTTTAGATCTACTTATATTGTCATAAAATATAATACACATAGGTATTTTAAATAGAGGAGCTTAACATAATGGCTAAAAGAAAAACAAAGTTTAGTTGTCAAACTTGTGGATATGAATCAGCAAAATGGATGGGAAAGTGTCCTGGGTGTAATGCGTGGAATACAATGGTAGAAGAAATGGAACAGACTAAATCTGCTCGGAAGGGATCGTTTTATGTAGCACCTACGTCTACTAGTACAAAACCTACAGCTATAACAAAAATAGAAACAACGAACGAACCAAGAATGTATACAGATTTTGTGGAATTTAATCGGGTATTAGGTGGAGGTATTGTTAAAGGATCGCTTGTATTAATAGGTGGAGATCCTGGTATTGGAAAATCAACATTGTTATTGCAAGTATCATCAAAATTAGCACATTCTGAACATAAAGTATTATATATATCTGGAGAAGAATCAATAAAACAAACGAAGCTTCGTGCAGATCGACTAGAGGTTCACGGAGAGAATGTCTTCGTGTTAGCTGAAACTGATTTAGAGTATATATCAAAAGCAATTGAAGAGATGGAGCCATCATTTGTTGTTATTGATTCTATACAAACTATTTTTCACCCAGAGGTTACATCTGCTCCGGGTAGTGTCTCACAAGTAAGAGAATGTACCGCTGAGCTTATGAAAATTGCAAAAACGAAAGGTATCGCCACTTTTATTGTTGGTCATGTTACGAAAGAAGGCTCAATCGCTGGGCCACGGTTACTAGAACATATGGTGGATACAGTTCTTTATTTTGAAGGTGAACGCCATCATACGTATAGGATATTAAGAGCAGTAAAAAACCGTTTTGGATCAACAAATGAAATAGGAATTTTTGAAATGAAAGAAATAGGTCTAACTGAAGTTCAAAATCCTTCGGAAATTTTTCTTGAGGAACGTTCAAAAGGAGCAGCTGGTTCAACAGTTGTAGCCTCTATGGAAGGAACAAGGCCTGTTCTGGTCGAAATACAAGCACTCATTTCGCCAACAAGTTTCGGTAATCCACGAAGAATGGCAACTGGAATCGATCACAATAGAGTATCACTACTTATGGCTGTACTAGAAAAGAGAGTTGGGCTATTGTTGCAAAATCAAGATGCATACTTAAAGGTAGCAGGAGGAGTCAAGTTAGATGAACCTGCAATTGATTTAGCTGTAGCCGTCAGTATCGCTTCAAGCTTCCGAGACCAACTATCAAACCCTACAGATGTAGTTATCGGGGAAGTTGGCTTAACTGGGGAAGTACGACGCGTTTCTAGAATTGAACAGAGAGTTCAGGAAGCTGTGAAACTTGGCTTTAAGAGGGTTATTTTGCCTGAGAATAATTTAGGAGGATGGACTGTTCCAACTGGAATTGAGGTAATTGGAGTATCATCTGTTAATGAGACCTTACAACATGCATTGGGAGGGTAGATAGTTAATGGAGAGAGTGCATAGCGAACAAATTGTAGCAGACATATTAAAGCTAATTGCCCCTGGAACCCCTATTCGGGAAGGGTTAGATAACGTATTACGTGCAAAAACCGGTGGATTAATCGTTGTTGGCTACAACGATAAAATGAAAAAATTGGTTGATGGTGGCTTTCAAATAAATTGTCAATTCTCACCATCATATTTATATGAATTAGCTAAAATGGATGGTGCAATTATCTTAAATGAATTAGGGACGAAAATTTTAATATCCAATGCACAATTAGTTCCAGATTCTTGTATTGTTGTATCTGAAACGGGCATGAGGCACCGTACTGCAGAGAGATTTGCGAAACAAACAGGGAGCTTAGTCATCGCTATCTCACAACGCCGTAATGTTATTACGTTATATAAAGCTGACTTTCGCTATGTATTAAAAGATATTGGTGTCATTTTGACGAAAGCAAATCAAGCTATGCAAACACTTGAGAAATATCATGCTGTTTTGAATCAAAGTATGACCAATTTAGGTGCATTGGAATTTGAAGAACAAGTAACTTTTTCAGAAGTATTACAAGTTCTACATCGCATTGAAATGGTGTTGAGAATTCAAAATGAGATCATCAGCTATGTTACTGAGTTAGGTTCTGAAGGAAGGTTAATACGCCTACAAATGAACGAATTAGTTGCCCATATTGAGGAGGAGGCAATTTTACTTATTAAGGATTATGCATGTGAAGCTAAGGAAGATATTGATGCAATTTTACTTAAAATACAAAAGCTTTCGAGCTCGGAGCTTCTTGATGATTATCTACTTTTAAAATTACTTGGGTATCCTCAAAATACAAATATAGATAAAGGTGTGATACCTCGAGGTTATAGAGCCTTATATAAAATACCACGTTTGCCATCAGTTGTTATAGAAAATTTAATAGAAACCTTCAAAAATATGAATCAAATCGTGAAAGCAAGTGTAGAGCAATTAGATGAAGTAGAGGGGATTGGAGAAGTTCGAGCACGAAAAATTAAAGAAGGACTTAAAAGAATACAGCAGCAATTGTTAATTGATCGTCAAATATAGTAGTCATTTGCAATCATCGCATAAAGGATGATATGCTAAGTGAAAGATGTCTTTATTTTACAAATATATTTCATCGCGGTTACAAATAGAAAAAATAATAGTAATAGTACGTTTCAATTATTGCAAACTGTTTATAATGTATAGAAGGAGGTGAAAGAATGTTAAAAAGAATTGTACAATTATTTTTTCTCATTATCGGTGGGATATTAGGTATATTTTATATTCCATATGTATTACCTTTAATGAATATTGATAACATTGCATTGTTAAGAGAACATTACATGCTAGCCATATTAGGTGCACTTATTTTCTTTCTTGTTACATTTTGGTTAGTAGATTATATAGTAAATTTAATACGTTGGTTAGAGGAGACTGTTGTTAAGGCTCCAGCAACTGATGTAGTCTTTGGGAGTTTAGGGTTAATCTTTGGCCTTATTGTTGCTTTTTTTATTAATATCCCAATACAAAAAATCCAAATTCTATTATTCAATACTGTTATACCTATATTTTTGACTCTGTTATTAGGTTATTTGGGCTTTCAAATAGGTTTTAAAAAGCGAGACGACCTTATTAACTTATTTTCAATATCAAATCGCAAAGGAACAAAAAAAGGCAACGAAGAAGATTTTGAGCTGTATGATAAAAAATTAAAAATATTGGATACAAGTGTTATTATTGATGGTCGTGTAGCGGATATATGTCAAACAGGCTTTTTAGAAGGAACGATCGTCATACCCCAATTTGTGCTAGAAGAGCTTCAGCATATCGCAGATTCAGCGGATGTGTTAAAACGTAATAGGGGTAGAAGAGGGCTTGATATTTTAAATCGCATACAAAAGGAATTATCAAATAACGTTGAGATATATGAAGGTGATTTTGAAGATATACAGGAGGTTGATAGCAAGCTTGTAAAGCTAGCTAAAATTACTTCTGGAGTGGTAGTTACAAATGATTTTAATTTAAACAAAGTTTGTGAATTACAAAATGTAGCTGTGTTAAATATTAATGATTTGGCAAATGCCGTGAAGCCAGTTGTTCTTCCAGGAGAAGAGATGAATGTCCAAGTAATTAAAGATGGGAAAGAACAAAATCAAGGCATTGCATATCTTGATGACGGAACGATGATTGTTGTTGAAGATGGAAGAGATTATATAGGTAAAAATCTTGATGTGTTAGTTACGAGTGTACTACAGACTTCTGCTGGGAGAATGATTTTTGCTAAGCCGAAGTTGTTAGAAAGAGCATTATAAGATATAATACAAAGTTTATAAATGATAAAGTTATAGGTGAAGTGAGCAAGTTCCTTAACCGTTATCATGCCTATACAAATGTTAGGAGAGCAGCATGATGTTATATAAGGTAGTCATTCCTGCAGCAGGACAGGGGAAAAGAATGAATGTAGGTATGAATAAACTGTTTATGTCATTACAGTCAATGCCAATCATAGCACATACTTTAAAAGTTTTTGAGAACGATCCCCTTTGTGTAGGAATTGTCCTAGTTATTAATTCACTAGATGAGCAATATATGAGGGAAATTGTAGAAGAGAACAACTTATCGAAAATAGAAAAAATCGTGTATGGTGGAGCTGAGCGGCAACATAGTGTACATTTGGGCTTAAAAGCAGTACATAATGTTGATATTGTGCTCATTCATGATGGTGCTAGACCTTTTATTAAAACCGAGCATATTCATTCTTTGGTTAATACGGCATACAATGACGGGGCGGCTGTTCTTGCAGTACCCGTTAAAGATACTGTGAAGCGTGTTCTGGATTTTAAAGTGGAGGAAACATTTGAACGATCTAGCTTGTGGGCAGTGCAAACGCCACAAGCTTTTCGTATATCATTATTGGAAGAAGCGCATGAACAAGCCATTAAAGATAGATATATTGGTACCGATGATGCCAGTTTAGTAGAACGACTAAATAAACAAGTAATTATCGTCGAAGGTGATTATCAAAATATCAAAATTACTACACCAGAGGATATCAAATTTGCACATGCAATTTTGGGTGAGTAGTTTAAATTAAAAGCGAGTTAACATAGAGAGATAAAGTAACGGGAGTGAAGAGTTATGATTCGTATTGGGCAAGGTTTTGATGTTCATCAATTTGTTGATGATAGACCTCTAATATTAGGGGGGATTGAAATTCCACACGTAAAAGGTTTGTTAGGACATTCAGATGCGGATGTATTATTACATACAATTGCAGATGCCAGTTTAGGAGCCATTGCTGCAGGGGATATTGGCAAACATTTTCCTGATACAGACCCGCAATATAAAAATGTTGATTCATCACTATTACTTCAACACGTGTGGAAGCTAGTAAAGAATGAAGGCTATGAATTGGGCAATGTGGATTGTACGATTATTGCTCAACAACCAAAAATGGCCCCATATATTGACCAAATGAGAGGGAGAATTGCTGAACTTCTAGAGGCTTCTATTGACCAAGTAAATGTAAAAGCTACAACTACTGAAAAGCTTGGGTTTACAGGAAGAGAAGAAGGAATAGCTGCCCAAGTAGTTATTTTACTAAAAAAAAGGTAGCAACATAGACATGCTTTGTATACAATCATGTTTGGTGATAAAATAACGATAATACTTTGCTATGTACAATTATGGGGGTAACAATTATGGTAAAAGATATAAGGGTTCGTTATGCGCCGAGTCCAACAGGACATTTACATATAGGGAATGCGCGTACGGCATTGTTT
This sequence comes from Cytobacillus sp. Hm23, assembly GCF_051842895.1. Classification (NCBI taxonomy): domain Bacteria; kingdom Bacillati; phylum Bacillota; class Bacilli; order Caryophanales; family Bacillaceae; genus Cytobacillus; species Cytobacillus sp. Hm23. Next base: position 10,441 of record NZ_JBPXRQ010000032.1, read on the forward strand.
AATTATTTATTTGCTCGAAATAATGATGGCAAATTTATTATCCGAATTGAAGATACGGATAAAAAGCGTAACATTGTAGGTGGAGAAGAAAGCCAATTAAAATATTTATCTTGGCTAGGTATTGATTGGGATGAAAGTGTTGATGTAGGCGGGAATTATGGGCCTTATCGTCAATCGGAAAGAAATGATATTTATCAGCAGTATTATAATGAATTATTAGAGAAAGATTTAGCATATAAATGTTATTGTACTGAGGAAGAACTAGAAAAAGAGCGCGAAGAGCAATCTTTAAATGGAGGCATGCCTCAATATTCAGGGAAATGCCGTCATTTAACGGATGAGCAACGCAAATCTTTAGAAGCCGAAGGTCGAAAACCTAGCATTCGTTTTAGAGTGCCATCAGAAAAAACATACCGTTTTCAAGACATGGTAAAGGGTGAAGTGACTTTTGAATCACAAGATATTGGTGATTATGTCATTGTTAAGAAGGATGGTACCCCAACGTATAACTTTGCAGTAGCAGTTGATGATTATCTTATGAAAATTTCACATGTTTTACGTGGGGATGATCATATTTCTAATACACCAAAGCAAATGATGATTTATGAAGCTTTTGGATGGGAGTATCCTACATTTGGTCATATGACTTTAATTGTAAATGAGAGTCGGAAAAAGCTTAGTAAGCGGGACGAAGCGATTATTCAATTTATCGAGCAGTATGAAGAATTAGGTTATTTGCCAGAGGCTTTATTTAACTTTATTGCACTTCTAGGTTGGTCACCAGGTGGTGAAGATGAAGTATTTACGAAGGAACAATTAATTGATATTTTTGATGCTAAGCGCTTATCCAAATCACCTGCTTTATTTGATAAACAAAAATTGACATGGATGAACAATCAGTATATAAAACATCTAAACGCCGATGAAATCGTAAACTTGTCCTTACCTCATTTAATTAAAGCTGGGCTCATACAGGAAAACGTGGATGAAGAAAATAGAGAGTGGGTTCGAAAATTAATTTTGTTACATCAAGAAAAAATGAGTTACGGGGCAGAAATTATTGGCTTAACAGAAATGTTTTTTAAAACAGATCTCGAGTATGATGAGGAAGCAAAAGTAGTTCTATCAGAAGAACAAGTAAATGAGGTACTTACAGGGTTTCTGTCAGAGATTGAACAGCTTGAATTATTTAAAGCAGAGCATATTAAAGCAGCAATGAAATCTGTTCAAAAATCTACAGGCAACAAAGGTAAAAAGCTCTTTATGCCGATCCGTGTTGCGACAACAGGTCAAACACATGGCCCGGACTTACCAATGGCAATTGAGTTACTCGGTAAGGAAAAAATTAAAGAGCGGATAAAAAGCCTAATTAGTTAACTTTTTTTGAACTTTGTAATATAGTAAAGATATATCAATCGACGTTTAAATGTGTAAATTATAATATATATTTTGGGAAACAAGCTTTAACAAAATGAATGATACGTAATTACGTTGACGAGGAAAAGTAAATGAGCGGATAAAGATATTTAAGAGAGAACCATCATCGGCTGAAAGTGGTTCATATCTCCGCTTTTTGAAATGCACCTCTGAGTATTCTAGGTGAACTAATCTTTGATTAACTAGCTTAGGACGGATTCTCTTCCGTTAGAAGGGTTGAGTTGGGGTTAGCTTACAAGTTTGAGCTACCTAAACAGGGTGGAACCGCGTGAAAACGTCTCTGTGCATAGGCATAGAGGCGTTTTTTCGTATATAGAAATGAACACGAATACAACTTGTGTTCATCGTATCTTTTTTTATATTTGTTCTTAATATTTCTAAAATTTGGTGCATCCTTACTTCTATAAAACGATGACTTTTACGTAAAATGATATCTTTATCTTCTAGTATAGGTACAATAGCAACAAAGTTAACGAAAAGAGTTTTGTTAGAAAATCAACACCTTTATTGATGAGTTATAGAAAATATGGCCCTTACAGTCATTTCAACATAAAACCATTTGATAGTTAATTGTCTTGTTTTAACCCATGTTGGGGATGATTGTGGCTCTTGCACTTTTCTTGTCTTTTGAACAAATAATAAGAATGGAGGGGAACACCGTGTTTAAAATGTTTAAAGAAGATATTGAGGTGGTTTTTGAGCAAGATCCAGCTGCAAGAAGCTATATTGAGGTGATCCTTACTTATTCAGGGTTACATGCTATTTGGTCACATAGGATAGCTCACGGATTATTTAAGCGAAAACTGTTTTTTCTTGCTAGACTCATATCACAAATAAGCAGATTTTTTACTGGAATTGAAATTCATCCTGGTGCTCAAATAGGAAGGCGCTTGTTTATTGATCATGGCATGGGTGTTGTCATAGGTGAGACGTGTGAAATTGGAGATAATGTTACGATTTATCAGGGTGTTACGTTAGGGGGAACTGGTAAGGAAAAGGGTAAGAGGCATCCGACTATTAAGGATAATGCACTTATCGCGGCAGGAGCAAAAGTACTAGGATCAATTACTATTGGAGAGAATTCAAAGATTGGGGGAGGCTCTGTTGTCTTACATGACGTTCCTGACAATTCTACAGCTGTTGGCATACCGGGAAGGATAGTTATAAAAAATGGTGTGCGTGTAAAGAAAGACTTTAATCATCGAGATTTACCAGACCCGATTGCTGATCGTATAAGAGAAATTGAATTAGAAATGAATGAATTACGAAATGAACTAGCAGAAATGAAAGAGAGGAAAACAGAACATGCCAATTCAAATTTATAATACACTTACTAGAGCAAAGGAATTATTCATTCCTATTGAGGAAAATAAGGTTACAATGTATAAGTGCGGACCAACAGTATATAACTATATCCATATTGGAAATGCACGACCTGATATTATATATGATACAGTTCGGAGATATTTTGAATATCGCGGGTATGATGTGAAATATATTTCCAACTTTACTGATGTTGATGACAAGATTATAAAAGCTGCTAACGAGTTAGGTGAGGACGTACCTACTGTCTCTGAAAGGTTTATTCAAGCATATTTCGAAGACGTTTCCGCGTTAGGGTGCAAAAAAGCCGATGCTCATCCACGAGTCACAGAAACGATGGATATTATTATTGACTTTATTCAAGCATTGATTAACAAAGGTTATGCTTATGAATCAGGTGGAGATGTTTATTATAAAACACGTGAATTCGATGGGTACGGAAAATTATCTCATCAATCAATAGACGAACTCCGAGTAGGTGCTCGAATTGAAGTTGATGAGAAGAAAAACGATTCAATAGATTTTGTTCTTTGGAAAGCAGCCAAGGAAGGAGAGATTTCCTGGGAAAGCCCATGGGGCTTAGGTAGACCTGGTTGGCATATCGAATGCTCTGCAATGGTACGGGAATATTTAGGAGATACAATAGATATTCATGCAGGAGGGCAAGACTTAATTTTCCCACATCATGAGAATGAGATAGCACAATCAGAAGCTTTAACAGGAAAACAGCTTGCTAACTATTGGATGCATAATGGATATATCAATATAGATAACGAAAAGATGTCGAAATCATTAGGGAACTTTGTTTTGGTTCATGACATTATTAAAGAGCATGACCCACAAGTGTTGCGCTTTTTTATGCTATCTGTACATTACCGTAATCCAATAAATTATAATATTGAATTACTTCAGAGTGCCAAAAGTAGCCTAGAGAGATTACGTACAGCATATACGAATTTAAAACATCGGATGAATAGCAGTGCTAATTTAACTACTAATGATGATGAATGGATTCAAAATATTAGTCAATACAAAGAGAAATTTATTGAAGAGATGGATGATGATTTTAATACTGCGAATGCAATTACAGTATTATTCGACCTTTCTAAGACAGCAAATCTTTATTTAATGGAAAAAAACACTTCCAATCAAGTTATTCAACAATTTATATTGCTCTTTGAAGAAACCTTTAACGTTCTTGGACTCACATTAGAAAATAATGAGCTACTTGATGATGAAATAGAAGAGCTGATTCAACAAAGAATAGATGCTAGAAAGAATAGGGACTTTGCATTATCTGATCAAATTCGAGATGAGTTAAAAGAGCGAAATATTATTCTTGAAGACACAGCTCAAGGTACAAGATGGAGAAGAGGGTAAAGAAAATGTTACATTCACCTAATATTATTGATGTGAAACAGTTAAACAGTCTAGCTTTAGCATATATGGGTGATGCTGTATACGAAAGTCATGTGCGGCATCATCTATTACTAAAAGGTAATATTAGACCTAATCAATTACACAATATTGCTAAAGCATATGTGTCAGCGAAAGCGCAAGCAAATGTTATTCACTTCTTTCTCCAAAATGATATGCTTAGTATTGAAGAGCAAACAATTGTAAAAAGAGGGCGTAATGCAAAATCAGGTACCATTCCAAAAAATACAGATGTACAAACTTATCGATATAGCACAGCGTTTGAAGCTTTATTAGGATATCATTATTTAATGGGAAATGAAGATAGGTTTGAAGAGCTTGTAAGTGAATCATTTCAATTTATTGAGAAACAAAAGAAAGGAGGTAAATGATGAATCAGGAATATATTATTGGCAAAAATCCTGTGTTAGAAGCGTTAAAATCAAAGCGGGAAATTAATAAGATTTGGATTGCTGAAGGATCACAACGAGGGCAAATGCAACAGGTTGCTCAGCTTGCAAAGGATAAGCAAGTACCGGTTTCATTTGTTCCAAAGAAAAAGATAGATCAAATGAACGATGGCAATCATCAAGGTGTTATTGCTCAAGTGGCTGCATACGAATACGCAAGCCTAGATGATCTATATCGTAAAGCAGAGGAAAAAGGAGAAATGCCCTTTTTTATCTTACTCGATGAAATTGAGGATCCACATAACCTCGGTTCTATCATGCGAACTGCAGATGCAGTTGGTGCTCATGGCATTATTATTCCTAAGAGAAGAGCGGTAGGATTAACTGCAACTGTTGCTAAAGCTTCAACCGGAGCGATAGAGTATATTCCAGTAGCCAAGGTGACAAATTTGTCTCGCACAATAGAAGAGCTCAAAGAAAATGGCATATGGATTATTGGTACAGATGCAAATGGTCAAGATGACTACAGGAGCATTGACGGAAATATGCCTTTAGGACTTGTCATTGGGAGTGAAGGAAAAGGGATCGGAAGACTTATTAAAGAAAAATGTGATTTTCTCATTAATCTTCCTATGCGTGGGAAGGTAACATCTTTAAATGCATCGGTTGCTGCTGGCTTACTAATGTATGAGGTTTACCGTAAACGAATCCCGTTAGGGGACTAGCCTTTATGGATATCCTGATTGTTGATGGATACAACATTATAGGGGCATGGCCAAGCTTAAGACCTTTAAGGGATAAAGATTTTAACTCAGCTCGTGATAACTTAATCAATCAGATGGCTGAATATCAAGCTTATACTGGCTATAGAGTAATCATTGTTTTTGATGCTCATCTCGTTAAAGGCATTGAAAAGAAATTAAAAAACCACAAAGTAGAGATCATATTCACACGTGAGAATGAAACTGCAGATGAACGTATAGAGAAGCTCGTGAAAGAACTTAAGAATATTCAAACGCAAGTTCATGTTGCAACATCAGATTATATGGAACAATGGACGATTTTTGGACAGGGCGCATTGAGGAAATCCGCACGAGAACTATACAATGAAATGACCGCAATTAAACAGCGAATTGAGAAGAAGGTCAAAGTAACACAACAAAAAAAGCCAAAGTCTAAAATACATCTTAGTGAAGAAGTTGCAGAAATTTTCGAAAAATGGAGACGTGGACAACGATGAGTAGTTGACGTTGAAAAAAATCGTGCTGTATAATATTTCTATATAACGGTCGGAGGGATCTGTGTGGTTTCGAACTTCAAAGGGAAGACAAGGGGAATATATGAGCAGTATGAGGATGAACATATTGTAGAATTAGTTCACAGCGGCAATAGTGAAGCGCTTGATTATTTGATCAATAAGTATAAAAACTTTGTCCGTGCAAAAGCGAGATCGTATTTCTTAATTGGAGCAGATCGAGAAGATATTGTTCAAGAGGGTATGATAGGCTTATATAAAGCAATACGTGATTTTAAAGAGGACAAGCTTACATCATTTAAGGCTTTTGCGGAATTATGTATTACGAGACAAATTATTACTGCTATTAAAACTGCTACTAGACAAAAACACATTCCGTTAAATTCCTATGTATCACTGGACAAGCCTATTTATGACGAGGAATCGGATCGAACACTAATGGATGTAATTTCTGGTACGAAGGTAATGAATCCAGAAGAACTCATTATAAATCAAGAAGAATATGATGATATTGAAGTGAAAATGTCAGAGTTATTAAGTGATTTAGAAAGAAAGGTATTAGTTCTTTATCTAGATGGAAGGTCTTATCAGGAAATTTCCGAAGATCTAAATCGTCATGTGAAATCTATTGATAATGCACTACAAAGAGTAAAAAGAAAGCTTGAGCGTTACTTAGAGCTGAGAGAGATAAGTTTGTAGCTTTCCTCCATTTCTTAACAGTTGTTGACATAGAAAAGAATGGTATGATAATCTTTTAAGGACATGTATGTCTATGGTAGGTGTTTATCATGAGTAAAAAAATAGTCCTTGCATGCAGTGAGTGTGGAAGTCGAAACTATATAACTATGAAAACTGATGCAAAAACAGAGAAAAGACTTGAAATAAATAAGTTTTGTAAAACTTGTAATACACATACAACCCATCAAGAAGCAAAATAATTTTTCAACCTAGATTATATAAAAACCGGCGCTGGAGGTTACGTATATGAAACGTTTAACAACATTTTTGCGTGATGTTGTACGTGAAATGAAAAAAGTAAGTTGGCCTAAACGAAAGGAATTGACTCGCTATACTATTACAGTACTATCAACTGTAGTATTTTTTGTGTTGTTTTTTGCTTTAACAGACCAAATTATTTCTTTTTTAATTGAATTAGTAGTTGAATAACAATTGCATTGTCATGGTATAATGATTGATAAAGTTGATGAAAAGCCCGGTAACGGGTTTTTTGATTTGGGAATAAATGTATTTTGGGTAGGCGTTTTAACAAGAGGACGGAGTTAATTAAGGTTATAACCCACTGATGAATGTTTGACGTCTGAATGTGCCTTTATGAAAGTTGACGAAATGTTAATGGTCTCTTAAGTGTAGGGAAACTAATCATCTCCTCGAGGTCACTATACCTTTTTACTAGAAGGCAAAAAAGCGCCTTCAAGTTAGGTGGCTCCAGTGCTTGTGTGGGATGAATGAGACGTTTGAACTTTGCTGAATGACTAGCTTCAGCAGCCATCATCTCGAGGTTATAAGCCAATCCGTCATTATGGATAAAAAGCAACCGTATTGATGGTTCGCCATATGCTTGTCACCGGTGAGTGTGCTGTTTGCGCTTTCAGGTCTATTTTATTGTTGGGGAGGGAAGGACATAATAAGTCCTATCAAATGGAAAAGAATTGGTATGTTGTTCATACGTATTCAGGTTATGAAAACAAGGTAAAAGCAAATTTAGAAAAACGTGTTGAATCAATGGGAATGCAAGATAAAATATTTAGAGTTGTAGTTCCTGAAGAAGAAGAAACAGATGTGAAGAACGGAAAAAAGAAAGTCGTTAAGAAAAAAGTATTCCCGGGATATGTGCTAGTAGAAATCATAATGACAGATGACTCTTGGTATGTTGTACGAAACACACCTGGAGTAACAGGTTTTGTCGGATCATCAGGTTCTGGATCAAAACCAACTCCGTTGTTGCCAGATGAAATTACTCATGTGTTAAAAAGAATGGGTATGGAAGAAAAAGTTGTTGAGGTTGATTTTGAACTTAGTGAAACGGTAAAAGTGAAGGATGGTCCTTTTGCTAACTTTACAGGTAAAATTGAAGAGCTTGATGTTGATAAGAGTAAAGTTAAAGTCCTTGTAAATATGTTTGGACGTGAAACGCCAGTTGAGCTAGACTTTGATCAAATAGAAAAAATATAACCAATTAAACTTGAAATGACACAAAAAAAGTGGTAATATTTCAAAGTCAGTATGTCTCAAAAAGTATGGGGCTAGATGATAAATATCTTTATTATAGTGAGTGTTCAAAAAAGGATGAAGAAGTACTAGTGGGCTATACTACCAAATTTCATGTACATATGCATCGTACATGAGAAGTGGTAAAGCAAGCTTTCTTAAGTCTCTTGACGGTTCCTTCTCTCAGACGATTTGGACATCCTCGAATAGATAATAAAGGTTTACGATGAGTGGGAGGGAATACCCTATTACCACATCACGGACTTTAAGGAGGTGTGTCTCGTGGCTAAAAAAGCAATAAAAGTTGTTAAGTTACAAATTCCTGCTGGTAAAGCAAATCCGGCACCACCGGTTGGACCAGCCTTAGGGCAAGCAGGTGTAAATATCATGGGATTCTGTAAGGAATTTAATGCTCGTACAGCTGATCAAGCTGGTTTAATTATACCGGTTGAAATTACAGTTTTTGAAGACCGTTCATTTACTTTTATTACAAAAACTCCACCTGCAGCAGTATTACTTAAAAAAGCTGCTGGAATTGAGTCTGGTTCAGGTGAACCAAACCGTAATAAAGTAGCGACTGTAAAACGTGACAAAGTACGCGAAATTGCTGAAACAAAAATGCCTGATTTAAATGCAGCAAATGTTGAATCAGCAATGCGAATGGTTGAAGGTACAGCCCGCAGTATGGGGATTGTTATTGAAGATTAATCGCGTGCATATATAGGTGTTGGGAGGTTGCGGCTATGAGTGCATTCTCATTCGCAACCTTTATTCGTGGGAGGTTGTTCCGTTAAAACCACAAATAAGGAGGAAATACAATGGCTAAAAGAGGTAAAAAGTACGTAGAGGCTGCTAAATTAGTAGACCGTACAAAAGCTTACCCAGTTGGAGAAGCGATTGAACTAGTTAAGAAGACAAACACAACAAAATTTGATGCAACGGTTGAAGTTGCTTTCCGTTTAGGAGTTGACCCTAAGAAAGCAGATCAACAAATCCGTGGTGCTGTCGTACTACCACATGGTACTGGTAAAGTACAACGTGTGTTAGTTTTTGCAAAGGGTGAAAAAGCGAAAGAAGCAGAAGCAGCGGGTGCTGATTTTGTTGGTGATAGCGACTACATTAATAAAATCAATCAAGGTTGGTTTGATTTTGATGTGATCGTTGCAACTCCAGATATGATGGGTGAAGTAGGTAAATTAGGTCGAGTATTAGGTCCTAAAGGTTTAATGCCTAACCCTAAAACAGGTACTGTAACATTTGATGTTGCGAAAGCTATTAATGAAATTAAAGCTGGTAAAGTAGAGTACCGTGTAGATAAGCAAGGTAACATTCATGTGCCAATTGGTAAAGTTTCCTTTGAAGAAGGAAAGCTAGAAGAAAACTTTACTACAATTTATGACACGATGGTAAAAGTGAAGCCTGCAGCAGCGAAAGGTACGTACATGAAAAATGTATCAGTAACTTCAACGATGGGACCTGGAATTAAAATTGACCCTTCAACAGTAACTGATGCAAACTAATTAAAAAATAATTTGACAAACAGGTTATGATTCTATATAATCATCCTTGTTGTTTAAATAGAATATAATTTATACCGTAGACAGTAGGTGCTCATAATGAGCTTAATTTCCCACCGAGGTGTTTTGTAAATATACAGTGTAATAACAGAATGTTAATTATTGTATATCAAACCTCCGTGTCTTATAGATGTGGAGGTTTTTTGCTGAAAGAGAAAGATAAATTTCGGCATACACCAAGCGGTATAAGTAACCAGAGAAAAATCATAGGAGGTGTAGGGATGAGTAACGCAGTTGAACAAAAACAGCAGATCGTAACGGAAATTGCTGATAAACTTCGTGGTAGTAAATCAACGGTAGTAGTAGACTATCGTGGTTTAACTGTTGCAGAAGTAACAGAACTTCGTAAGCAACTTCGTGAAGCAGGTGTTGAATTTAAAGTGTATAAAAATACTTTAACACGTCGTGCAACAGAAGAAGCTGGTTTAGAGGGGTTGAACGAACATTTAACTGGACCAAATGCAATTGCTTTTGGTGTTGAAGATGTAGTAGCTCCTGCGAAAATTCTTAACAACTTTGCGAAAGACCATGAAGCACTTGAGATTAAAGCAGGTGTGATTGAAGGTAATATCGCATCAGTAGAAGACGTTAAAGCTCTTGCAGAACTTCCATCACGCGAAGGATTATTATCTATGTTGCTTAGCGTTCTTCAAGCACCTATTCGCAATCTTGCTCTTGCAACAAAAGCTGTTGCAGATCAAAAAGAAGAACAAGGCGCATAATTTAAGTAAACAAATAATATTCGTATAAAAAATTACAACTTTTCAAGGAGGAAATTATAATGACTAAAGAACAAATCATTGAAGCAGTTAAGGAAATGACTGTTTTAGAATTAAACGACTTAGTAAAAGCTATTGAAGAAGAATTTGGTGTAACTGCTGCTGCTCCTGTAGCTGTAGTAGGTGGAGCTGCTGGTGGAGACGCTGCTGCTGAAAAAACTGAATTTGATGTAGAACTAACAAGTGCTGGTTCACAAAAAATTAAAGTTATCAAAGCTGTTCGTGAAATCACTGGTCTTGGCTTAAAAGAAGCTAAAGAATTAGTTGATAACACTCCAAAAACACTTAAAGAAGGCGTTTCTAAAGACGAAGCTGAAGAACTTAAAGCGAAGCTTGAAGAAGTTGGAGCTGGCGTAGAAGTTAAGTAATTTTGTTGAATAATAAAAAAGCTCGCTAATAATATTAGCGAGCTTTTTTTAAGACTCATAATATTAAATATGCTGTTGTTGTTTTTAACATGTATTTGAGTATCTGATGGCTTTAGAGGAGAAAAGATGCCACGAACGTTAGTTATCTTAGTTTTTAGCTCTTTTGACGAAAAGCAACAATAATTAAGAATGAAACTTTAAGATAAGATGCTGCGAATGGTTAATTTCTAAGGGTGTGAAACGACAATTCATGCGAAAGAAGTTAATGCAAAATCTTAAGAAGGACAGGGGGTCGTTTTTTGGGGGATCATTATTTTACAGATAAGCCTAAAGTGAATAGCAATCCGCAAACTTGGAGTTATGAATTAAAAGGCTTTATGTTTTCTTTTATTACAGATAATGGTGTATTCTCGAAAAGTGAAGTTGACTTCGGTTCTAAATTATTAATACAACATTTTGAGCCTTCTAAAGCAGATGGTTCTATACTTGATATTGGCTGTGGTTACGGGCCGATTGGTCTTTCGATTGCAAAAGCATTTCACAAACAACAAGTGGAAATGGTTGATGTTAATGAACGAGCACTTGAGTTAGCTCAGAAAAATAAGCAATTGAATGGTGTTACAAATGTAACTATTTATAAAAGTGATTTGTTTGAGGGTGTAAGTCAACGGTGTTTTTCTGCGATATTATCAAATCCACCTATTCGAGCAGGGAAAAAAGTAGTTCATACGATTTTAGAAAAAAGTATCGATTATTTAGATGATGGTGGTGAACTATGGGTTGTTATTCAGAAAAAGCAAGGAGCTCCCTCAGCAGTTGAAAAGCTTAAAACAATCTTCAGTGAAGTAGAGATTGTTATTAAGAAAAAAGGCTATTATATCATAAAAGCAAAAAAAAGTTGACGGTTATTTTTTGTTGTGTTAACATTATAAAATGCCAAATATGTATTTTTTCTAATATAATTGAAAAAATTATCATATCAGTTGTATATTGTTTAGTTTGAATGGAAAAACTAAAAAAATCAATAGTTCGTGAGTAAAATGTGGTTTTCTAAAAAGAAACCCTTTTATTTTTTGCCTTATGACTGATGATTTTTCAGTTCGTAAGACAAATATATATGCAGTAATAATAAAACGCTTGATTTGAGGGGTGAATCAGTTGACAGGTCAAGTAGTTCAGTTTGGACGACACCGCCAACGAAGAAGTTACGCTCGTATTAGTGAAGTATTAGAATTGCCAAATCTTATTGAAATTCAAACCTCTTCATATCAGTGGTTTCTTGATGAGGGTCTTAGAGAAATGTTTAGAGATATTTCTCCGATTGAAGATTTTACAGGTAACCTTTCACTTGAGTTTATTGATTATAGCTTGGGTGAGCCTAAGTACCCTGTAGCAGAATCGAAGGAACGCGATGTTACATATTCTGCTCCACTGCGCGTAAAAGTACGCTTAGTGAATAAAGAAACAGGTGAAGTGAAGGACCAGGATGTATTTATGGGAGATTTCCCGTTAATGACAGAAACAGGTACGTTTGTTATTAACGGTGCTGAGCGAGTAATCGTTTCTCAGCTTGTACGCTCACCTAGTGTTTATTACAGTGGCAAAGTTGATAAAAACGGTAAAAAGGGTTTTACAGCAACTGTAATTCCAAACCGAGGAGCATGGTTAGAATATGAAACTGATGCGAAGGACGTAGTATACGTGCGTATCGATCGTACTCGGAAGTTACCGGTTACGGTTCTTTTGCGTTCGTTAGGGTTTGGGTCTGATCAAGAAATCATCGATTTAATTGGTGATAACGAATATATCCGCAACACCCTTGAAAAAGACAACACCGAAAGTACTGAAAAAGCATTACTAGAAATATATGAACGTCTACGACCAGGTGAACCACCTACAGTAGAAAATGCAAAAAGCCTACTAGAGTCTCGTTTCTTCGATCCAAAGCGCTATGATCTAGCTAGTGTAGGACGCTATAAAATTAACAAGAAGTTGCATCTAAAAAATAGATTATTTAATCAACGTTTAGCTGAAACACTTGTTGATTCTGAAACTGGTGAAATCATTGCTGAAAAAGGAACTTTGTTAGATCGTAGGACACTAGATCGTATACTTCCTCAACTAATCGATGGAGCTGGGTTTAAAAGCTTCCATACAGTAGGTGGAGTAATAGAAGAAGAGATATTACTTCAGTCTATTAAAATTTATGCACCAAGTGATGCAGATGGTGAGCAAGTAATTAATGTGATCGGCAATGCTTATATTGAGGAGTCTGTTAAGAATATTACTCAAGCTGACATTATTGCTTCTATTAGTTACTTCTTTAATCTATTACATCAAGTAGGAGATACGGATGATATTGACCATTTAGGTAATCGTCGCCTTCGATCGGTTGGAGAATTACTCCAAAATCAATTCCGTATTGGGCTATCAAGAATGGAACGTGTTGTGCGTGAAAGAATGTCTATACAAGATACGAATACGATCACGCCACAACAACTTATTAATATAAGGCCTGTTATTGCATCTATAAAAGAATTTTTTGGAAGCTCTCAGCTTTCACAGTTTATGGATCAAACAAATCCATTAGCTGAATTAACTCATAAACGTAGATTATCGGCGCTTGGACCAGGTGGTCTGACCCGTGAACGTGCTGGGTTTGAGGTCCGAGATGTACATTACTCACATTACGGACGGATGTGTCCTATTGAAACACCAGAGGGTCCGAACATCGGGCTGATCAACTCATTATCATCTTTTGCAAAGGTAAATCGATTTGGTTTTATAGAAACACCATATCGAAAAGTTGATCCTGAAACTGGTAAAGTGTCTAGCAAAATAGATTACCTAACTGCAGACGAAGAAGATAACTATGTAGTTGCACAGGCTAATTCTAGGTTAACAGAAGACGGAACTTTCGTAGACGATGATGTATTTGCCCGTTTCCGTGGTGAAAATATCGTTGTTAAAAGTGAACGTGCTGACTATATGGATGTATCTCCTAAACAAGTAGTTTCTGCTGCAACAGCTTGTATACCGTTCTTAGAAAACGATGACTCTAACCGTGCACTGATGGGAGCGAACATGCAACGTCAAGCAGTACCGTTGATGCAGCCTGAGGCACCAAGGGTAGGTACAGGTATGGAGTACGTATCTGGTAAGGACTCAGGGGCAGCTGTGATTTGTAAACATCCTGGAATAGTAGAGCGTGTTGAAGCAAAAGAGGTTTGGGTAAGAAGGTATGAAGAAGTAGACGGCCAAAAGGTCAAAGGTAACCTTGATAAATATCGTTTACTAAAATTTATTCGTTCTAACCAAGGTACATGCTACAACCAACGTCCAATTGTCGCTGTTGGAAATGAAGTGAAAAAGGGAGAAATCCTTGCTGATGGACCTTCGATGGAGTTAGGAGAATTAGCGCTAGGTCGAAATGTACTTGTTGGATTTATGACTTGGGACGGCTATAACTATGAAGATGCGATCATCATGAGTGAACGACTAGTGAAAGATGATGTCTATACTTCAATCCATATCGAAGAATACGAATCAGAGTCACGTGATACAAAGCTTGGTCCTGAAGAAATCACTCGTGATATTCCTAATGTTGGTGAAGATGCACTTCGTAATTTAGATGAACGCGGTATTATTCGCATCGGTGCTGAAGTGAAGGATGGAGATCTGCTAGTAGGTAAAGTAACACCTAAAGGTGTAACGGAGCTTACTGCTGAGGAACGTTTACTCCATGCGATTTTCGGAGAAAAAGCTCGTGAAGTTCGTGATACTTCACTTCGAGTTCCTCATGGAGGCGAAGGAATCATCCTTGATGTAAAGGTGTTTAATCGCGAAGATGGCGATGAATTACCACCTGGAGTTAATCAGCTTGTTCGAGTATATATTGTTCAAAAACGTAAGATTTCTGAAGGTGACAAAATGGCAGGACGTCACGGAAATAAAGGTGTAATTTCAAGAATCTTACCTGAAGAAGATATGCCATATTTACCAGACGGTACGCCGATTGATATAATGTTAAACCCATTAGGGGTTCCATCCCGGATGAACATCGGTCAGGTATTAGAATTACATCTTGGAATGGCTGCTAGAAAACTCGGTATACATGTTGCTTCTGCGGTATTTGATGGTGCTCGTGAGGAAGACGTATGGGATACATTACAAGAGGCAGGTATGGCTCGTGATGCGAAAACGGTCTTGTATGATGGACGTACAGGAGAGCCGTTTGACAATCGTGTATCAGTCGGTGTTATGTATATGATTAAACTAGCGCATATGGTTGATGATAAGCTACACGCTCGTTCAACGGGTCCATATTCACTAGTAACTCAGCAACCTTTGGGTGGTAAAGCTCAATTCGGTGGTCAGAGGTTTGGTGAAATGGAGGTTTGGGCACTTGAAGCATACGGTGCTGCATATACACTACAAGAGATTCTAACTGTTAAGTCAGATGATGTAGTAGGTCGTGTGAAAACGTATGAATCTATTGTAAAAGGTGAGAATGTACCTGAGCCTGGTGTTCCAGAGTCATTTAAAGTATTAATTAAAGAGCTACAAAGTTTAGGTATGGACGTTAAAATGCTCTCTAGTGATGAACAAGAAATAGAAATGCGTGATACTGAAGATGATGATGATCAACAAAATGCTAGTGTATCTATAGATGAAGAAGCTCCTGTAGAACAAGAGGCAGATGCAGTGGTGAAAGAGTAAGAGATAGTAAAAAGCTACACTTTTTTCAAAGGGGAAATCCCCTTTGAAATTCTATATTAGTACGTGTTCAAAAAAGGACGGCGAAAACATCTTGTGTTAGTTTAACAGTTGTTCTTCACTAGCTTTTTGAGCATTTAGGTATAATTGAGTTTGGGTGTAAAGGGAAAACCTGAGACTAAAAGGGAGGTAGGCCCCTTGATAGACGTAAATAACTTTGAATATATGAAAATTGGACTCGCTTCACCAGATAAGATTCGCTCTTGGTCATTCGGTGAAGTAAAAAAACCTGAAACGATAAACTATCGTACTCTTAAACCAGAGAAGGACGGTTTATTTTGTGAACGCATATTTGGTCCTACAAAAGATTGGGAATGTCATTGTGGAAAATATAAACGTGTTCGTTATAAAGGAGTAGTTTGTGACCGATGTGGAGTAGAAGTCACGCGTGCTAAAGTTCGTCGTGAACGCATGGGGCATATTGAACTCGCTGCACCGGTAACGCATATTTGGTATTTTAAGGGTATTCCAAGTCGTATGGGACTTGTATTAGATATGTCTCCTCGTGCTCTAGAAGAGGTAATATATTTTGCGTCTTACGTAGTAACTGAATCAGGAGATACGCCGTTAGACAAGAAACAGTTGCTCTCTGAGAAAGAGTTTCGTGTGTATCGAGAGAAATATGGGCAAACATTCCAGGCTTCAATGGGAGCAGAAGCGATTAAAAAGCTTCTTCAGGATATTAATTTAGAAAAAGAAGTAGACAGTCTAAAAGAGGAATTAAAAACAGCACAGGGTCAGCGTCGTACTCGTGCAATTAAACGACTTGAAGTGCTTGAGGCTTTTAGAAACTCTGGTAATCATCCGTCGTGGATGATTTTGGATGTCTTACCAGTTATCCCACCTGAACTTCGCCCGATGGTACAGCTTGATGGTGGAAGGTTTGCTACATCAGACTTAAACGATTTATATCGTCGTGTAATTAATAGAAATAATCGCTTGAAGCGTTTATTAGATCTTGGTGCACCGAGCATTATCGTACAAAACGAGAAGCGTATGCTTCAAGAAGCTGTTGACGCACTTATAGATAATGGTAGACGCGGAAGACCGGTAACAGGGCCAGGGAATAGACCTCTTAAATCATTATCGCACATGTTAAAAGGGAAGCAGGGACGTTTCCGTCAAAACCTACTAGGTAAACGTGTCGATTATTCAGGTCGTTCTGTAATCGTAGTTGGACCTAATTTGAAAATGTATCAGTGTGGATTACCGAAAGAGATGGCAATTGAACTGTTCAAGCCATTTGTTATGAAAGAGCTAGTAGAAAAAGGTCTTGCTCATAATATTAAAAGTGCAAAACGTAAAATTGAACGTTTACAGCCAGAAATTTGGGATGTATTAGAATCAGTTATTAAAGAACATCCAGTTTTACTAAATCGAGCACCAACATTGCATAGATTAGGTATTCAAGCATTTGAACCTACTTTGGTAGAAGGCCGAGCAATTCGCCTCCACCCGTTAGTTTGTACAGCATATAATGCTGACTTTGACGGTGACCAAATGGCAGTTCACGTACCTCTATCATCAGAAGCACAAGCTGAAGCACGTCTACTTATGCTAGCAGCTCAAAATATCTTAAATCCTAAGGACGGAAAACCAGTTGTTACACCATCGCAGGATATGGTTTTAGGTAACTATTATTTAACGATGGAACGAGAAGGAGCCGTTGGGGAAGGAATGATATTTAATGACACTGATGAAGCACTCCTAGCGTATCAAAATGGCTATGCTCATCTTCATACGAGAGTAGCTGTAAATGCAGGTGCATTAAATAATCCAAACTTCACGGAAGAACAAAATAATCAATTACTTATAACAACAGTAGGTAAGTTAGTCTTCAATGAAATTTTACCTAAGTCATTTCCTTACATTAATGAGCCAACGAAGTCTAACTTAGAAGAAAAAACACCAGAGAAGTATTTTATTGAGAAGACGGTTGATGTAAAGGAAGAAATTAAAAAGCGCCCAATTATTGATCCGTTCAAGAAGAAAATTCTAGGTAATGTCATTGCTGAAGTGTTTAAACGATTCAAGATCACTGAAACGTCTAAAATGCTTGACCGCATGAAAGATTTAGGCTTTAAGTATTCTACAAAAGCTGGTATTACAGTAGGTGTATCAGACATTGTCGTGTTACCTGAAAAACAAGAAATATTAAATCAAGCTCAGAACAAAGTAGATACTGTCATAAAGCAATTCAGGCGTGGACTTATTACAGATGATGAGCGTTTTGATCGAGTGATTTCTATATGGAGCTCAGCTAAGGATGTTATTCAAGGGAAATTAATGGCGTCATTAAATAAGCGTAACCCAATCTTTATGATGAGTGATTCAGGTGCTCGTGGTAACGCATCTAACTTTACTCAGCTTGCAGGGATGCGCGGACTCATGGCCAACCCAGCTGGTAGAATTATTGAATTACCGATTAAATCAAGTTTCCGTGAAGGGCTGAATGTACAAGAGTACTTTATTTCTACACACGGTGCTCGTAAAGGTTTAGCAGATACAGCGTTAAAAACAGCTGACTCTGGTTACTTAACTCGTCGTCTAGTTGATGTTGCCCAGGATGTTATTGTACGTGAAGACGACTGCGGCACGGACAGAGGATTGTTTATTCGTTCATTAATGGAAGGTACTGAAGTAATTGAGAAGCTTGAAGAGCGTTTGATTGGGAGATATGCTCGTAAAGCAATTAAACACCCACAAACAGGGGAAGTTTTTGTTGCAGAGAATGAACAAATTGATGAAGATCTTGCGCGTGTAATAGTTGAGGCGGGTGTTGAAGAAGTTTGGATCCGTTCAGCATTCACATGTAATACCCGTCATGGAGTATGTAAGAAGTGTTATGGACGTAATTTAGCTACTGGATCGGAAGTTGAAGTTGGGGAAGCTGTTGGTATTATTGCTGCTCAATCAATAGGAGAACCAGGAACACAGTTAACAATGCGTACATTCCATACAGGTGGGGTTGCAGGAGACGATATTACCCAAGGTCTTCCTCGTGTTCAAGAATTATTTGAAGCACGAAATCCGAAAGGTCAAGCGATTATTTCTGAAATCGATGGAACTGTCATCGAAATCAAAGAAGCGCGTGATAGACAGCATGAAATTGTTATACGAAATGATGTAGAAACAAGAAATTATCTTGCACCATATAACGCAAGATTGAAAGTAGCAGAAGGTTCGGTCATTGAACGTGGTCAAGAGCTAACTGAAGGTTCAATCGATCCTAAAGAGTTGTTGAAAGTAAAAGATATGACTGCTGTTCAGGAGTACTTACTTAAAGAAGTTCAACGCGTATACCGTATGCAAGGTGTTGAGATTGGTGATAAACATATCGAAGTAATGGTAAGACAAATGCTTCGTAAAGTGCGTGTCCATAATGCTGGTGATACAAATGTGTTACCTGGATCGTTACTAGATATTCACCAATTTACCGATGCAAATGAAAAAGTGCTATTAGAAGGTAAAACACCTGCAACTGGTCGTCCAGTACTATTAGGTATTACGAAAGCATCATTAGAGACAGATTCTTTCTTATCAGCCGCTTCATTCCAAGAAACAACGCGTGTGTTAACGGATGCAGCTATTAAAGGTAAACGTGATGATTTACTTGGGTTGAAAGAAAATGTAATTATTGGTAAATTGGTTCCTGCTGGTACTGGAATGACACAGTATCGCAAAGTCACACCAGAATTACCATCGATCATTGAAGAAGAAGCTGCAGTAATTGTTGACTGAAGTTTATAGAGGAGTGTTTGTAACCTCCTCTATAAGCAAGTTTTTTTCTTGTTGACATTTATTGAACAGAATGTTATTATAGCAAAGGTGTTTCAAATAACCTGTTACTTTGGAGGATATTAAAGTTGTCTTATGAAAAAGTATCACAGGCAGCAAAGATTATTATAGGTACAAAGCAGACGGTTAAAGCTCTCAAATCGGAAGCTGTGAAAGAAGTTATCGTTGCTGCTGATGCTGACGAACGCATAATTAATAAAATTGTGCATGTTGCTAAAGCAAACGATGTACCTATTAATACAGTAGACTCAATGAAACAGCTAGGTAGAGCTTGTGGAATTGAAGTGGGAGCAGCAACAGTTGCAATTATTTATTAAAACTGTTTTTGTGGAAATATTATTTTCTACAAAAACTTTGTTTTTGTAAAAAAATGAACCACCTGGATGTGTGGTCTTAGCAACATACGGAAGGAGGAAACAAGATGCCTACTATTAATCAATTAGTACGCAAAGGTCGCGAGACGAAAGTTAAAAAATCAATGTCCCCTGCTTTGAATAAAGGGTACAATAGCTTCAAAAAGTCACAAACTAACGTTTCATCTCCACAAAAACGTGGTGTATGTACACGTGTAGGTACAATGACACCTAAGAAGCCGAACTCAGCACTTCGTAAATATGCTCGTGTTCGTTTAACGAATGGAATTGAAGTTACAGCATATATTCCTGGGATTGGACACAATCTACAAGAACACAGTGTTGTATTAATCCGTGGCGGACGTGTAAAAGACTTACCAGGGGTACGTTATCACATCGTTCGTGGTGCGTTAGATACTGCTGGTGTTGATAACCGCATGCAAAGTCGTTCTAAATATGGAACGAAAAGACCTAAAGCAGCAAAGAAATAACAACATAGTATGAACAATGACTGAAAGGAGGAATATCAATGCCTCGTAAAGGACCCGTTGCAAAAAGAGACGTGTTACCAGATCCGATTTACAATTCAAAGCTAGTAACACGCTTAATTAATAAAATGATGATTGATGGAAAAAGAGGAAAGTCTCAAGATATTCTTTACAAATCGTTTGAATTAGTAAAAGAACGTTCTGGTAAAGAAGCTATGGAAGTATTTGAGCAAGCTCTTAAAAACATCATGCCAGTATTGGAAGTTAAAGCTCGCCGTGTTGGTGGATCTAACTACCAAGTACCAGTTGAGGTGCGCCCTGATCGTCGTACTACATTAGGACTTCGTTGGTTAGTAAACTATGCACGTCTTCGTGGAGAAAGAACGATGGAAGAGCGCTTAGCTAACGAAATTTTAGATGCAGCTAACAATACAGGTGCTGCAGTTAAAAAGCGTGAAGATACGCATAAAATGGCTGAAGCGAATAAAGCATTTGCTCATTACCGTTGGTAAGCCAATAAACTTGATCGACCTAATAAAGAGCAATGTGAATCATTATAAGATCTCCATTGACTCTTTGATGGTCAACTAATAATTATAACACGATACTTTATTATGGAAGGAGAAAGACCCAATGGCAAGAGAGTTCTCCTTAGAAAAGACTCGAAATATCGGTATCATGGCACATATTGATGCTGGTAAAACAACAACAACTGAGCGTGTTCTTTATTACACTGGTCGTATTCATAAAATCGGTGAAACTCATGAAGGTGCATCTCAAATGGACTGGATGGAGCAAGAACAAGAACGTGGTATTACTATTACTTCTGCTGCGACAACTGCACAGTGGGAAGGTCACCGCGTTAATATCATTGATACACCAGGACACGTAGACTTCACTGTTGAAGTTGAGCGTTCACTTCGTGTGCTTGACGGAGCAGTAGCAGTTCTTGATGCTCAATCAGGCGTTGAGCCTCAAACTGAAACAGTTTGGCGTCAGGCGACTACTTACGGAGTTCCCCGAGTGGTGTTCGTTAATAAAATGGACAAAATCGGTGCAGACTTCTTATATTCTCTAAGTACTATTCACGATCGTTTACAAGCGAATGCAGCTGCAATTCAACTACCAATTGGAGCGGAAGATGAATTCCACGGTATTATTGATTTAGTTGAAATGAACGCTGTATTTTACGGGAATGATTTAGGAACAGATATAGAAGTTCGTGAGATTCCTGAAGAGTATATGGATCAAGCAGAAGAATACCGTGAAAAATTAGTTGAAGCGGTTGCTGAGCTTGATGAAGAATTAATGGAAAAATACTTAGGTGGCGAAGAAATTACTAAGGAAGAGCTTAAAGCTGCAATCCGTCAAGGAACAGTTAATGTTGAGTTCTATCCAGTAATTTGTGGATCAGCTTTCAAAAACAAAGGTGTTCAATTAATGCTTGATGCAGTTGTTGACTATCTTCCATCACCATTAGATGTTCCGGCTATCAAAGGTACTCTTCCTGATACTAACGAAGAAGTTACTCGCCCTTCTAGTGACGATGAGCCATTCTCAGCACTTGCATTTAAAGTTATGACAGACCCATTTGTTGGTAAATTAACATTCTTCCGTGTTTACTCAGGAACATTAGACGCGGGTTCATATGTACAAAACTCAACAAAAGGTAAACGTGAACGTGTAGGTCGTATTTTACAAATGCACGCAAACTCACGTGAAGAGATATCAAAAGTTTATGCTGGTGATATCGCAGCTGCAGTTGGACTAAAAGTTACAACTACAGGTGATACGTTGAGCGAAGAGAAAAATCAAGTTATTCTTGAGTCTATGGAATTCCCTGAGCCGGTAATTTCACTTTCGATTGAACCAAAATCAAAAGCTGACCAAGATAAAATGACAACAGCTCTTCAAAAACTTCAAGAAGAAGATCCAACGTTTAGAGCACATACTGACCAAGAAACAGGCCAAGTAATTATCGAAGGTATGGGTGAATTACACCTAGACATTCTCGTTGATCGCATGCGTCGTGAGTTCAAGGTAGAAGCAAATGTAGGTGCTCCACAGGTTGCTTATCGTGAAACTTTCCGTGCTGCTGCAAAAGTTGAAGGGAAATTCGCTCGTCAATCAGGTGGACGTGGACAATTCGGTCACGTTTGGATCGAGTTCGAACCAAATGAAGAAGGTAAAGGCTTTGAGTTTGAAAATAAAATTGTCGGTGGTGTAGTTCCACGTGAATACATTCCAGCCGTTGGAGCTGGATTAGAAGATGCAATGGGCAATGGTGTACTTGCTGGATATCCACTTGTTGATGTAAAAGCTGCTCTTGTAGATGGTTCTTATCATGATGTTGACTCATCTGAGATGGCCTTCAAAATCGCAGCATCTATGGCATTGAAAAATGCGATCTCTAAATGTAACCCAGTTATCCTTGAACCTATTATGAAGGTTGAAGTTGTAATGCCTGATGAGTACTTAGGAGATATCATGGGTGACGTTACATCACGTCGTGGTCGCGTTGAAGGTATGGAAGCTCGCGGTAACGCACAGGTTGTTCGTGCGATGGTTCCTCTATCTGAAATGTTTGGATATGCTACTGCATTGCGTTCTAATACGCAAGGACGTGGTACATTCTCAATGCACTTTGATCACTACGAAGAAGTACCAAAGGCAATTTCAGAGGAAATTATTAAGAAAAATAAAGGTGAATAATTGATTTATTCCATTTATTAAAGTATAACTACTTATGTAAGAAAGAAAGTAGTTCAAGATAGCAACTACTTTCTTATATAAATTATGATATGTATATTAAGGAGGATAAATTATAATGGGTAAAGAAAAATTCGATCGTTCCAAAACACATGCGAATATCGGTACAATTGGTCACGTTGACCACGGTAAAACAACTTTAACTGCTGCTATTACAACAGTTCTAGCTAAAAAAGGTGGAGCAGAAGCACAAGCATATGATCAAATTGATGCAGCGCCGGAAGAGCGTGAGCGTGGAATCACAATCTCTACTGCACACGTTGAGTACGAAACTGACAGTCGTCACTATGCACACGTGGACTGCCCGGGACATGCTGACTATGTTAAAAATATGATCACTGGTGCGGCGCAAATGGATGGAGCTATCCTAGTTGTTTCAGCTTCTGATGGTCCAATGCCACAAACTCGTGAGCACATCCTTCTTTCTCGTCAGGTTGGTGTACCTTACATCGTTGTTTTCTTAAACAAGTGTGATATGGTAGATGACGAAGAATTACTAGAATTAGTAGAAATGGAAGTACGTGACTTATTATCTGAGTATGACTTCCCTGGTGATGACATTCCTGTTATCCAAGGTTCAGCTCTTAAAGCTCTTGAAGGAGACGCTGCATACGAAGAAAAAATTCTTGAGTTAATGGCTGCAGTTGATGACTACATCCCAACTCCAGAGCGTGACACTGAAAAAGATTTCATGATGCCAGTTGAGGATGTATTCTCAATCACTGGTCGTGGTACAGTTGCTACTGGTCGTGTAGACCGCGGTAAATTAAATGTTGGTGATGAAATCGAAATCATCGGTTTAGCTGAAGAGTCAAGCAAAACTACAGTTACTGGTGTAGAAATGTTCCGTAAGCTTCTTGATTATGCTGAAGCTGGAGACAACATTGGTGCATTACTTCGTGGTGTATCACGTGAAGACATTGAGCGTGGGCAAGTTTTAGCTAAGCCTGGTTCAATTACTCCACACCAAAAATTTAAAGCTGAAGTTTACGTATTATCAAAAGAAGAAGGTGGACGTCATACTCCATTCTTCACAAACTACCGTCCTCAGTTCTACTTCCGTACAACTGATGTAACTGGTATCGTTAATCTTCCAGAAGGCGTAGAAATGGTTATGCCTGGAGATAACATTGAAATGACAGTTGAGCTTATCGCTCCTATCGCACTTGAAGAAGGTACTAAATTCTCTATTCGTGAGGGTGGACGTACTGTAGGTGCTGGAGTAGTAGCTACTATCACTGAGTAATAATAGAAAAGAAGCAGGTTTGCGTTTATACGTAGACCTGTTTTTTTATGGAATGGCACTTTGTCAAGCAACTTGAAGAACAAAAAGGCCCCCAAAAGAGCATTAACAAAAACTGCTAACAGTATGTTGTGCTAGAGTAATTGAAAAGAGACTGTAAGGCGTGTATACTAAGTCGTGGGTTAAAAAAATTGATAGATTAAAATTTGCTATTGCATTAGGTGCAATTTTTTTATATAATAGTGAATGTTGGTCTTTGACTGCGATGATGTGGAAGGTTGCTGACACACCCGGCCGCTTTGCCATGGCGAGTGTGTGGAAATTTCCACGGAGAATGTCTATTAAATAAAATAGGCGAAAAAGGAGGGAAAATAATGGCAAAAGAAAAAATTCGTATTCGATTAAAAGCTTACGATCACCGAATTCTTGATCAATCTGCAGAAAAAATCGTAGCAACAGCTAAGCGATCAGGTGCAAATGTCTCTGGTCCGATTCCGTTACCAACTGAAAAGTCTGTTTATACGATTCTTCGTGCTGTTCATAAGTATAAAGATTCTCGTGAGCAATTTGAAATGCGTACACATAAACGCTTAATTGATATCGTAAATCCTACTCCAAAAACAGTAGATTCACTAATGCGTTTAGACTTGCCGTCAGGTGTAGATATTGAAATTAAACTATAATAAATAATAAGTTAGATAACAGGAGGTGTGACGAATGACCAAAGGAATCTTAGGTAGAAAGATTGGTATGACACAAGTGTTCGTTGGAGATGTACTTGTACCAGTTACTGTAGTTGAGGCTTCACCTAACGTAGTTCTTCAGAAGAAAACTGAAGCAACAGATGGTTATGAAGCTATACAACTTGGTTTTGATAACAAGCGTGAAAAGCTTGCTAACAAACCAGCTAAAGGACATGTTGCAAAAGCGGATACTACGCCTAAGCGCTTCATCCGTGAATTCCGCGGGCTGAACGTTGAGGAATATGAAGTTGGTCAGGAAGTCAAAGTTGACGTCTTTTCTGAAGGCGATGTAGTAGATGTTACAGGTATTTCAAAGGGTAAAGGATTCCAAGGTGCAATTAAGCGCCACGGACAATCACGCGGCCCTATGTCACACGGTTCGCGCTATCACCGCCGTCCTGGTTCAATGGGACCTGTTGATCCAAACCGTGTATTCAAAGGAAAGCTTTTACCTGGACGTATGGGTGGAGAACGTATAACTGTTCAAAACTTAGAAGTTGTAAAAATTGATGCTGAACGTAACATTTTACTTATTAAAGGTAATGTCCCAGGACCAAAAAAAGGTCTTGTAACTATTAATAGTGCGGTTAAGGCACAGTAATTTTTGTAAGAAAGGAGGAATATACCAATGCCTAAAGTAACATTATATAGCCAAAATGGTTCTACAGTAGGTGAAGTAGAGCTTAATGAATCTGTATTTGGTATTGAGCCTAACAAGAGTGTATTATTCGATGCAGTTATTATGCAAAGAGCTTCCTTAAGACAAGGAACTCACAAAGTAAAAGGTCGTTCTGAAGTACGTGGCGGTGGACGTAAACCTTGGCGTCAAAAAGGTACTGGACGTGCTCGTCAAGGATCAATTCGTTCTCCACAATGGCGTGGTGGTGGAATAGTATTCGGACCTACACCTAGAAGCTACAGCTATAAGCTACCTAAGAAGGTACGTCGCTTAGCACTTAAATCAGCACTATCAACAAAAGTGCTTGAAAATGATATCGTTGTATTAGAGAGCCTAGCATTTGAAGCTCCTAAAACAAAAGAAATGGTAAACATTTTAAACAGTCTTTCTGCAGATCGCAAAGCGTTAATCGTAACTGCTGATCAAAATGAATTCGTGACTCTTTCAGCGCGTAATATTCCTGGAGTAACAGTTATATCTGCTACAGGTGTGAACGTACTGGACTTATTAAACCACGATAAACTTGTAATCACTAAAGATGCGGTGGAAAAAGTAGAGGAGGTGCTTGCGTAATGAAAGAACCTCGTGATATTATTAAGCGCCCCGTTATTACAGAACGTTCTACAGATTTATTGGAAGAGAAAAAATATACGTTTGACGTTGATGTGAAAGCTAATAAAACTGAAGTCAAGGATGCTGTTGAGGCAATTTTTGATGTGAAAGTAGAAAAAGTAAACATCATGAACTACAAAGGTAAGTTCAAGCGTATGGGTCGTCATAGTGGTTATACTAATCGTCGCAGAAAAGCAATCGTGAAGTTAACTGCTGATAGCAAAGAAATCGAACTTTTTGAAGTATAAGTTTACTAGTGAAGGAGGGAAATAGAGATGGCGATTAAAAAGTATAAACCTACCTCAAACGGTCGTCGTGGTATGTCGGTATCTGATTTTGCAGAAATCACTACTGATACTCCCGAGAAGTCGTTATTGGCTCCTTTGAATAAAAAGGGTGGACGTAACAACCAAGGTAGATTAACAGTACGTCATCAAGGTGGCGGTCATAAGCGTCAATACCGCATCATTGATTTTAAACGCGACAAAGATGGTATACCAGGACGCGTTGCTACAATCGAATATGATCCAAATAGATCAGCTAATATTGCGTTAATTAACTATGTTGATGGTGAAAAACGTTATATTCTAGCTCCGAAAAATTTAGAAGTGGGCATGGAAATCATGTCTGGCCCAGAAGCGGATATTAAAGTGGGTAATGCATTACCTTTAGTTAATATTCCTGTTGGTACAGTTATTCATAACATTGAACTTAAACCAGGTAGAGGTGGACAATTGGTACGTTCTGCTGGAACATCTGCTCAAGTTCTTGGTAAAGAAGGAAAATACGTTTTAGTACGTTTAACTTCAGGTGAAGTTCGTATGGTTTTAGCTGCTTGCCGTGCTTCTATTGGTCAAGTTGGTAATGAGCAACACGAACTTATTAATATCGGTAAAGCAGGTCGTTCTCGTTGGTTAGGTAAACGCCCAACTGTACGTGGATCTGTAATGAACCCGGTTGATCACCCACATGGTGGTGGTGAAGGTAGAGCTCCTATCGGACGTAAGTCACCAATGACACCTTGGGGTAAACCAACACTCGGTTATAAAACGCGCAAGAAAAATAAGAAGTCAGATAAATTTATCGTGCGTCGTCGTAAAAAATAACGGGGTTGTGCTACGGTTCACAGGAACCGTATGCCAATCGCGAAGGGAGGTTCACATATGGGACGCAGCTTAAAAAAAGGACCTTTTGTAGATGATCATTTAATGAAAAAAATTGAGAGCTTAAATGAAACCGATGGTAAGCGTGTGGTTAAAACATGGTCTCGTCGTTCAACGATTTTCCCTCAATTCATTGGTCATACAATTGCAGTTTATGATGGTCGAAAACATGTGCCTGTATATATAAGTGAAGACATGGTTGGTCACAAGCTTGGAGAGTTTGCACCAACTCGTACGTATAAAGGTCACGCTAGTGATGACAAGAAAACAAGACGTTAAGAGAGGAGGCATCCTAAATGCAAGCAAAAGCTGTTGCAAGAACAGTTCGAATTGCGCCTCGTAAAGCTCGCTTAGTAGCGGACTTAATTCGAGGAAAGCAAATTGGTGAAGCATTAGCAGTTTTACGCTTAACAAACAAAGCGGCTTCTCCAATAGTAGAAAAAGTATTAAAATCAGCTGTTGCAAACGCAGAACACAACTATGAGATGGATGTTAATAATTTAGTTGTTGAAGAAGCGTATGTGAACGAAGGCCCGACTATGAAACGTTTTCGCCCTCGTGCAATGGGACGTGCTAGTCAAATTAATAAACGTACGAGCCACATTACTGTAGTGGTATCAGAAAAGAAGGAGGGATAATCAGTGGGACAAAAAGTAAATCCAGTCGGTTTGCGTATAGGAGTCATCCGTGATTGGGAATCAAAGTGGTATGCTGATAAGGACTATGCAGACTTGTTGCATGAAGACCTTAAGGTTCGTGAATACATTACTAAAAGATTAAGTGACTCTGCTGTATCAAAAGTGGAAATTGAACGCGCGGCTAATCGTGTAAATATTTCAGTTCACACTGCAAAACCAGGAATGGTTATTGGTAAAGGTGGATCAGAAGTAGAAGCACTTCGTAAAGCGTTAAATGCGTTAACAGGTAAACGTGTCCACCTTAATATCGTAGAAATCAAGAGAGCTGATTTAGACGCTAAATTAGTAGCAGACAATATTGCTCGTCAATTAGAAAACCGTGTATCCTTCCGTCGTGTGCAAAAGCAAGCTATTCAACGTGCTTTACGCGCTGGAGCAAAAGGGATCAAAACAATGGTATCTGGGCGTTTAGGTGGTGCAGATATCGCTCGTGCAGAATATTACAGTGAGGGAACAGTTCCACTTCATACACTCCGTGCTGACATAGATTACGGTACAGCTGAAGCTGATACTACTTATGGTAAATTAGGCGTTAAAGTATGGATTTATCGTGGAGAGGTCCTTCCTACAAAGAAGAATAAAAAGGAAGGAGGAAAATAATCATGTTAATGCCAAAACGCGTTAAGTATCGTCGCGAACACCGCGGGAAAATGCGCGGTCGTGCAAAAGGCGGCACTGAAGTTAATTTCGGTGAGTTCGGCTTACAAGCGCTAGAAGCGTCTTGGATTACTAACCGCCAAATCGAGGCTGCTCGTATTGCGATGACACGTTATATGAAACGTGGCGGTAAAGTATGGATTAAAATATTCCCATCCAAGCCATATACAGCTAAACCTTTAGAAGTCCGAATGGGTTCCGGTAAGGGTGCTCCAGAGGGCTGGGTTGCTGTTGTAAAACCAGGTAAGATTATGTTTGAAATCTCAGGTGTACCTGAAGAGGTGGCACGTGAAGCACTTCGCCTTGCATCACATAAACTTCCAGTAAAATGTAAGTTTGTAAAACGAGAAGAAATTGGTGGTGAATCTAATGAAAGCTAATGAAATTCGTGACCTTACCACTGCCGAAATTGAACAAAAAGTTAAGTCTTTAAAAGAAGAGTTATTCAATTTACGTTTCCAGCTAGCGACTGGACAACTTGAAAATACAGCTCGTATTCGCGAAGTACGTAAATCGATCGCTCGTATGAAAACTGTGATACGTGAAAGAGAGATCGGTGTGAATAATCGATAAATGAGGGGAGGTTTACTTAAATGAGTGAACGCAACCAACGTAAAGTGTATACAGGTCGTGTTGTATCTGACAAAATGGATAAAACGATAACTGTATTAGTTGAAACATACAAAACTCATTCGCTATATGGTAAACGTGTTAAGTATTCTAAGAAATTCAAAGCACATGATGAGCAAAATGTTGCAAAAGTTGGCGACGTAGTTAAAGTAATGGAAACACGTCCACTATCTGCAACAAAACGTTTCCGTTTAGTAGAAGTAGTTGAAAAAGCGGTAATTATATAATACAAGGTCGGATGAATTTTATATCCGAAGGGAGGTTTCGTGAATGATTCAACAAGAATCTCGGTTGAAAGTTGCTGATAATTCTGGAGCTCGTGAAGTGTTAACGATTAAAGTTCTAGGTGGCTCTGGACGTAAATACGCAAATATTGGTGATGTAATTGTTTGTACAGTGAAACAAGCAACACCAGGAGGCGTTGTCAAAAAAGGTGAAGTAGTTAGGGCTGTTGTTGTACGTTCAAAAAAAGGAGCACGACGCCCAGACGGTTCATACATCCGTTTTGACGAAAATGCATGCGTGATTATTCGTGACGACAAAAGTCCACGTGGTACTCGTATTTTTGGCCCGGTAGCTCGTGAATTACGTGATAGCAACTTCATGAAAATTGTATCATTAGCTCCTGAAGTTCTTTAATTTGAAAATTGAAATGCCTTATCAAGGAGGTGCAGATAAGATGCATGTAAAAAAAGGTGATAAAGTACTTGTGATTTCAGGTAAGGATAAAGGTAAACAAGGAGTTATCCTTGCTGCATTCCCAAAGAAAAGTAGAGTTCTTGTGGAAGGTGTGAACATTGTGAAGAAGCATTCTAAACCTTCACAAGCAAATCCCCAAGGTGGGATTAACAGCCAAGAGGCACCTATCCATGTATCAAATGTTATGCCATTAGATCCAAAGTCGGGTGAACCTACGCGTGTTGGACATAAGCAAGTTGATGGCAAAAACGTACGCTATGCAAAAAAATCTGGTGAATTATTAGATAAATAACTAGTTGTAGAAAGGAGGTACTACTATGAACCGCCTAAAGGAAAAATATCAAAAAGAAATTACTCCTAGTGTTATGAGTAAATTTAGTTATAAATCAGTTATGCAAACACCTCAACTTGAAAAAATAGTTGTAAATATGGGTGTAGGTGATGCTGTTTCAAACTCAAAGGCATTAGATAATGCTGTTGAAGAATTAACAACAATAACTGGTCAAAAGCCTGTAGTTACAAAAGCAAAGAAATCTATCGCTGGTTTCCGTCTTCGTGAAGGAATGCCAATTGGTGCAAAAGTAACTTTACGCGGTGAGCGTATGTATGAATTTTTAGATAAACTAGTGTCTGTAGCACTTCCACGTGTACGTGACTTCCGTGGTGTATCTAAAAAATCATTCGACGGTCGTGGTAACTATACATTAGGGATTAAGGAACAATTGATTTTCCCTGAAATTGAATATGATAAAGTTTCGAAAGTTCGTGGTATGGATATCGTTATCGTAACCACTGCAAATACTGATGAAGAAGCTCGTGAATTATTAACTCAAATGGGTATGCCGTTCCAAAAGTAATCAGTGCCATCTAAATATAAGGAGGCGAAAATGTGGCTAAAAAATCAATGGTCGTAAAACAAAAACGTGATCAAAAGTTTAAAGTGCGTGAGTACACACGTTGTGAACGATGTGGTCGTCCTCATTCAGTACTAAGAAAATTTAAACTTTGCCGTATTTGTTTCCGTGAATTAGCATATAAGGGACATATCCCAGGTGTAAAAAAAGCAAGTTGGTAAAACCCAGATATGGGAAGGAGGTAAAAATATTATGGTGATGACAGATCCTATTGCAGATTTGCTTACTCGTATTCGCAATGCGAACATGGTACGTCACGACAAATTAGAGGTTCCTGCTTCAAACATGAAGAAAGATATCGCTGATATTTTAAAACGTGAAGGTTTTGTTCGTGATGTGGAATTTATTGAAGATAACAAACAAGGTATTCTCCGTATTTTCTTAAAGTATGGTGCAAATAATGAACGTGTAATTACTGGATTAAAACGTATTAGTAAACCTGGTTTACGAGTATACGCTAAAGCTGATGAGGTACCTCGTGTACTTAACGGTTTAGGAATTGCGATCGTTTCTACTTCTCAAGGCGTGTTAACTGACAAAGAAGCTCGTCAAAAACAAGCAGGCGGAGAAGTATTAGCTTACGTTTGGTAAAAAGTTTTTTTAGAATGGAGGTGTAATTTATGTCACGCGTTGGTAAAAAACCAATTGTTATCCCTGCGGGTGTAACAGTAACTGAGGAAAATAAAAACGTTATTGTTAAAGGACCGAAGGGTGAATTAACTCGTACAATCCATGCAGATATGGAATTAACTATAGAAGAGAGCGTAGTAACAGTTGTTCGACCATCTGATTCAAAAGAGCACCGCTCATTACATGGAACAACTCGTAGCGTACTTGCTAATATGGTTGAAGGTGTTTCTAAAGGATATGAAAGAGGTCTTGAATTGATCGGGGTAGGTTACCGTGCTCAAAAGCAAGGTAAAAAGCTAATCCTAAATGTTGGATACTCTCATCCTGTAGAAATCGAGCCTGAAGCAGGGATCGAAATTGATGTGCCTGCAAATACAAAAATTGTTATTAAAGGTACTGATAAAGAACGTGTTGGAGCTTTAGCTGCTAACATTCGTGATGTACGTCCACCTGAGCCTTATAAAGGTAAAGGAATTCGTTATGAAGGTGAATATGTACGTCGTAAGGAAGGTAAGACTGGTAAGTAATACCGCCTAGTGTATAAGAAAGGAGTGGCATAGTATGATTACAAAACCTGATAAGAATGCAGTTCGTAAAAAAAGACACGGACGTGTTCGTGCGAAAATTTCAGGAACAGCTGTACGCCCGCGTTTGAATGTGTTTCGTTCTAGCAAACACATATATGCGCAAGTAATCGATGATGTGAATGGTGTTACACTTGCAAGTGCATCTACTTTAGATAAAGAATTAAGCATTGAGTCAACAGGTAATGTTGACGCAGCGCAAAAAGTTGGCGAGTTAGTTGCTAAACGTGCGTCAGAAAAAGGTATTAAAGAAGTGGTTTTTGATCGTGGAGGATACCTATTCCATGGACGTATTAAAGCGTTAGCTGATTCAGCTCGTGAAAATGGCTTAGAATTTTAATTGTCAAAGGAGGGATACAGATGGTCCGTGTTGATCCAAGTAAACTAGAACTTGAAGAACGTGTTGTTACCGTAAACCGCGTTGCAAAGGTAGTGAAAGGTGGACGTCGTTTCCGTTTTGCTGCACTTGTTGTTGTTGGTGATAAAAACGGTCACGTTGGTTTTGGAACTGGTAAAGCTCAAGAGGTTCCAGAAGCTATTCGTAAAGCTATAGAAGATGCTAAGAAAAATCTTGTTACTGTACCTATGGTTGGTACAACAATTCCACATGAAGTTATCGGACGATTTGGCGCTGGAGAAATCTTGTTAAAGCCTGCTTCTGAAGGTACTGGAGTTATCGCTGGAGGTCCTGTACGTGCAGTATTAGAGTTAGCTGGTGTACATGACATCCTATCAAAATCTTTAGGTTCAAATACACCTATTAACATGATTCGTGCTACAATTAGTGGTATTCAGGATATGAAGCGCGCTGAAGACGTTGCAAAGTTGCGTGGAAAATCAGTTGAAGAATTGTTAGGATAAGGGGGGAAATGAAATGTCAAAGAAATTAGCTATCACCCTCACAAGAAGTGTTATTGGCCGTTCTAAAGATCAAAAAGTAACTGTTCAAACTTTAGGTTTGAAAAAGATGCATCAAACGGTCGTACATGAAGATAATGCTGCAATTCGCGGCATGGTAAACAAAGTTGCACATTTAGTTACGGTAAAAGAACAATAATTTTAACATGAGTAAATAAGGAGGTGCCCTGATGAAACTTCATGAACTTAAACCAGCTGAAGGGTCTCGTAAAACTCGTAATCGTGTAGGACGTGGTATTGCTACTGGTAATGGTAAAACATCTGGTAGAGGCCAAAAAGGTCAAAAGTCTCGTTCTGGCGGTGGCGTACGTCCAGGCTTCGAGGGTGGTCAAACACCTTTGTTCCAACGACTACCTAAACGTGGTTTTACGAACATTAACCGAAAAGAGTATGCGGTCGTTAATCTTGAAACATTAAATCGTTTTGAAGATGGTACGGAAGTAACACCTGAATTATTAATCGAAACAGGTGTAGTAAGTAAGCTTAAATCGGGTTTGAAAGTCCTTGCAAAAGGAAAAGTTGAGAAAAAGCTTACTGTTAAAGCTCACAAATTCTCTTCTGCTGCAAAAGAAGCAATTGAAGCTGCAGGCGGTAAAACTGAGGTGATTTAATGTTCCGAACAATCTCCAATTTTATGCGCGTTGGTGATATAAGAAAGAAAATAATATTCACCTTGTTGATGTTAGTTGTGTTTAGAATAGGGACGTTTATTCCTGTTCCGAACATCAACGCTGAAGTATTACAGGTTACAGGCGAAAACAATCTATTTGGAGTATTGAATACATTTGGTGGTGGAGCATTACAGAACTTTTCCAT
This sequence comes from Cytobacillus sp. Hm23, assembly GCF_051842895.1. Classification (NCBI taxonomy): domain Bacteria; kingdom Bacillati; phylum Bacillota; class Bacilli; order Caryophanales; family Bacillaceae; genus Cytobacillus; species Cytobacillus sp. Hm23. The sequence goes on from NZ_JBPXRQ010000032.1 coordinate 44,405, forward strand.
CTTTGCAATGGGGATTATGCCTTATATCACGGCTTCCATCATCATTCAATTACTACAAATGGATGTTGTTCCAAAGTTTACTGAGTGGTCAAAACAAGGTGAAGTTGGTCGTCGTAAATTAGCTCAGTTTACCCGCTACGGCACAATAGTTCTTGGATTTATTCAAGCAATTGGTATGTCCATTGGCTTTAACACTATGTCGAACGGGGCATTAATTGAGAACCCTGGCATTCCAACTTATTTGTTAATAGCATTAGTATTGACGGCTGGAACTGCCTTTTTAATGTGGTTAGGTGAACAAATAACAGCTCACGGTGTTGGTAATGGAATTTCCATCCTCATCTTTGCTGGGATTGTGGCAGGCATTCCGAATATCGCTAACCAAGTATATGCAACACAATTTGAAGGTGCTGGAGAACAGCTGTTCTTACGTATCGTTACAGTAGTATTATTACTACTCGCGATCGTTGCAATCGTCGTTGGTGTAATTTTCATCCAACAAGCATTTCGTAAAATTCCAATTCAATATGCAAAACGCTTAGTAGGTCGTAGTCCAGTTGGAGGACAATCTACTCATTTACCTTTAAAAGTAAATGCTGCGGGTGTAATACCTGTTATCTTTGCAGTATCGTTTATTATTACACCACCAACAATTGCATCATTCTTTGGACAAAACGATGTTACTATGTGGATTGAAAATACATTCAGGTATACTGAACCTGTCGGTATGACAATATATGTTGCATTAATTATTGCGTTTACTTATTTCTATACGTTTGTTCAAGTGAATCCTGAACAGATGGCAGAAAACCTTAAAAAACAAGGTGGATATATTCCTGGAATTCGTCCAGGGATAAATACGCAAGAATATGTAACTCGGATACTATATCGTCTTACATTTGTAGGTTCTATTTTCTTAGCTGCAATTTCTGTTCTTCCTATCATTTTTATTAAATTTACCAGTCTTCCGGAATCAGTACAAATTGGTGGAACAAGCTTGCTCATCGTTGTCGGTGTTGCACTTGAGACAATGAAACAGCTTGAAAGCCAACTTGTAAAACGTCATTACAAAGGGTTTATTAAGTCATGAGGTTTTGGGGTTCTCCCATTTCCTCATTGTTAGATGAGGGTGAACACATATGAATCTCGTATTAATGGGGCTCCCTGGTGCAGGTAAAGGTACGCAGGCAGAGCAAATTGTTAGCAAGTATAATATTCCTCACATATCAACAGGAGATATGTTCCGTGCTGCTATAAGTGAAGGAACTGAATTAGGCTTAAAAGCAAAGGCTTTTATGGATGAGGGCAAACTTGTTCCTGATGAAGTTACAATAGGTATTGTTCGTGAAAGATTAGGTAAAAATGATTGTAAAAATGGTTTTCTGTTAGATGGTTTCCCTCGAACAGTCGCTCAAGCAGAGGCGTTAGAACAATTATTACATGCTATGAACAGTACGATAGATTTTGTTATCAATATAAATGTTGATAAATCAATACTATTAGAACGTTTAACAGGCAGAAGAATTTGTAAGGACTGTGGTGCCACATATCATCTAGTATTTAATCCACCGCAACAAGAGGGAGTTTGCGATAAATGTGGAGGAGAATTATATCAACGTGCTGATGATAATGAGGCTACTGTAAAAACTCGACTAGAGGTAAACATTAAACAGTCAGAGCCTTTATTAAATTTCTACAAGCAAAAAGGTTATTTACAAAACATTGATGGACAACAAGCAATCGATAAAGTATTTATAGATATTGATAAATTGCTTGGAGGCTTATCTAAATGATTATTTGTAAGACCCCACGTGAGATAGAAATAATGCGTGAAGCAGGCCGTATCGTTGCTTTGACTCACAAGGAATTACAGAAACATATTAAACCTGGTATTACTACTAAGCAATTGGATACAATTGCTGAAGAGTTTATTCGGAAACATGATGCAATTCCATCATTTAAGGGGTATAATGGTTTTCGCGGGAGTATATGTGCTTCAGTCAACGAAGAGTTAGTTCACGGTATTCCTGGTGATCGTGTCTTAAAAGATGGAGACATCATCAGTATAGACATTGGGGCTAAATACAATGGATATCACGGTGACTCTGCTTGGACATATCCAGTCGGGAATATTACTGAAGAAACACAGAGGCTCTTAGATGTGACTGAGAATTCATTATATGAAGGTTTAAAGGAAGCTAAGTCTCATGTAAGGTTATCGAACATCTCTCATGCGATCCAAACGTATGCTGAAGAAAATAATTTCTCAGTCGTTCGTGAGTATGTAGGCCACGGTGTTGGTCAAGATTTGCATGAAGATCCTCAAATACCACATTATGGCCCACCAAATAAAGGGCCGCGATTGAAACCAGGGATGGTATTGGCGATTGAGCCGATGATAAATGCAGGTAGTCGATATGTAAAAACGCTAGCAGATGACTGGACAGTTGTAACGGTTGATGGTAAAATGTGTGCACATTTTGAGCATACGATTGTTATTACAGAGACTGGTTATGAAATTTTAACAAAAGCCTAAGTGAAGGTGATAATAGTTGAACGATTCTGATTCGAGTCCGCGCATAGGTCAGTTTGTTTTAATCACTCAAGGCAGAGACGCTGGACAGTATGCAATAATTATAAAAAGTGTTGATGAGCGATTTGTTTTACTTGCGGATGGAGAAAAGCGAAAATATGATCGGCCAAAAAAGAAGAACATTCAACACCTTGAGTTTTTTGATTACGTATCTCCGGAAGTTCAGAACAGTATAAGTGAAACTGGTCGTGTGACAAACGGGAAATTGCGCTATGCATTAACAAAGTTTGTCAATGAGCAAGTTACTGATTTGAAGAAGGGAGAGCTTTTAGATGGCGAAAGACGATGTAATTGAAGTTGAAGGTACTGTCGTAGAAACATTACCAAATGCAATGTTTAAGGTAGAACTTGAAAACGGACATACAGTATTAGCACATGTTTCAGGTAAAATTCGTATGCACTTTATTCGAATCTTACCAGGAGATAAAGTTACTGTAGAATTATCACCATATGATTTAACTCGCGGACGGATTACGTACCGCTTTAAATAATTAAACTCCGTTATTACCAAGGAGGTTAGAACAGTGAAGGTAAGACCATCAGTTAAACCTATTTGTGAAAAATGTAAAGTTATTCGCAGAAATGGAAAAGTAATGGTTATTTGTGAAAACCCAAAACATAAACAAAAACAAGGATAAGCATAAGGAGGTGCACGTATAATGGCGCGTATTGCTGGTGTAGATATTCCTCGTGATAAACGTGTTGTAGTATCATTAACATATATTTTTGGTATTGGACGCACAAAAGCAGAGAAAATTCTAGCTGATGCAGGAGTTTCAGAAGATACTCGTGTGCGTGATTTAACTGAAGAAGAATTAGGGAAAATCCGTGATATCATCGACGGCTATAAAGTAGAGGGTGACCTTCGTCGTGAAGTATCATTAAATATTAAACGTCTAATCGAAATCGGTTCATATAGAGGAATTCGTCATCGTCGTGGATTACCAGTTCGAGGACAAAATTCTAAAAATAATGCTCGTACACGTAAAGGTCCACGTCGTACTGTAGCGAATAAGAAGAAATAGTAAAGGAGGTTCTTAAGAAATGGCACGTAAAACAAATACACGTAAACGTCGTGTGAAAAAGAATATTGAGTCTGGTATTGCACATATTCGTTCAACGTTTAATAACACAATCGTTACGATCACTGACGTTCATGGTAACGCGATTTCTTGGTCTAGCGCCGGTGCATTAGGTTTCAAAGGTTCTAAAAAATCTACTCCTTTTGCTGCTCAAATGGCTGCAGAAACGGCTGCCAAGACTTCTATAGAAAATGGCTTAAAAACACTTGAAGTAACTGTAAAAGGACCTGGAGCTGGACGTGAAGCTGCTATCCGTGCACTTCAAGCAGCAGGACTTGAAGTTACTGCAATTAAGGATGTTACACCTGTTCCACATAACGGATGTCGTCCACCAAAACGTCGCCGTGTATAATTTCTCTGTATAGATTTTGAATTCATGTCAATAATGGGTTATGATAAATCATTTTTATTGCGAAACAGATTAATTATTTTAGTTGTTGTGCACATTCGGGAACTTATTATTGGGGAATTTCGGTTAGACATCCATAGACAAACTAACATTAAATTGTCTAGCCGGGGTTTCGACGTTTTGAAGGAGGGTTTGTAATGATAGAAATTGAAAAACCAAAAATCGAAACGGTTGAGATCAGCGATGATGCCAAATACGGTAAATTCGTCATCGAGCCACTTGAGCGTGGATATGGTACAACTTTGGGTAACTCCTTACGTCGTATTCTATTATCCTCACTACCTGGTGCAGCTGTCACATCTATTCAAATAGATGGTGTACTGCATGAGTTCTCAACAATTGAAGGCGTCGTGGAAGATGTAACGTCTATTATTTTACACGTAAAGAAACTCGGATTGAAAATTTATTCAGACGAGGACAAGACGCTTGAAATTGATATACAAGGTGAAGGAGCTGTAACAGCTGCTGATATTACACATGATAGTGATGTGGAAATTCTTAACCCTGACCTTCATATCGCTACTTTAGCAAAAGATGGTCATTTGCGTATGAGATTAACCGCAAGACGTGGACGTGGATATACTTCAGCTGATGCAAATAAAAGTGAGGATCAACCAATAGGAGTGATTCCAATTGATTCGATTTTCACACCGGTATCTCGTGTTTCATATCAAGTTGAAAACACTCGTGTAGGTCAGTTGTCAAATTTTGATAAACTAACATTTGACGTATGGGCAGATGGAAGCACAGGTCCTAAAGAGGCTATTGCTCTTGGATCGAAAATTTTGACTGAGCACTTGAATATTTTTGTTGGTTTAACTGACGAAGCGCAAAATGCTGAAATCATGGTTGAAAAAGAAGAAGACCAAAAAGAAAAAGTGCTTGAGATGACAATTGAAGAATTAGATCTTTCAGTTCGTTCTTATAATTGTTTAAAACGTGCAGGTATTAACACTGTACAAGAACTAGCTCATAAAACCGAAGAAGACATGATGAAAGTACGAAACCTAGGTCGTAAGTCTTTAGAAGAGGTTAAAGCAAAGCTTGATGAGTTAGGGTTGGGATTGCGAAAAGATGACTAGTTATGAGACTCTTAACTAGGCATTTTCATGTTTTCCTTACTGCTATGATAACACTCTAAAAAGGAGGGACATCTCATGTCATATCGTAAATTAGGACGTACAAGCGCTCAACGTAAAGCGTTACTACGTGATTTAACTACTGATTTAATTATCAATGAACGCATTCAAACAACAGAGACACGTGCAAAAGAATTACGTTCTCTTGTAGATAAAATGATAACTTTAGGTAAGCGTGGAGATTTACATGCTCGCCGTCAAGCTGCAGCATTTATTCGTAATGAAGTTGCGAATGAAGAAACAGGTGACGACGCTCTTCAAAAGTTATTTGGCGATATTGCACCACGTTATGAAGAACGCCAAGGTGGTTACACTCGTATTATGAAAATGGGTCCACGTCGTGGAGACGGAGCACCAATGGTTATTATTGAATTAGTTTAATACTACTGAATGTTCAAAAGGAGATTTTTGAACATCTTTGTATGAGTAAATGAGGGCAGGACAGTTTTAATGACTGAATCTATGCCCTTTTTTGCTATTGTTTTTATACTATCAATAAATGTCTAAACTATGATGCTTCATATTTTTCTCTTTATAATGATAGCAGGGGCCAACAAGGGGCATTACAATTACTCTTGAAAATTATTAGGCGGATTGAGGTAAATCGAGAGTCTACGCTTAACGAACTGTCCACCCTCAGTGCATATCTCCTTTAAGTCTCCTCATCTTACCATCAGAACTAATGATGCAATAAAGCTTTTTTTTATTTCTTAGGAAATATGTCGAATAATAGAGGAGGAAAGGATATGGGGAATGAACTATTATCAGTCAAAGGTGTTTCCTTTCGCTATAATGACCAATCACATTATGCGTTAAAAGATATATCATTTTCACTTAAAAATGGTGAATGGTTAGCAATTGTAGGCCATAATGGTTCTGGAAAATCAACACTGGCGAGAATATTGAATGGGTTGTTAATACCAGAGTCTGGAGAAGTATCAGTGGCCGGTATCACACTTACAAATGAGTCGATTTGGGATGTTCGTAAGAAAATTGGTATGGTGTTCCAAAATCCAGACAACCAATTTGTTGGTACAACTGTCATTGATGATGTAGCTTTTGGGTTAGAAAATAATGGGGTAGAACGTTCGGAAATGGTAGATCGCGTGGACGAAGCAATTAATAGAGTGAAAATGGAAGCGTTTGTTGATCAAGAGCCACATAATCTCTCCGGAGGACAGAAACAAAGAGTTGCAATTGCTGGTGTGTTAGCTGTGAGGCCTGATATTATTATTTTAGATGAAGCGACATCTATGCTTGATCCTAAAGGGAAAGAAGAAGTCTTGAGAACAATTAGAAAACTTAAAGATGAGCAAGTTATATCGGTCATTTCAATCACGCATGATTTGGATGAAGCAAGTAAAGCTGATCGTATATTGGTTATGAATAAGGGTAATATTTTCACGGAGGGACGACCCGAAGATATTTTTGCTTTAGAGAAGGAGCTCGTTAATATAGGTCTTGATCTTCCTTTCTCCGTTAGACTTAGTAAAAAAATGAGGCGAGCAGGTATTCCTTTGACAGTTGATCATTTAACAGATGAAGGATTGGTGGATGAGTTATGGACATTACAATACAAAATGTAGAACATAAATATCATCAACATACGCCTCTTGAACGATTAGCACTTTACGATATTAATTTAGCTATTAATTCAGGAACATTTCTAGCAATCATTGGACACACTGGTTCAGGAAAGTCGACTTTGTTACAACATTTGAATGGTCTATTAAAACCGACAGTAGGAAGTTTAACCGTTGGTGATATGACAATCGACTCTGAGAAAAAGAATAAAAAGATAAAGAAGCTTAGACAAAGAGTTGGCATTGTATTTCAATTTCCTGAACATCAATTATTTGAGGAAACAGTAGAAAAAGATATATGTTTTGGTCCAACTAACTTTGGTGTATCAGAGAAAGAAGCGAAGAAGAAGGCACAGGAAGCGTTGGAGTTAGTTGGATTACCAAGTGAATTCTTGCAAAGGTCACCCTTTGACTTAAGTGGTGGTCAAATGAGAAGAGTAGCAATTGCTGGAGTTTTAGCAATGGAACCAGAAGTTCTTGTGTTAGATGAGCCAACAGCTGGGTTAGATCCTAGAGGGCGTACAGAGATAATGGATATGTTCTATAAACTACATCAGAAGAAGAATATAACGACGGTATTGGTAACTCATAGCATGGAGGATGCAGCAAAGTATGCTGATGAGATTGTTGTCATGGATAATGGTACGATTAGAATGAAGGGGAAACCAGAAGAAGTATTTTCTAAGCCAAAGGAGCTAGTCAAGCTAGGGTTAGATGTTCCTGAAGCATTAAAGTTCAAGATGAAGCTAGAAAGCAAATTTGGTATTCAGCTATCGTCCACATGCCTTACGATCGACGATGCACTAGAACAAGCACAATTGATTATGGGTAAGGTGAAACAGCATGATGGATAAAATTATAATAGGTAGGTATGTACCAGGCTCTTCAATTGTCCATCAGTTGGACCCTCGTTCGAAATTATCATTAATATTTCTTTATGTCATAGTAGTTTTTTTAGCAAATAATGAGCTTACATATGGGATTTTATGTTTATATACAATAGGTATGATGTTGCTAACTCAAATACCTATTCGCTTTATTTTGAAAGGGCTAAAACTCATATTTTGGATTATTATTTTTACTTTCATATTACATATTTTTGTAACTAAGGAAGGTGCACTATTATTTAGTTTAGGATGGATTGAAATCTATGAAGAAGGCATCAGGCAAGGTGTATTTATCTCCCTCCGTTTTTTAAATTTGATTTTAATGACGTCTATGCTTACGTTAACGACAACACCGATAGAAATTACAGATGGGATGGAAAGTCTATTAAACCCGTTCAAACGCTTTGGTTTGCCTGTTCATGAGATTGCTTTAATGATGTCTATATCACTTCGGTTTATACCGACATTAATGCAAGAAACAGAAAAAATAATTAAGGCTCAAACAGCTAGGGGAGCAGACTTCACAAGTGGACCAATAAAGGATCGAATAAAGTCAATTGTTCCTTTGTTAATTCCTCTGTTTATTAGCGCGTTTAAGAGAGCTGAAGATTTAGCAACAGCCATGGAGGCAAGAGGTTATCGTGGTGGTGAGGGTAGAACGAAATTTCATCAATTACAGTGGCATAGTAGAGATACCATTGTAATTATGAGTCCTTTATTAGTATCTGTTTTGTTATTTTTATTAAGAAGTTAATGGAGAAGGTAGAAAAATCATGCAACGTTTAAAATGTACAATAGCCTATGATGGGTCAAAATTTAATGGATTTCAAACTCAGACTCTACCAAATCAGCGGACCGTGCAAGGTTACCTTGAGAAAGCCTTAATGAAAATTCATAAGGGACATCATGTTGCAATCTATGCTTCAGGAAGAACAGATTCGGGTGTTCATGCTTATGGACAGGTCATCCATTTCGACTCACCATTAGATATTCCTGCGAACAGGTGGCCCGCTGCATTAAATTCGATTGTCCCTGATGACATTGTTATTAAGGAAGTCGTGCAGGTAGACCCAACATTTCATGCGCGTTACGATGTAACTTCAAAGGAATACCGGTATAAAATACTAAGGTCAAAACAATATGATGTATTCACTAGAAAGTATATATATCATTATCCATATCCCCTTGATCTCTCAGCTATGAAAATGGCGAAAGAATATTTAATTGGTACTCATGATTTTACAAGCTTTTGCTCAGCTAAAACTGCAAAAGAAGATAAAGTTCGAACAATTTATTATATAGATTTGTATGAAGAAAACGACGAGTTGATTTTGCACTTTAATGGGTCAGGATTTTTATATAATATGGTGAGAATTCTTGTCGGTACATTATTAAAAGTAGGTCAAGGAAAAATAAAGCCTCAGGATATAAAAACTATTTTAGAGCAAAAAAATCGGATGCTAGCGGGGCAAACGGCGCCATCTCATGGATTGTATTTATGGCAAGTGAATTATGACAACTAAACCTGGTGTAACATTTTCTTGACAATAGACTCATAAAGATTTATTATATCATATGGTATGTATTTTAAAACCACGATTAGCCCCGGAAAAATCGTGTTGAATAATATATGTAACCAATCATGGATTTTTTTATTTAGGAGGGAAAATCATGCGTACAACTTTTATGGCAAAGCCAGCAGAAGTACAACGTAAATGGTACGTGGTTGATGCTGAAGGAAAGACTTTAGGTCGTCTTGCAAGCGAAATTGCATCGATTTTACGTGGTAAACATAAACCAACTTATACACCACATGTTGATACTGGTGATCATGTAATCATCATCAATGCAGAGAAAATTGAACTTACAGGTAAGAAATTAACTGACAAACTATATTACCGTCATAGTCAACATCCAGGCGGATTAAAAGTAAGAACTGCGCTTGAAATGCGTACGAACTACCCAGAAAGAATGCTAGAAGGCGCAATTCGTGGTATGTTACCAAAAGGCTCATTAGGTCGTCAAATGTTTAAAAAGTTACATGTATATGCTGGTAACGAACATCCACATCAAGCACAACAACCTGAAGTTTACGAACTTCGCGGATAATATTTTAGGAGGGTATTAATTTGGCACAGGTACAATATTATGGCACAGGCCGTCGTAAAAGCTCTGTTGCTCGTGTACGTTTAGTTCCTGGTGACGGACGTATCGTGATCAACGATCGTGATATTGAAAACTATATTCCATTTGCAGCATTAAGAGAAGTTGTAAAACAACCACTTGAAGCAACTGAAACTACAGGTGCTTATGACGTTTTAGTTAACGTTCATGGCGGTGGATATACTGGGCAAGCTGGTGCAATTCGTCATGGTATCGCACGTGCGTTACTACAAGCAGATCCAGAATTTCGCCCAACATTAAAGCGTGCTGGTTTATTAACTCGTGATGCTCGTATGAAAGAACGTAAAAAATACGGTCTTAAAGGCGCTCGTCGTGCACCACAGTTCTCAAAACGTTAATTTTATTTACGTTTCAAAGACTCTCAACCAAATTGGTTGGGGGTCTTTTTTATTGACTGTTTTCTTATTAATTGTTGTTTTTTGAATTAAGTAATACATACACTACTAGAGTGTATGACACCTTTTTCTTCTGTAAAAAAGCCGTTACTAGCGTTTCACGATAGGAACAAAGTTTATGATAAAAAATTTTTTGTTATACTATTTTAAAAAAACTGACTCACTAATTGTTATGACTAATGGGTGTTCAGATGAATAGACTCACAATAGATTGAGAATTTGAAGTTCCACGCTTGTCCCCACGAAATCACTCCACCACTTTTCGTTAAGACAAAAAACACTATCTAACGCATGTCGATGTCAGCCAGATGGATATTCTTTTCTTATAGTTTATTGTTGCTTTTCGTTTCAAAGTTATAAGCACGTATACACTTAACGTTCGTGGCACCTTTTCTTCATTATTACGATAAAAATTATATTAAATACATTAGTTACTTAAATGTAAGTGAAAAAACAACAAAGTTTACGAAAAAAGCCTTTCGTACTGATATAAAGATATAAGAAGCGTCTATTTTTGGCCCGAGGACTTGCTGCAAACGATAAGCAGTGCCTGCTGAATGTGAGCAAGTTATAAGGGTAATGAGATATCCTAACTTTTCTCAATTGGTAAAGACAGTAACGTATGAAGCTTTTAGAGAAGTGTAAACTACCTTCAAAAGGGGTTGAATAAGAAATGAATGTTATAACAACTTTTGCTGCAAAGCAGAAGGAAAAGCAAGTCATTTACGAACGGAAAATGCTAAGAGAGTTATCTCTTGAAATTATAAAAAAACAAGTTGAACAAACTTTTAATGATTTTTACAAGTTAGGTGTTGTGGCGATTAGTGCTATTGAAGATGGATGTATTGACATCGCTGTAGAATCATACTTGTTGGGAGCAAGTTATAGTCGATTTGGTTATTTTGGTGAACCTTTAGAAAAGGTAAAGCTAAGGTGTATAACAGAAGAAAAGTATTTAATTAATACTTTGTATGATTACGTTATATATTGGGGGAACGTTGATGATTTTAGTTTAATGAATGAATCAATGTATTACACATGCGAACATTTTGTTAATTATTGGTTCAATGAAGGTTTTTATAAAGGGGAAAAACGGTATCGAATGAAATTACATTAGCAAACGGTGATAGGTGTCTATAACATGAATATATAAGTTGATCATGTTCTTCACTGCTCATCTTGCATTTTTAACGATAGGTATATAGCTAGGTGGTCTATTTTTGCCTCTTGTCCCATATAGTGTTTACAAGGAAAAAGTGGGAGGCAGAGACAAAGTGAAGAAAAAACTGAAATTTGCTGGATACTTAATAGGCTTTATTATCCTACTAATAATCGTTCAATACCAGTTTACAGAAAATGCTTCATGGAAATCGTGGAATTTACCTCTATCTGGTAAGATAATTATTTTAGACCCTGGCCACGGTGGTCCTGACGGAGGAGCAGTTGGTGGGGATGTGCTTGAGAAAGATGTAGCTTTAAAGGTTACTATCTTATTGAAGGATTTTCTTCAGGAACAGGGTGCACTCGTTATTTTGACCCGTGAAGATGATCACGACCTCGCATCTAGCGGTACAAAGGGCTATAGCAAAAGGAAAACTGAGGATTTGAAAAAAAGAGCAGAAATAATTAATGAGTCGCAAGGTGACTTATTTATCAGTGTTCACTTAAATGCGATACCTTCATCAAAATATAGGGGGGCACAAACGTTTTATAACCCCAATTATATTGAAAATAAGGAAATCGCAAGGTTTATTCAAGATGAATTTCGAACAACTCTAGACAATACTACGAGAAAAGCTAAGGCAATTAGTGGTGTGTACTTATTGAAAAATGCAAATATACCTGGTTCCTTAGTCGAAGTAGGATTTTTATCGAATAGTGCAGAAAGGGATTTACTATCTGATGACACATATCAAGAAACACTAGCGTTTTCCATATATAAAGGGATAATTAGATATTTTTCTAATGAGGGGAAGGCTCCTGAGTAATAGTTAATTATTGTGAATTCTTTTAGCCGTCATATGTAATTATGGTATACTAACAGGTGAACGTATGAAAACGAATACACAAAAAGGACGGTGTAATAATTGATAACGAAAGATCAAGTAGTTGAGCTATTACGTCAATTAAAAGATCCATTTTTACATAAAACTTTTGAAGAGACTGGTGCAATCCAAGACATAAATATTAAAGAAGAGAAAGGGCATGTAAGTGTAAAACTTGCATTATCAAAAATTGGTACATCTGAGCAGTTGCAAATACAAGGACATATCGTACAAGTATTAAAGGATGCCGGTGCTAAGTCTGTTGGGCTCCGTTTTTCAGAATTACCGCAAGATAAAACTGCTAAGTCGGAAAGCCCACCACCCTCTGAGGCAGGTAGTGATTCACCATTATCATCAGGTAGCAACACAAAGTTTATTGCGATTGCAAGTGGTAAAGGTGGGGTTGGAAAATCAACTGTTTCTGTTAATTTAGCTGTATCTTTAGCACGACTAGGGAAAAAAGTTGGCTTAGTTGATGCTGACATATATGGATTTAGTGTACCAGACATGATGGGTATTACGAAGAGACCAGTTGTTAGAGGCGAGAAAATTATCCCTGTTGAAAGATTAGGAGTAAAAGTAGTTTCAATGGGATTCTTTGTCGAAGATAATGCACCTATTATTTGGAGAGGCCCAATGTTAGGAAAGATGCTTAATAGCTTTTTTCAAGAGGTTGAATGGGGCGAGTTGGATTATCTATTGTTAGATTTACCTCCTGGAACAGGGGATGTTGCGTTAGATGTTCATGCTATGCTACCTTCTTGTAAAGAAATTATAGTGACAACACCACATCCTACTGCCGCTTTTGTAGCTGCTCGTGCCGGTGCTATGGCTCTGCGCACTGAGCATGAAATTATTGGTGTCATTGAAAATATGTCTTATTTTGAAAGCAAGCTGACAGGGGAAAAGGAATATGTCTTTGGTAAAGGCGGAGGCACGAAATTAGCGAAGGAGCTACAAACAGAGCTGCTAGGACAACTTCCGTTGCAGCAACCTGATTGGGATGATGATGATTTTGCACCTTCTATTTATGCTGAAGATCATCAACTTGGTAAAATTTATATGAACATGGCTGAAAGGGTTACATCGATAGTATAAATGGTGGTAAATTCTTATTAGACAGAGGGTCAGTCCTACAATTTTTTGTGAGCATTATTAAAAATTGTGAGGTAGACCCTTTTTATTTGCTGCTTTCAAACACTTGTAAGGTTACCCTCCTCCTCCATTACCTCCTGAATCACCTCCACCTTCTTCATTATCGGCGCTTTGTTCTTCATCACCACTTTTTTCACCGCTTTGTAATTCCTCCGCACCTTTTAATAGAATTTCTTGAATCTTAACTTTAAATAAGGGGCTTTCTATCGTTTCTGTTATTACCTTCTGTAGATGAGTCCGATATTCTTTACCTTTGAGCACAGTTAAAGTTTGCTCTTCCATCTCTGGATTTTGAAATAGTTCTAGCATCATTCCTTGGTATTCAGGATCTTTCATTAACTCCTTTATTAATTTTTCTTGTTCTTCCTGCAGGCCCTTTGCAAAGCTTTCTGCAAATTCAGGATCTGATAGACTTTCTTTCCAAAATTCAGTAGCTTCTTTAGAAGTAAGTGATTTTTCAATTGCAGCTGTAACAATTGTTTGGTCCATAATTAATTGTTGCTTCATGCCGTCTTCAGACATAATGTCTTGAATGGCCTTTTTTCCTTCATCAGTCTTTAAAATATCAACAATCATTTTCTTTGATTGTTCATAATCCAATTCTTGTGCTTGTTCTTGCTGTCCACACCCACTAGCCGTTAAAATTGTGACTATGATAAATAGGAGCAACACGTTTGTTTTCATTGCTCACTAACTCCTTTCAGGGTTGTCCTATACTTTAGGATAGTTTATATACAAAAAATTATACGTTGTTAATGCTGAAAATGTGGTATTTTCACGAGTCGATTGGTACAATCAGTAGGAGAATGTGTAATGGAGGAGTCTTGCTGTGAATAGTCGAAATTGGGTTCGTTTATTTATGTCGACCTTAGCTGTTGGAGGAATTAGTGCAGGTATTATAGGATTTATTGTAAAGTGGAGTGAATACAAAGAGCTATTCTCTTCATTTGAATTTATGGATATTGTATTGGCATTTATTTGGTTTGTTGGTGTAGGCCTTATATTTAGTGTTATTAGTCAAATGGGATTTTTTGCTTATTTAACGATCCATCGGTTTGGCTTAGGGATCTTTCGATCTGTGAAGTTATGGAATGCAGTGCAAATTGTATTAATTATATTTGTGTTATTTGATCTTATATATTTTCGATATAAATTGTTTGCAGATGAGGGAGATTCAATATTCTCGTACATCGTAGTAGCTTTAATTATTGCTGTTGTAGGCATTGTTGTTGCATTGTTAAAAAAGCAACAAACAAATAAGCAGGCATTTGTCCCGGCTATGTTTTTTATGATAGTCGTAACAATCATAGAGTTAATACCAGCGGTTCAAGCAAATGATGATAGTTGGTTATATTTGATGTTATTTCCCCTATTGCTATGTAACATGTACCAGCTACTAATATTACCGAAATTAACTAATAGCTAAAAATTGTTTTCAAACAAAATGAGTGGAGGTTTAATCCACTCATTTTTTACTTCCAAATAGAGAGGAATTTCTTATTCCCATCATCTCACTTAATTTCTCCGCTTTTTGTATCTGTGTTTGTAATAAGTTCAGTCACAGTAACATTTTTGTATCCTTTCTTTTTTATAAATTGAATAATTGATGGAAGTGCCTCAGCCGTTTGACTGGCAGAGTCAGATGCGTGAAGTAAGATAATGTCTCCGCCATTAAGGTTTTTTGTAACATTTTTAGTTATTTCTTTAGTACCAGGGCGTAGCTAATCTTGTGAATCTATGCTCCAATGTACAACGGTGTATCCAACTTCGGATGCGGTAGTGATCATTTCTTCATTTATATTCCCAGTAGGTGGTCGTAGTAGCGGGGCAGCTTTTACTTGTAATACCTTAAATACGTCCCTAGATTTTAAAATATCGGTTTTAATCTCACTAGCTTCCAGCTCTGAATAATCTTTATAACTATATCCTTTGCTACCTATTTCATGTCCGTCGTCTGCAATTTGAGTTACGACTTCAGGATGTCGTTCAGCCCAATCTGCTAGAATGAAAAAAGTTGCATTCACTTTTTCTTTTTTTAATACCTCTAGGATGTTTAATATATGCTCGTCACCCCAATTGACATCAAATGTTAAAGCAATTTTCTCCCCTCGTTCATCTCCTTTATAAATTGCTCTAGGACCATCTTCAGTCGAAAAAACTGTATAATTTAGCGCGTTTTCAAGATAAAGAAAAATAGCTGTAAATAAAGCAGCAGCAATAATTATTAGTGCTTGTTTTCCCTTGTTACCATTTACAACGAAAAAGAAATTCACATAACCCCCTCCTTTTCTCATACAGTTGGTTCGCATTCATTGTTGTTTTTCGTACTTAGAAACTAAGAAATAAATATGAAACCTATTAAGATGCGTATCATCCTTTTTGCTAGAGAACGATGACACTATCTAAAAACCTAAAAACAACAAAGTTTACGAAAATAGCCTATCTTATACAATTACTTGTCTACATACTATGCTCCCTAATAGAAGATATGATAAAAGACTGACTAGTAAAGAAAAAATTTCATAAAACTGTTTCACAGTGGAAATAACTAGAATATCTAATAGTGAGGTGACATTATGCTTGGACTTTTAGTAACAAAAAAGGAAATAAAAGAAATTGAATATTTAATAAAAAGAGAGTTAGAAGAATTACTACTTGATTTTCAAGATACTCGAATTGACTATGTAGTTAAGCGTGCGATGGAAGAAAGATATCAAATATTGTTTCAACTATTTAGAAAGGTTGCAACACCATCAGAATGTAATCGATATATTCGCTCAAAAAAAGCATATTTTTCAGAATGATAAGTGATGATATAAAAGCATTGAAGGTCTTTTGAAATATAAATATATAGCTTTCATAGCAAGTGTTTATTATTCAAATATTGTTGCGGAATTTTGTTCTTTAAAAAAAGCAAAAAACATGTTGACTTCATAGTGTTAGGGTGATATATTAATAAACGTCGCTGATAAACAACGCGATAACATAAATGACAGCATGAAAAAACATTTAAAAAAGTGTTGACATCGACAGATAAAAATGTTATATTAATAAAGTCGCTTCTGAGCGATAGCAACAAAAAATGTTCTTTGAAAACTAAACAAAACAAAAGCGTCAACGTTAATTTTTTTGAACAAATGAGCAATCAAACTTTATTGGAGAGTTTGATCCTGGCTCAGGACGAACGCTGGCGGCGTGCCTAATACATGCAAGTCGAGCGAACCAAAGGGAGCTTGCTCCCGGAGGTTAGCGGCGGACGGGTGAGTAACACGTGGGCAACCTACCTGTAAGATTGGGATAACTTCGGGAAACCGGAGCTAATACCGAATAACAATAAGAACCACATGGTTCTTATTTGAAAGATGGCTTCGGCTATCACTTACGGATGGGCCCGCGGCGCATTAGCTAGTTGGTGAGGTAACGGCTCACCAAGGCGACGATGCGTAGCCGACCTG
>NZ_JBPXRQ010000033.1:0-60046 GCF_051842895.1 Cytobacillus sp. Hm23
TTAGGCACGCCGCCAGCGTTCGTCCTGAGCCAGGATCAAACTCTCCAATAAAGTTTGATTGCTCATTTGTTCAAAAAAATTAACGTTGACGCTTTTGTTTTGTTTAGTTTTCAAAGAACTTTGTCCTTTTGAAGCGACCTTTATATAATATCATAGTTATCTATCATTCGTCAATTGTTTTTTATAAAAAAAACACGACTACTTTTGACAACTTGTTGACCTTGAATAGTATAGCAGGGAAAGTGATTGAACACAAGGGAGTAAGTAATTTTCATAATAATAAAACTACTAAAACTTACTTTATATAAGGTCCTTGTCGTAAACCTTATTGTTATGTATACAAAATTACACAATCCAAAAGAGTTTATAGATAAAAAGATGCCTAGAAGCTATAGTGTATAAGTGTTTATTTCTCAATAATCAATGCAAAGACAGTCTATAACTAAAACAGCAATTCAACAATGAAGTTTAGTAATATTGGCGTGGAAACTAGTAACGTGAGCTTTTTTTTAGTACAAATAAACAAGATCAATTCGAAAACAGTCATTTATCATAAAATTACTTCCTCAATATAGACGTCTCTATAATCTTTTAATTGAATAATTTCATTAGATTTAAATAAATTGACCATAGGTCGAGTAGGATTTTTTTCTTCAACAAAAACTATTTTTCCAGTATAGCCATTTGATAGCTTAACCTTTTGACCAATAGCATAATTCGTAACTATTTTTGTTAAGGCATGTACAACATTCGTATCTAATTTTCCAAAACTATCTTGAATAATTAAATCCATAACCACAAATGGAGATTGTTTCGCTTTATATTCACGTTCAGATGTCATCGCATGATATACATCTGCTACTGCAATTATTTTACTAAAAGGGTGCAGTATTCCTTTTAGTATTCCGACAGGATAGCCTGTTCCATCTTCTCTAATATGATGTTGAAGAACCGCTTCCTTAACACCTTTTTTTAGCACACCAATTTTTTCAACCATTTTATAGCTGTATTCAGGATGTTTGTTTACTTCTAATCTTTCTTCCTCAGTTAGAGAAGATTGTTTTCTTAATATTTTTGGATTAATCTTTGCCATACCACAGTCACATAAAAAGCCTGCTAATGCAATTTGTATCCAATCTCCTTGACTATAATGTAGCTGTTTACCTAAAAAGCCAGCTAATAAACTAACAGTTACCCCATGATGATATAAATAATCCTCTTTCGTACTATGTTGATGTAGCAAAAAAATAGATGATGGATTTTCTAGGAACCTTTCTAGCAATGGTAGTAGGTGCTTTCTTATATCACCAATATCAACTGATGAACCTGCTTGCCAGCTAGTAAACATTTTTTTATAATAGGTCACCACTTGTAAATAGTGATCAATAAAAGTTAGGGCTTTTTCTTCTTGTTCCTCTATCTTTTCCTCATTTGGCTTCGTCGGTTTAAATAATTCGCCATTTACTAGAAATGTGTCAACTTTCACACTTTCGACTAGAAAAATATGCAAAATATTTAACAAGTTCTCATTTAAAACCGTACCTTTTACCATAATCGGTCTATTTGAAATCGACTTGACATCATCAGAAAGAATACACCCTTCCTGTAATTGATCAATGGATACCTTCATGAATACCCCTCCTATCACTTTATAATTCCATAACTATATAGAAAGGGTGACCGAAAATAGGCATCAGACTCTACGACTTCGCTATCTTGTATAAACAATCGAGGTTAAAAACCTCTATATACAGCATATAAAGCGTACGGTCAGACCTTTTCAGTCACCCTCTTTAATTAAGGCTTTTATTATAAACTTTGAAACTTTTTACTAAGTTTGCTCAGCTAGATGAAGCATTAGAATTACCAATGTTATCAAAAGGAAGAGCTATAAGAATACAGTATTGTATAGTTAATTGATTTCTTCAATTACAAAAACATCCTAAAGAACTTATTCCTCATTAGCATTTAATTCTTCATCTTCAACTTCCTTTTGCACCTTAGCAACTGTAGCTACAAACTCATTCTCATCAGATTCATCTAGACGAATAAGTCTCACACCTTGGGTATTTCGCCCCATCTGAGAAATATCATCAACAGCCATTCTAATAAGTACTCCGCCTGCTGTAATAATCATGATATCTTCGTTACCAGTAACAGCTTTAACTGATACGACAGTCCCATTCTTATCAGTAATATTACAAGTTTTTAAACCTTTTCCTCCACGACTTTGACTACGGTATTCTATAGCAGGAGTTCGTTTACCATAACCATTTTTTGTGACGATGAGAACATTTGAATCATCCTCTAAAATGTCCATACCAACAACTTCATCATCTTCTTCGATGGAAATTCCTTTTACTCCTGTCGCAGTTCTTCCCATAGAACGTACATCTGTCTCAATAAAACGGATTAAAATGCCATTTTTTGTCCCGATAATAATATTTTTCGTTCCATCAGTGAGCTTAACAGAAATTAGCTCATCGTCTTCTTTTAAACTTAAAGCTATAAGCCCATTGTTACGAATATTTGAGAATGACGACAAAGGTGAGCGTTTTGATATCCCTTGTTTCGTAGTAAAGAACAAGAACATATCATCTCCAAATTCAGTGACAGGAATAATAGCATTTATCTCCTCATCCTTATCAATCTCTAATAAGTTTATGATCGGAATACCTTTTGCTGTTCTGCCTAGCTCAGGGATTTCATATCCCTTTTTACGATACACTTTTCCTTTGTTTGTAAAATATAGAATTGTATCATGTGTGGATGTAGTTAATAAATGCTCAACAAAGTCATCCTCATTTGTCCCCATCCCTTGAATACCACGTCCTCCACGTTTTTGACTACGATAAGTTGATGCTGGTAACCGTTTAATGTAGCCGTTATGTGTTAAGGTGATAACAATGTTTTCCTGGGGAATTAAATCTTCATCTTCTATTAAATCTAGCCCACTTGTTGCAATTTCTGTACGGCGCTCATCATTAAATCTTTCTTTTACTTCTGCTAATTCTTCTCTAATAATTTGTAAGATTTTTTCTTCATTTGCCAATATTGCTTTTAATTCTGCTACTATTTGCAAGAGGTTTTGGTACTCCTCTTCAATTTTCTCACGCTCTAACCCTGTTAACCTTTGCAAGCGCATATCTAAAATAGCTTGTGCTTGCTTTTCAGATAACGAGAATTGATTCATTAATCCTTCCCGTGCAATATCTGTTGTCTGTGAACTACGAATAAGCGCAATAACTTCATCTAAATGATCTAAAGCAATACGTAGTCCTTCTAAAATATGAGCACGTGCTTCAGCCTTACGAAGTTCAAACTCTGTTCTTCTACGAATAACAACTTTTTGATGTTCTAGATAATGATATAAACACTGCTTTAAGTTTAATACTTTAGGTTGACCATCTACTAACGCCAACATATTAATACCAAAACTAGTTTGTAAAGCAGTTTGTTTATATAAGTTATTTAACAACACATTTGCATTTGCATCTTTACGAACTTCGATGACTATTCTCATTCCATTACGATCTGATTCATCGCGTAAATCAGTTATGCCATCTATTTTTTTATCACGTACAAGTTCTGCAATTTTTTCAATTAATTTCGCTTTATTTACTTGGTAAGGTAGCTCATTAACGATAATTACTTCTTTTCCACCATTTTTTTCTTCAATGACAACTTTACCGCGAATTGTGATTGATCCACGACCTGTTTCGTATGCTTTTCTAATACCGCTTCGACCAAGAATAATTCCTCCTGTTGGAAAATCTGGTCCTTGGATTATTTCCATTAATTCTGCAATGCTAATATCAGGATCCCTACTTAGTGTCAAGACACCATCAATGACTTCACCCAATTGATGTGGAGGTATGTTTGTAGCCATACCTACTGCTATCCCAGCTGCCCCATTCACTAATAAGTTTGGAAAACGAGATGGCAAAACAACCGGTTCCTTTTCAGATCCATCATAGTTATCTTGATAGTCTATCGTATCTTTATTAATATCACGAAGTAATTCCATTGAAATTTTTGACATTCGCGATTCTGTATAACGCATCGCTGCTGCTGCATCACCGTCAACAGAACCAAAATTCCCATGGCCATCAACAAGCATATACCGATAATTAAAATCCTGAGCCATACGCACCATCGTATCGTATACAGCTGTATCACCATGGGGATGATATTTACCGATAACATCTCCAACAATACGTGCCGATTTTTTATACGGCTTATCTGCAGTCATACCTTGATCATTCATTGCATATAAAATACGTCGATGAACAGGTTTTAGTCCATCCCTAACATCAGGTAACGCCCTAGACACAATGACACTCATTGCATAATCCAAAAATGAAGAACGCATTTCCTGACTAATATTTACTTCTTTTACACGAGAACTTTGATTTTCAGACAATTGAAATGACCTCCTACGAGGGTGATTACAAGTTTATTATTTTATAATCATAACATACTTTTTTAGTAGCACATATAAATGTCATTACATTGAGCATACTAATAACTATTGTATCCAAGTATATATACTCTATATAACTCATATAGTAATAAACCGTACCCATCACCTAATATAATGAACTGCAATTAACATAATAAATGACACAATAACCATCATTAACACCCATAACCACGCTGTTTCTAAATTACCTGAATCTATAGCAACATAGATTGCTGTCGATGTTGTTTGTGTTTTCCCTGGGATATTACCAGCAAACATGAGTGTTGCACCAAATTCACCTAGAGCTCTAGCGAAGCTTAATACTGCACCAGAAACAATAGATTTAAATGCAAGGGGAATGGAGACAAAAATAAATACTTTCCACTCATTTGCCCCATCTATTCGTGCAGCTTCTTCAATACCAAAATCAATAGAAGAAAAACCAGTCTTTACTGATTGATACATAAGCGGGAAAGAAACGACAACAGCTGCTATAACGGCTGCCCACCACGTAAAAATAATAGATTGATTAAAAATTGTTTCAATTCCTCGGCCAACCGGACTGTTTTTCCCAAATATTACAACAAGCAAAAAACCAACTACCGATGGTGGAAGAACGAGAGGAAGCATTAAGATTGTTTCAAAAATGACCTTCCCCTTAAAGTTTTTTTTCGACATCATGCGTCCCATAATTAAACCAATTATGAGAACAATTAAACCTGAGACACAAGCAATTTCTATTGATTTTTGTACTGGAGACCAAAACTCTACCGCCATGATTGACTCCTTATTCCAAAGGTTTAAATCCGAATTTTTCAAAAACAGTTAAAGCTTGTTCACTCTGTAAAAATTCAAAAAATTGTTCTACTTCATAAATATTTTTCGTATCTTTTATAATTCCTACTGGATAAATAATAGATGAATGATTTGACTTATCAGTAACATCTACGATTTCTATGTCGGAAGAAATTAATGCATCTGTTTTATACACCATTCCTGCATCAACATTACCTGTTTCCACATATGTTAATACTTGTCGAACATCCTTAGATAATATAAGCTTATCTTCTACTTCTTCCCATAAATCCATATGTAGTAGTGCTTCCTTTGCATATTTCCCCGCTGGTACTGATTCAGGAATACCGATTGCAAGTTGAGAAATTTTAGGGCTAGTAAGGTCTTCAAAATTACTAATGTTTGTTCTATGCTCTTTCGGTGCAATAAGGACAAGTTCATTTGTTAACAAATTTACTCCTTGTGCAATCATACCTTCATCAACTAAGTAATCGTATTTATCCTTGGCAGCAGAAAAATACATATCTACAGGAGCGCCTTGTGTAATTTGTTGCTGCAACGCCCCAGACGAGCCAAAATTATAAGCAATTTTAATATTTTTATTTCCTTGTTCAAAGTGTGATTTTAATTCTGATAGAGCATTTCGGAGACTTGCAGCTGCGGAAATAGTTAGCTCGATTTCTCTTTGCTCAGTGCCTTTACCATCATTATTTGATTGACTAGGCGAACATCCGATAAGTACAACAAAAATGGCCATCATAAAAATCATTTTTTTTCTTAATATGAAAACCACCTCCTGAGTTAACAGTAAAAACTATTAAAATGTGGTTTTATTTATGCTCTATTCATAAAAATTGTTGCTAAAGCTTTTCTCTTAGAAGAAAGAACAACAATTTATAGTAACAGTGCTATTACAAAGCCCCAATATAACATGACTAAATACGAATATATATAATTTTCTATAGCATATCTATTATATAGATTTTTTTGATTTAAAGCTACTTAATATAAGAGGATTTCACTAACCTATTCAATATCAAACAATACATACGTAATTACTAATAAGATGAATTGCGGCACATACACCTATCTTATATTGGATTCTATTTCTAATTGGCTTTTGTCGAAGAGTTTGTTGCTATCGTCACCAAATTAGCATAGTCAGAGGGGGTTAATAAATTTGACATCGTTTTTCAGAAGTAGAGATGCCATGAACATTAATTATATATTCGTATTTAGCTCATATTTCGAAAAACAATTCGTAATGCACATACGACCCACATAAAAAGGGTCCCGGAAAGTCAATGCTCGTTATTTCCGAAACCCCGCTTTTTATCCAGTTAAATTGCATAACTCATATTAAATATCTAAATTCTTAACGTATTGGGCATTTTCTTCAATAAAATTACGTCTTGGTTCTACTTTATCGCCCATTAAGATTTCAAATGTCTCATCAGCATCAATCGCATCTTGAAGATTGACCTGCAATAACGTGCGTGTATCAGGATCCATTGTTGTTTCCCAAAGCTGTTCTGGATTCATTTCACCTAAACCTTTATACCGTTGGATTCCAGGCTTTGTATTACCTGTTAACTCTTCTAGAATTACATTTAATTGACGCTCATTATAAGCATATTCTACTTTCTTGCCTTGGCTAACTTTATAAAGAGGTGGCTGTGCTATATACACATAGCCAGACTCAATAATTTGTCTCATATATCTATAAAAGAAAGTTAATAATAAAGTACGTATATGCGCTCCATCAACATCAGCATCTGTCATAATGACAATTTTATGATAACGAGCTTTTGAAATATCGAAGTCTTCTCCAATACCTGTACCTAAGGCTGTAATAATTGTTCTTACTTCATTATTAGATAATATTTTATCTAACCTTGCCTTTTCAACATTAATTATTTTCCCGCGTAAAGGAAGTATCGCTTGAAAATGACGATCTCGTCCTTGCTTTGCAGATCCTCCCGCTGAATCACCCTCAACCACGTATAATTCACTTATCGATGGATCTTTTGATGAGCAATCTGCTAGTTTTCCTGGTAAATTAGAAATTTCGAGTGCATTTTTTCTACGTGTTAATTCCCTCGCTTTTTTTGCTGCAAGTCTTGCTCTTGATGCTGTAACGCCTTTTTCAACTATCCTCTTTGCTACAACAGGATTTTCAAGTAGAAATTTTTCTAGCTTATCAGAAAAGAGTGAATCAGTTATTGTTCTTGCTTCACTATTCCCTAATTTTGTTTTCGTTTGTCCTTCAAATTGTGGATCAGGATGTTTAATTGATACGATCGCAGTTAATCCCTCACGAACATCATCCCCAGTAAGATTTGAATCACTCTCTTTAAAAATATTATGCTTCCTAGCATAGTCATTTATGATTCTTGTTAATGCTGTTTTAAAACCTGATTCGTGAGTACCACCTTCGTACGTATTAATATTATTAGCAAACGAATATATATTACTTACATAACTGTCATTATATTGCAACGCAACTTCAACTGAAATTCCTTCTTTTTCTCCTTCTACAAAAATCGGTTCATCATGAATAACTTCTTTCGTTCTGTTTAAATGTTCAACATAAGAAATGATTCCACCCTCATAGTAGTATTCATTACTTTTATCTCCGACTCTTTTATCCTCAATCGTAATCTTGATGCCACGATTTAAAAAGGCTAATTCACGAAGACGGTTTGCAAGAATATCATATTCATACTCTAACGTCTCAGTAAATATTTCACCATCAGGTTTAAAATGAGTAATGGTTCCAGTTATATCTGTATTACCGATGACTTTTAAATCGGCACACGGTACTCCACGCTCAAATTTTTGATAGTGAATTTCCCCGTTAAGGTGTACAAATACTTCTAAAACGGACGAAAGTGCATTTACAACCGAGGCACCAACGCCATGTAGACCACCAGAAACTTTATAGCCTCCACCACCGAATTTTCCACCAGCATGAAGTACTGTCATGATAACCTCAACAGCTGGTCGTCCCATTTTCTCATGAATACCAACAGGAATTCCCCGTCCATTATCCTTGACAGTAATACTATTATCTTCTTCAATGAGTACATTAATCTCATCACAATAGCCAGCTAACGCCTCATCAATACTATTATCGACAATTTCCCATACAAGATGATGCAGCCCTTTTGCACTTGTGGAACCAATATACATTCCTGGGCGTTTACGTACAGCCTCTAATCCCTCTAAGACTTGTATTTGATTTTCATCATAAGATTGTTGATCTATTTCTTTTTGCTCCATTGTCACTTAAACCACCTGCACTTTCAGTGAACTCGTTCAAAAATGCTATTTTAAAAATTACTATAGAGAACAATGATATCTGACAAATCCCACACTTTAAGTCTAAAGATAGTCTTTATTCCATATTTCACTCGCAGTAGCACGTATCCTCGAATTCACATCATAATTTGCTTATATTTAGAATAAAATTGAATCTAGCTCTGAACCCATTTGTGCTCTTTTCTTCAGCGTATTCGATGATAGAGGTGAAAAATAAACTTTATCTAGAGTCACTACGACTGATTTTGTTTCACCAGAGAGTTGAACAGTGTCACTTTTGTGTGCTTTTATAAACTCTACAATAATTGGAGAGGATGTGAGTAACTGCCGATCCAAAATAGCGATTATATCACTATTTCTAATAATCAAGTCTTCTCCTAAATGAATGAACATGACATCACCTCATGATAGTTTTGTCAGTTCTCCTGACACAACTTGGTAAGTAGAGGCCTCATCTAATGTACTATGATCAAGCCCATCTACACTTGTTGTTGTAACAAATGTTTGTACTTTTCCTTTTATTGTATTTAATAAATGAGATTGTCTATAATCATCTAATTCTGATAAAACATCATCTAGCAATAGAATTGGATATTCTCCTGTCTCAGCATAAATCAATTCAATCTCTGCTAATTTTAGAGAGAGAGCTGTTGTTCTTTGTTGTCCTTGTGATCCAAATGTTTGAACATCTTTACCATTGACATAAAAAGCTAAATCATCACGATGCGGACCAGCAAGAGTCATCCCACGCTCAATTTCCTTCTCTTTTATTTTAACAAACTTTTCCGTTAATGATTTTACCATTTTTGACAAACTAACATCTTCTGATACATCAACTGAAGGCTTATAATCAATTTGTAAACTTTCTAACCCTCGGCTAATACCTCTGTGAATCGGTTCAGCCCACTTCTGTAACAGCTCTAAAAATTCATATCTTTTTATCAAAATTTTAGCTGCAGCCTCAACAAGCTGCTCAGTCAAAACGTCTAACATCGGATCGCTTTTCGATCTGTTAAGTTGTAGCTTCTTTAAGTAATGATTTCTCTGTTGTAAAATCTTTTGATACTGATTTAAATCATGCAAATATAAAGGTGAGACTTGACCGATCTCCATATTGATAAATCTCCGCCTCACTTGCGGACTCCCTTTTACTAAATGCAAATCTTCAGGCGCAAACATGACAATATTCATATTGCCGACATATTGACTTAATTTTTGTTGTTCAATATGGTTATACTTCGCTTTCTTGCCTTTTTTCGATATAACTAACTGCAAAGGAAGGATACCATTATTTTTATGAATCCTTCCTTCTATTTTAGCATATTCTTCATCCCACCTTATAAGATCCTTGTCATTAGACGTTCGATGTGATTTGACCATCGCCAAGACAAATATAGCTTCCATAACGTTTGTTTTTCCTTGAGCATTTTCACCTAGTATTACGTTAACTTTGTTTTCAAATGTTACTTGCACACTCTTATAATTCCGATAATTTTTCAGTGCTAGTTCTTCAATATACAAGTCGCCCACCAACTATACTTTCACAATAAAAGTTCCGAATCCAGGAATAACTACTTCATCATCTTGTTTAAGTTTTCGTCCTCTACGGTTTTCAGCTTGTCCATTTACAAATACTTCATGTTCACTTAAGAACCACTTTGCCATCCCACCTGTTTGAATTACATCTGCTAATTTTAAAAACTGACCTAATGTAATAATATCAGTTGAGATCGTGATCATTTTTGTCATATATGATCGCTCTCTTTCATGTAATATTATGCTAGTTTATATTGTAAACATATTATGTTACTTTCAAAAATTACTTATCACTTTATTGTACTAAAAAAAATGAGGATAGAAAAGAAAGCTACTAGTTTTTTCTCATACTAGCAGCTTTCTTTTTTGCAAGGCTCTTGCCGTAAACTTTGTTGTTATTGAGACTAACTTAGGACAACAACAAATCATTATATGCAATTAATTAAATCATAAATGAGAAAAGATGCTAAGAACGCTTGATTAATACATATTCATTTTCTTATTACGAAAAGTAACAATCAATGACAAAATAGCCGTTTGCAAAGATAAAAAAGGATAGATTTATCAGAGCTATACTTATGTTTGAGGATGTGCATGTCTATTTCTGAACTAGTCTTCAACTCGAGATCATAACCCATGCAATTCAAGGTTCTATTAGTTTCAAATTGTTGTTTCTGACATGTTTGTACATGAATTAATATGTACGAACAGGCAAAATCAACTGTAGTATTGAATCGTCGTGAATAGGACGAATGACAAACGGTCTCATCGCTCCAGTAAAATTAATATTAATATCTGTCTCTCCCAAAACTTTTAATGCATCCAGCATGTATTTTGAACTAAAGGAAATTTTTAAATCCTCACCACTAATAGATTGACTTTGAACTTCCTCAATAACTTTACCAATTTCCGGTGAATTCGAAGAGATTTCAATAACGCCACCCTCTAAGATGGCTAATTTTACAACATTATTTCTATCCTCTCTAGCAAGTAAGGAAGCTCTATCAATGGCTTGTAAAAACTCTTTAGCAGACACTTTGATTTCAGTATTACTTTCCTCAGGAATTAAACGTGATGTATCTGGATAACTACCTTCAAGCAAGCGTGAGAAAAATAATATGTGTTTTGTTTTAAATAGCACTTGGTTTTCTGTAATTACGATATCAACTAGATCATTTGAATCATCTAATATTTTATTTAATTCATTCAAACTTTTTCCTGGAATAACAATATTATAAGATACATCTGTCGTATTCAAATCAATTCTCGCTTTACGTAAAGCAAGTCGATGACTATCTGTTGCAATACAGGTCAATTCATTATTTTCTATTTTCAAGTTTACACCTGTCAATAAAGGTCGTGTTTCTGAGGTGGACACTGCGAAAACTGTATGTCTAATTAATTGTTTCACTAAATCAGACGGAACTTGAAAAGCATCATTTTCTTCAACTTGTGGTAATAATGGATATTCTTCTGCATCTAAGCCGTTTAAATTAAATTCTGCTTTTCCAGATCTAATAATAGTCAGAAAGTGGTTTTGCACATCAATTTCTACACTTTCTTTAGGTAGCTTTTTAACAATTTCACTAAATACACGAGCTTGTAACACAACACTTCCACTTTTGACTAGTTCAACAATTTCTAAATCTTTGTGTTCAAGTGGGATAAATGATTCAATAGAAATATCAGAATCACTTCCTGTTAATGTAACTCCATTTTCATTTGCCACTATTTTAATACCCGTTAATATTGGAATTGTTGTTCTAGAAGAAACGGCTTTCATTACATCTTGTACACTGCGTAATAAATAGTCTCGTTGAATTATAAATTTCATTATAAAATCCTCCTTTAGTCATAAACTAGTTAACAATTGAATATATATATTATTTTTTAAAAAAATAGTAGAAGTAATAGTAGGGGCTGTGGAATTGTGGATAACTAATTATAGCAAAGGAAACACAGTCTATCCACATGTGGATAGACTGTGTGTAATATGCGTTAAGTTATTCACAGTATTAAGAATAAGTAT
The DNA here is from genome assembly GCF_051842895.1 of Cytobacillus sp. Hm23. Taxonomy (NCBI): domain Bacteria; kingdom Bacillati; phylum Bacillota; class Bacilli; order Caryophanales; family Bacillaceae; genus Cytobacillus; species Cytobacillus sp. Hm23. Next base: position 12,144 of record NZ_JBPXRQ010000033.1, read on the forward strand.
AAACCTACTATGCTTTTAAATGAGAGTTAATATCATTCAATTGTTTTTGTAATTGTGAATCGGTTTGAATTAATTTAGAAATTTTTTCGTGTGCATGAATAACAGTCGTGTGATCTCTTCCCCCGAATTCTTCGCCGATCTTTGGTAGTGAGAAGTCGGTTAATTCTCGTGATAAATACATAGCAATCTGTCTAGGAAAAGCGACTGATTTTGTGCGTTTTTTAGCTTTAAAGTCTTCAAGTTTCACATTATAATGCTGACCAACAGTTTTTTGGATTTCATGTATTGTTATTACTTTTGGTTTAGCACTAGGAATAATATTCTTCAAAGCTTCAGCAGCTAAATCTGCGTTAATATCTTTATTAATAAGTGACGAATAAGCTACAACACGTATAAGTGCACCTTCAAGCTCACGTATATTTGAATCGATTTGATTTGCGATATATAACATAGCTTCATTAGGAATATCTAGTCCTTCTGCCTTTGCTTTTTTACGCAATATTGCTATTCTTGTTTCCAAGTCAGGAGGTGTAATATCTGTAATTAATCCCCATTCAAATCTAGATCTTAAGCGATCCTCTAGCGTCGGTATTTCTTTTGGAGGACGGTCACTTGAGATAACAATTTGTTTACTTTCTTCATGCAAAGTATTAAAAGTATGAAAAAATTCTTCTTGAGTTTGTTCTTTTCCAGCTAGAAATTGAATATCATCTATAAGTAAAACATCAACATTACGATATCTATTTCGAAAATCAACTGCTTTATTATCCCTTATCGAATTAATAAATTCGTTTGTAAACTTCTCGGAAGACAAATAGACTACTTTAGCTGAAGGATTATGCTCGATTACATAATGGCCAATAGCATGCATCAAATGAGTTTTACCTAATCCAACTCCACCATATATAAAAAGGGGATTATACGCCTTCGCTGGTGCCTCTGCTACAGCTAATGAAGCTGCGTGAGCAAATCGGTTGCCAGAACCAATGACAAAGGTATCAAATGTATATTTTGGATTTAACATATTTTGCAGTAGTTCAGGGTGATTATTATCCTGTTTTTTCACTTTTTTTGCAGGTACATTTGTCTCAAGGTCTTCATCTTGTTGATTTTGAGGAATAATAAATTTAATCGTTAATTGTTCGCCGGTTATATCGTAAATTGTTTCTGCAATTAATACTGAATATCTAGACTCGAGCCAATCTCTTGCAAATTCATTTGGAGCCGTAATGGTTAACGTATCATTTTTTATTGAATATGCTTTTGTAGCTTTTAGCCAAGTTTCAAAGCTAGGTTTACTTAATTTTTTCTCAATTTCACTGAGAGCTTTATCCCATAAATCCGAAATATTTTCCAACACATGCCCTCCCTTACATTAGATTGCATTCACATAATTAGTATTACTGAATAAATATACACGCAGAAATTGTGTGGAGAACAGTTTATAATGATGAAAAGTAGTTTATCGACAAATCCCCATACTTGTGGACAAGTATTTAAACAACCTTTAATAAAATATCCACACGTTATCCACATTTTGTGGATAACGTAATTATAAAATAAATTATTCACAGATAGAAAACACAAATATGATAACAAAAAAATATAATAGTTGCAATGCTTTTTAGTAGCTTATCCACAACTTTAACAGGTTGTTTAAAAAAAATGTCCACATAAGGAGATATTGGGTAAATGCTGTCGATAACTGTAGAAGAACAAAAATTAATGTAAAAAAGTTGTCCACAGAAATGTTTTATAACTTTAATAAAGTGAGAAAGTATGTCAATTTTAAAAAAATATAGAAGTTAAAATGATAGGTTGACATTTAATATGTTTCTTCTCTATAATTAGTAAGACTGTCTTTAACAGCTATTCCTCAGGGAGGTGTCATATAATGAAAAGAACTTATCAACCAAATAATCGTAAGCGGAGCAAAGTACATGGATTCCGTAGTCGAATGAGCTCTAAAAACGGACGTAAGGTTTTAGCTCGTCGTCGTCGTAGAGGAAGAAAAGTATTATCAGCTTAGGCCACTGAAATGTCAGTGGTCTTTTTTCAATTAGATAAGAAAGTATATACATTATGTTGGAGTGTTATTCATGCTTGAGCATTAACAATATTTAGCTCCAAAATCTATCAGCTTGACTTATAGCTGTCGCTTAAAGCGGCCGACTAAAGCTATTCATAAATATCTAGCTTTAGTCTTTGGCGGAAGGATGATAGATTTCGTAGGCTTTTCTTAATTTTGCGCATCATAATGTTAAACCCTATGAATTACAGGGGGATAAAAATGAAGAAAAAGTATCGAATAAAAAAAAATGATGAATTTCAAAAAGTTTTTAAACAGGGAAAATCCTTTGCTAATCGTCAATTTGTAATTTACGTACTTGAAAAACCAGAGCAAGATTTTTTCCGAATTGGTTTGTCTGTAAGTAAAAAGATTGGAAATGCTGTAACTAGAAATAGAATAAAGCGACTGATTCGACAAGTGTTTACCGATTCGAAAGATGTTCTAAAAGCTGAAATGGATTACGTTATAATTGCTAGAAAACCAGCTGCTGAAATGGATTATGCGGAAATAAAAAGTAGTCTGCACCATGTATGTAAAAGAGCAAAAATATTAAAGAGTGGAAAATAAGCAAGGGAATTTTTGTTTAAAAAATGTTACAATACTTAGTGGTCATAAATCTAAACTTTTATCAGATAAAAGATCAAATTGAATAATATTTGAGGAGGAAATTTGATTGAAAAGGCGAATTCTTCTAGTAATTGGTCTTATTGGTTTAGTCGCTATCATATCAGGTTGTACTGAGGTAAACCAGCCAATTACGACAGAAAGTACCGGATTTTGGAATGAATATATCGTTTATCCACTATCATGGTTAATAACATCTGTAGCAGAACTAATGAATAATAATTATGGATTATCGATTATTATCGTAACAATTTTGATTCGTTTAGTAATTTTACCGTTAATGATTAAGCAAACAAAAAGCTCGAAAGCTATGCAAGCATTACAGCCAGAAATGCAAAAGCTTCGTGAAAAATATAGCTCTAAGGATCAAAAAACTCAACAACAACTTCAGCAAGAAACGATGCAGCTATTCCAAAAACATGGTGTAAACCCATTAGCGGGATGTTTCCCATTAATCATACAAATGCCTATTTTAATTGGTTTTTACCATGCAATCATGAGAACTGTAGAAATTAAACAGCATGAATTTTTATGGTTTAACCTTGGTGAAGCAGATCCATTCTATTTATTACCTCTTATAGCTGGGGTAACAACTTTTATTCAACAAAAAATGATGATGGCAGGTACTCAAAATCAAAATCCACAAATGGCAATGATGCTATGGATTATGCCAATTATGATCATTATTTTTGCACTAAACTTTCCAGCAGCATTATCTTTATATTGGGTAGTTGGGAACCTATTTATGATTGTACAAACATATTTTATTAAAGGACCAGAAATAAAAACATCTGAAATTGCGGGAGGAGCGAAAAAGAAAAAGTGAAACAAATAACTGCTACAGGCCAATCAGTCGATGAAGCAGTACAATCAGCTCTAGAACAGTTAAAAACAACAAAAGACCGCACTGAAATAAATATCATCGATGAAGGCAAAAAAGGACTATTTGGTATTTTTGGCACTAAGCCAGCAGTTGTAAAAGTTACCAAATTACATGATCCGGTCGAAGAAGCTCAGCATTTCCTTCAACAAGTTACAGAAAATATGGGTGTTCACGTCAAAATTGAAGTTAAACAAGAAGGGAAATATGTTAACTTCCAATTGTCAGGTGAAAAAATAGCAATCTTAATTGGAAAAAGAGGACAAACTCTTAATTCTCTTCAATATTTAACACAATTAGTTGCAAATCGATATGCAGACCATTATTTAAACATTATTGTTGATGCCGAAAATTATCGAGAACGTAGAAAAGAAACGTTGTATCAGTTAGCTCAACGTTTAGCAGAAAAATCACTTCGAACTGGGAAGGATATATCACTTGAATCAATGCCATCATATGAACGTAAAGTTATTCATACTGCATTGGCAACTAATGATAAAGTTAAAACATATTCTTCAGGTTCTGATCCTCATCGTCATATAGTAATTAGTCCGATAAAATAAGTACATTAGTGGCTCATAGGAGACCTAAGCAATAATACATTATTGTTTATAAACTACACGTTATTTTATTTACAATAAATGGTAATGGATTGCTTCATGTCTTCAAAATTGAGTCGCTTTTTTTATTTTACAAACATTACTAATTATTACTCTCTGTGCTTTCATCGCTATTGTAAGGCTGTTTTCCATTACTAGTAGAAATATACTACTGAAATTCATAGTTTTTCTCTATTTTAATATAATGACAATTGTGCTGTTCTACGTAAATATTGTTGCTATTGTTATCAAATTAGTACAAAAAAGTGGTTTTTTAATGTTATTCATCGTTGTTCAGGTGTTCTTTTTTAATGCGAAAAACAACAATTAATGTGAAAACAGCCATTACAAAAGAAGAAACAACAATGTCAAACAAATCTACATAAAGATAACTGGAAGTCATGTAATAAAATAAATGATTAGAGATCTTATTCACATGTGGATAACTGATAATCATCTAGGTTTTGTTATTCAATGTGGATATTAGGGAAATGATAATACAAATATCTTTGTAGATAATTGAAGATATGGTATTCTTAAAATTTAGGGAAACGTTTTTAAATATATTTATTGTCATATTAATTAGGCTCTTTTCGTAAACTTTGTTGCTAAAATGACTAAATTACATCAGAAAACGAGGTTTTATGTGATTGTTGCTGTTTTATAAAAGCTTTTTTTGTAAACTGTATTGCTATTATCACCAATTAGAAATGGTGACGAAACGTTTGTATTCGTTTTTTACAGAAAAAGATGTCACGAACTTTAGTTTTTGCTCGTGGTTATAACTTACTTAGAAAAGCAACAACCATTGCGAAAATAGCTTAATAATAAATAATGCTTGTTATTTTATGTTAAGAGAGCGGTGAATAAAAGAATGGACTTTGATACAATTACGGCAATCTCTACTCCGATGGGAGAGGGAGCAATTGCGATTGTGAGGCTTAGCGGTGCTGAAGCGCTAAGTATTGCAGATTCCATTTTCAAAGGACCTTCAGATAAAAAATTGATAGAGGTTCCTTCTCATACAATTCATTACGGCCATATCGTAGATCCGATAAATAATGAAACGATAGATGAAGTAATGGTTTCAGTAATGAAAGGGCCAAAAACATTTACTCGTGAAGATGTAGTAGAAATAAATTGCCACGGTGGTTTAGTTTCCGTCAATACCGTATTACAGACCGTAATTAAAGGTGGAGCTCGCTTAGCTGAACCGGGAGAATTTACGAAACGTGCATTTTTGAATGGGAGAATAGATCTATCACAAGCTGAAGCAGTTATTGATTTAATACGTGCCAAAACAGATCGTGCTATGAATGTTGCTTTACACCAAATGGAGGGGCGTTTATCAAAGCTAATTAATCGACTCAGACAAGATATTTTGGAAACCTTGGCACATGTAGAAGTGAATATTGATTATCCTGAATATGATGATGTTGAAGAAATGACTCATCAGTTATTATTGCCAAAGGCGAGTAATGTACAACATGAGCTTCATAAGCTAATCCAAACATCTCAACAAGGAAAAATCTTAAGAGAAGGCTTATCTACTGTAATTATAGGGAGACCGAATGTAGGAAAATCCTCCTTATTAAATAGTTTGGTTCATGAGAATAAAGCAATTGTTACAGATATACCTGGAACAACCCGTGATGTAATTGAGGAATACGTCAATGTAAGAGGAGTGCCTCTGAGGTTAGTTGATACTGCAGGGATTCGTGAAACTGAAGATATCGTCGAAAGAATGGGTGTAGAGCGCTCCCGAGAAAAATTAAAGGAAGCAGATCTTATCTTATTAGTTTTAAACTCAAATGATGAGCTTAGCGTTGATGATGAACAGCTATTTCATGCCGTAGAGGGTATGGATGTAATTGTCATTATTAATAAGACAGATTTACCTCAAACAATTAATATGACTCGAGTAAAAGAATTAGCAAATAATTATCCCATCGTATCTACCTCTTTATTACAGGAGGAAGGGATTGAGCAGCTAGAAGAAGCAATTTCTTCATTATTCTTTGAGGGAGGCATAGAGTCAAAAGATATGACTTACGTATCTAACAGTCGTCATATATCGCTACTAACACAAGCTAAAGTTGCTATTGATGATGCGGTGAATAGCATTAATAGTGGAGTACCGATTGATATCGTTCAAATAGATTTGACAAGAGCTTGGGAACTTTTAGGTGAAATTATCGGTGAAGCAGTGCATGAAAGTCTAATCGATCAGTTATTCTCTCAATTTTGTCTTGGCAAGTAATCGAGGCGGAAACAACAAGAAAAAATATCGAATAAAGGGGGTACTCAAATGGGGTATCAAGCAGGTCATTATGACGTAATTGTTATTGGTGCAGGCCATGCAGGTTGTGAAGCTAGTTTAGCTTCAGCAAGGCTAGGAGCTAAAACTTTGCTACTTACTATTAATTTAGATATGGTTGCTTTTATGCCTTGTAATCCTTCTGTAGGGGGGCCAGCTAAAGGCATCGTCGTTCGTGAAATTGATGCTTTAGGCGGTGAGATGGCAAAAAATATTGATAAAACATATATTCAAATGAGAATGTTGAATACTGGGAAAGGTCCAGCAGTAAGAGCTTTACGTGCTCAAGCCGATAAGTTCTTATATCAACATGAGATGAAGAAAACGTTAGAAAACGAACAGAACCTAACATTAATGCAAGGGATGGTTGAACGATTAGTTATAGAAGACGGAATGTGTACTGGTGTTATCACTCAAACAGGTGCAATTTTTAAAGCAAGTACCGTTGTTATAACAACTGGAACCTTTTTACGAGGAGAGATCATTTTAGGTGATTTAAAATATTCTAGTGGACCAAACAATCAACAACCATCCATTAATTTATCTAAACATTTAGAGGAACTAGGATTTGATTTAGTTAGATTTAAAACAGGGACACCACCTCGTGTAAACAGTCATTCTATTGATTATAGTAAAACTGAAATTCAGCCAGGTGATGAAGTTCCTCGAGCTTTTTCATATGAATCTGTAAAAGAAATGGCTGACCAATTACCTTGCTGGTTAACGTATACAAGTGAGCATACACATAAAATAATCGATGATAATCTTCATCGTTCTCCAATGTATTCAGGTATGATAAAAGGGACAGGACCACGTTATTGTCCTTCAATAGAAGATAAAGTTGTCCGTTTTAATGATAAACCACGTCATCAAATCTTTTTAGAACCTGAAGGGAAAAATACGCAGGAAGTATATGTACAAGGATTATCTACTAGCTTACCAGAGGATGTGCAACAACAAATACTTTCCACAATCCCTGGACTTGAAAATGTCCAAATGATGAGAGCAGGCTATGCAATTGAGTATGATGCGATTGTTCCTACACAATTATGGCCTACATTAGAAACGAAGAACATACAAAACCTATACACTGCAGGTCAAATAAACGGAACTTCAGGATATGAAGAAGCGGCAGGTCAAGGAATCATGGCTGGAATCAATGCAGCAAATCGTGCTTTAGGAAAAGAAGAATTAATCTTAAGTCGTTCTGATGCGTATATTGGTGTTTTAATTGATGATTTAGTAACGAAAGGAACGAACGAGCCATACAGATTATTGACTTCAAGAGCTGAGTATCGTCTATTATTAAGACATGATAATGCCGACTTGCGTTTAACAGATATAGGGTATCGGATTGGCCTTATTCAGGAAGAAAGATATCAACATTTTATTGCTAAGAAAAAAGCAATTGAACTAGAGAAAAAACGCTTGCAGTCATTTATTATTAAACCTAGTGATATAGTTCAGGAACATATTCAAAATGCTGGTGGTAGTGAACTAAAGGATGGGATTCGTGCATCTGATTTATTAAAAAGACCTGAAATGAGTTATTCAGACATTACAGTTTTAGCTCCTGACGAAGAAGTATTAAATGAAGAGGTCACTGAACAAGTTGAAATTCAAATTAAGTACGAAGGGTATATAGAAAAATCACTACAACAAGTAGAACGTTTAAAGAAAATGGAGAATAAAAAAATCCCTGATAACATTGATTATGATATGATTACTGGGATTGCAAATGAAGCAAAACAAAAATTAAATGAAGTAAGACCTTTGTCTGTTGCGCAAGCATCAAGGATTTCAGGAGTTAATCCAGCGGATATTTCAATTTTATTAGTATATATTGAGCAAGGAAGAATAGCTAGAGTGTCGAACGAATAATACCTTGCAGACTTCATTAATCCTATATAAGTCCCTTTATCATCACTAATGGAAAAATAGTTGTGTTCATCTGTGGAGATAAAGGGGAGCTTTTATACAAAGCTCTTTACGTAAATTTTGTGAATCATGTTACAGAAGAAAAGGTGCCAAAAGCTCTAGTTGTATACAAGTTTATATCCTAATATGAAAAACAACAAACAACGGGGAAAACAGCCTTGATAATGAATCATGTCAAACAATTATTTAACAAGTAGAATAGCTATTCATTGTATAAGTCGAATGTGTTATGATAACATCGTTTGACATGTTTAGCAGAGAAATTGTGCAATGAAAGGAATTGATTATGAATATTGAACAGTTTCAGCACATGCTGAATGAACAAGGAATAAAGTTATCCTCTCAACAATTACAACAATTTGAGCTGTACTATGAGTTATTAGTTGAGTGGAATAATAAAATGAACTTAACAGCCATAACTGACAAACAAGAAGTTTATTTGAAGCATTTTTTTGATTCAATTACAGCTGCGTTTCATTTTGATTTTACTAAAAACCTGTCAATTTGTGATGTAGGTGCTGGTGCAGGGTTCCCTAGTATTCCTTTAAAAATATGTTTTCCGCATTTGAAAATTTCGATTGTTGATTCTTTAAATAAAAGAATTAGCTTTTTACAGCATCTTGCTAATGAGCTGCACTTGGATCATACTTTCTTTTATCACGATCGCGCTGAGACCTTCGGAAGAAAAGCAGAAATGAGAGAAAGCTTTGATGTTGTAACTGCTCGAGCAGTGGCGCGTATGTCAGTATTGTGTGAATTATGTTTGCCATTAGTTAAAAAAGAGGGCGTGTTTTTAGCATTAAAAGCTTCTTCAGTAACAGAAGAGCTAACGAACGGATCAAAAGCAATAAATACTCTAGGTGGTAAACTAATTGATGTTCATCATTTTTTATTACCAATTGAAAATAGTGAACGAAATATTGTTATTATTCAGAAAGAAAAGTCAACACCAAAAAAATATCCAAGAAAGCCAGGAACACCAAACAAGTTACCGATTGAATAATGGAATGTTTCACGTGAAACATTTAATAGTAAAATGTAATAGCAGGAACTTTATCCTTTTATAGAGAATATTAATTGAGGAGTTTCTAAAAGGTGGTGTGTATCATATGAAACATCATTTTTCACGAATCTTTGGACTAAGTGAAAAAGAAGAAAGAGAAATTATCGAAACAACAGAAAATGAAGAAATTAAACAATTGCACGTAACGGATATCATCCCAAACCGATATCAGCCTCGGTCGGTATTTGCAGAAGAAAAAATTTCAGAATTGGCTTCAACGATTAGAACACATGGAATTATCCAACCAATAGTCGTTCGTATATTAGATGACCAAAAATATGAACTCATTGCAGGAGAACGTAGATGGAGAGCTGTTCAGCAATTGGGGTGGGATACGATACCGGCTATAATAAAAAACTTCAATGACACTGAAACAGCATCTGTTGCTTTAATAGAAAACCTACAACGCGAGGAATTATCAGCAATAGAAGAAGCGACAGCATATTCCAAATTACTAGAATTACATAATTTAACTCAGGAAGCGTTAGCTCAACGTCTTGGAAAAGGTCAATCAACAGTTGCAAACAAATTACGCTTGTTAAAGCTTCCAAATGAAATACAGCAAGCTTTAATGGAAAAGAAAATTACCGAACGCCACGCAAGGGCATTAATTGCATTAAAAGATCCAAGAAAACAAATTCAGTTATTACATGAAATTATTGAGAAACATTTTAATGTTAAGCAAACAGAAGATCGTGTTGTGAAACTATTAGAGCAATCAAATGTTAAAAAGAAGGCTAGTAGAAAGGCTTTTAGTAAAGATATGAGAATTGCCGTAAATACAATACGTCAATCGTTATCTATGGTTGAAGACACTGGATTATCTATAGATGCTGAAGAAGAAGAATTCGATGAATACTATCAGTTTACAATAAAAATACCAAAGAAATAAAACTTCATCTCATGAGGTTTTATTTCTTTCGTTGTTTTTTACTATGAAAATGAGTTCGTACCACCTTTGTCACGATTAAGTGATGGAGCTCGGATAAACCCTCATCCTACTATGTTAGTAATAACAACAAAGCTTATGAGAAAAGCCTTTTCTTTAGCTATAGAGTTGTTTTTACTAATGTTAAGAAAATATATGTATAACTATACCTTTTCTCCTGTACAATGCTAACATAGCTACATTAAAAAACTTCTCGTTAGCTAATTTCATGAATAGACCCCAATTCAAAAACCATTATTTTAGACAAATAAGTAATAGTAATATGAGGAAGAGTTTTATTTTTTTGCGAAATTACAGTAAAATAGCATATTTTCATGATAAAATAGTGAAGTGGTAAAATTGATGTTCAATTAAAGGTAGGTGACATCGTGGGAAAAACAATTGCAATTGCTAATCAAAAAGGTGGAGTTGGGAAAACTACAACTTCTGTTAACTTAGGTGCTTGCTTAGCATACATAGGTAAGAAGGTCTTACTAGTAGACATTGATCCACAAGGAAATGCAACTAGCGGAGCAGGGATTGAAAAGGCAGAAGTAGATCAGTGTATTTATGATATATTAGTTGAAGATATTGATGCAGATGAAGTCACAATCCCAACTAAAGTTGAAAACTTGTATGCTATACCTGCGACCATTCAGCTTGCTGGTGCTGAAATAGAACTTGTTCCTACTATTTCACGTGAAGTGCGCTTAAAAAGGGCATTAGAACGTATTAAAGACCAATATGATTATATAATTATTGACTGTCCACCGTCCCTAGGATTATTAACTATTAATTCTTTAACTGCTTCTGACGCAGTGTTAATACCTGTACAATGTGAATATTATGCCCTTGAAGGTTTAAGTCAGCTTCTTAATACTGTTAGACTTGTTCAAAAACATTTAAATACTGAACTTACTATTGAAGGGGTTCTACTAACAATGTTAGATGCTAGAACAAATTTAGGGATTCAAGTAATTGATGAAGTGAAAAAGTACTTTCAAGATAAAGTATATCGGACGATTATTCCACGTAATGTAAGGTTAAGTGAAGCACCTAGTCATGGTGAACCAATTATCATATATGATCCAAAATCAAGAGGAGCAGAAGTTTATTTAGATCTAGCAAAGGAAGTGGTTGCAAATGGCTAAAGGTCTTGGAAAAGGTATTAATGCTCTATTTGCAAGTATGGATGTGGGAAATGAAGAAATTGTTCAAGAGGTAAAAATTAACGAGTTAAGACCAAATCCATATCAACCTCGAAAAACATTTCAACCAGAGGCAATCGACGAACTAAAAGAGTCTATCCTACAGCACGGAATATTACAACCACTAATTGTTAGGAAAAGCATTAAAGGGTTTGAAATTGTTGTAGGTGAACGTCGATTTAGGGCTGCTAAAGAGGCTGATTTATCAACTGTACCAGTTGTTATTAGAGATTTATCAGAACAGCAGATTATGGAACTCGCTCTATTAGAAAATTTACAGAGAGAGGATTTAACTCCTATCGAAGAAGCACTAGCTTACCAAACTTTAATTGATAAATTAGAGTTTACACAAGAGCAGTTAGCACAGCGGTTAGGAAAAAGTCGCCCTCATATCGCAAACCATCTTCGCTTGTTAGCTCTTCCTAAATCAATTCAAGTGCTCATTTCTGAAGGGAAACTAACAATGGGACACGGGAGGACTTTGCTAGGCTTAAAAAATAAAGAAAAGACGAAAAAACTAGCTGAAAAAGTGATAAATGAACAATTAAATGTGAGACAGCTAGAACAATTAGTTCAACAACTTAATAAAGATGTTCCACGTGAAACATCTAAGCCGAAAAAAGAAAAGAACATCTTTATTAGGGAAAGAGAATCAATATTACGTGATCGGTTTGGGACGCCTGTTGTCATAAAACAAAATAAGAAAAAGGGAAAAATTGAAATTGAGTTTTTCTCAGAGGAAGATTTAGAAAGAATATTAGATATATTAGATACACCAACAAAATGATTTTCAACGAGCCATCATTAACGGTGGCTTTTTTTTATTAGTTATTTTATATTATAGTGAATGCAACCAGAAGGGGATATGAAATGGTATTACTTGGAACTGTGATTAATTGTGTATCAATTGTTGTTGGTACGTTATTTGGAATGTTCATGCAAAGAATTCCAGAGAGAGTGAAAACGACTGTTTTACAAGGGATTGGTTTATCCGTCTTCATATTAGGAATACAGATGGGACTCAAAAGTGAACAATTTATCCTTGTAATCTTAAGTTTAGCTCTAGGAGGAATACTAGGTGAACTTTGGGGCTTAGATGACAAATTAAATTTGTTAGGTAAATGGCTAGAAAATAAAATAGGGACAAAGGATGAAGGTACAGTTGCTAAAGGTTTTGTGACGGCAACATTAATATTCGTTATAGGGGCTATGGCGATTTTAGGTGCACTTGATAGTGGATTAAGAAACGATCACAATATACTATTTACTAAATCAATACTTGATGGATTTACTAGCTTTGTATTGGCTACAACATTAGGTGTCGGAGTAATTTTTTCTGCTATACCAGTGTTTATTTATCAAGGTTCATTAGCAATGTTTGCTACTCAAATCGACAAATGGATACCACCAAAGTTGATGGAATTACTCATCGTAGAAATCACTGCAACAGGTGGTATAATGATTATCGCTATAGGACTAAATATGTTAGGGATAACAAAAATCCGTGTTGCAAACATGTTGCCAAGTCTGTTGTTTGTATCATTATTTGTGACAGTATTGTATTTTTGGCCAATTTTACCGTAAATAAATGAATCTTGTTGATAATTGTAACTACAAAACCATTCTTGCAACAATATTATAACAAGTTGGCTCTTTTCATAAACTTTGTTGCTATAGTTCCTAAATTAGAAGAAAAAAAGATGTCACTATCTTATTTAATTATTAGTATGACAAATAATAATCTATGCGAAAACAGCCAACAAGTTATTGATGACTGCACCAAGTACTTTTTTTATATGGTGCAGGATTTTTTTTATACGAACTAGCGAAGGAACCTAGATGATAGTTCTTTTAAACTATATTGGTTGTGGGCTTCATTAATGGCATTTGCAATTGTTTTAGCCATACTCATGACAATATGTAATCTAGTATTTTGTAGGACAAAAAACTCCATAAATCCACTCACGTTTACAATTCCCGTCATATGAATATCGCCTACTGCAGGTAATTCTTTATTTACCCCAGCACCTGGTTTAACAGGTCCATCTCCAATTGAAATATAACCTACACTATTTAATTTCCCTAAACAAGCATCAATACCAATGATAAATGGATTCCGGTAAGCGTTATTAATTTCTATTAACTTATCTTTTAGATTTACAGCATGAATAGGATCCTCTAACGTTCCATATACATGAAAATGAGTCAAATTCTTTTCCTCAAGTTTTGAACCTACTAATGGTCCAAGTGAATCACCAGTTGATCGATCGGTACCAATACAGACGAATACAATTGGTTGCTGAATTTCTTGTGGTAAGGAGGAAAGGAGTTTTGTTGCTAAGCTATTAATTGCGTGACCATCCTCATGAGACACACGAGTACTTTCATTAACAATATTTAAAAATTTCGGTTTAAGATTCATAGCTTTCACTCCTTTGTAATAGTAGTAACAGTATACGGAGGAAAAATTAAAACTATACATAAAATAGTTAAATGAAAAGAGGGAGCATGGGTATGATAAAGTCTGGATTGAAGTGGATGTTTTTAATATTAGGCACAATGATTGGAGCAGGCTATGCATCTGGAAGAGAGATATGGCAGTTTTTTGGACAAGAAAGTGGACTTGCTATCATCATTTTTACTTTAATATTTATCATTAGTTGCTTTGTCATTATGAAAATAAGTTACGAGGAGCAATCTGAACATTTTCTACCTGTCTTGCAAAGACTAGTAGGTAAACGATTATCTTTAGCATATGATTGGATGATAATATTATATTTATTTACTACTACTGTTGTTATGCTTGCAGGTGGAGGAGCTACACTAGAAATATTGCAGATTCCATATTGGATAGGGATATTAATTTTTTGCTTCATGCTTGTATTCTTGTTTATATGGGATTTAAAAGGAATTGTATCCATTAATATTTTTATTCTACCGATTTTAATTATTAGTTTGATGGTAACATTATTTCTTTTTTTATATAAGAATGGCCAAAGTATTAATCTCAATCTAAATGAACAATCAAATTGGCCGTCTGCATTTACTTTTACAGCATTAAATATTCTACCTTTAGTTGCTGTTCTTTCAGCAATTGGTAAAGAAATAAAAAAGGTTGGTGAGGCATGGATTGCAAGTATAGGGAGTGGCTTATTATTAGGGATTATTTCATTTATTTATAATCAGTCATTATTACAAATAGCTAGTGAAATGATACTTTATGAGATTCCGTTATTTGGAGTATTAAAATACTTTCCATATGCCATGTTGATTATTATGTCATTTTTATTATGGTCAGCCATTTATACAACTGCTGCTTCTGGCATATTCGGTTTAACAACGAGATTTCGAAAGAAAATAAAGCTCCCGTTTTGGCTCCTTGCATTGTTAACTTTAATTACTATGATTCCGTTTACGTCATTTGGATTTGCTACATTAGTATCTGTTCTCTATCCTATCTATGGTGTCATAAATTTATATTTGCTTGCAGCAATATTGATTCATCCTATTGCAAATCGGTATAAATGGGAATGAAAACTTGGTAATATAGTAGTATCGACTTTACTATAAATAGTTTCCTGAATATTAAAGGCTCTTTTCGTAAAAATTGTTGCTATTGTTATCAAGTTAGTACTATAAAAAATGGTTTTATGTTGTTGATCATCGATGTACAGAAAGAAAGATGCCACGAACGTTAGTTATAATCGTATTTAGCTCTAATTACGAAAAGTAACAATTAGTGCGAAAACAACGATCACAAAGGCTCTTTTCGTAAACATTGTTGCTATTAGTATCAAATTAGCACCATAAAAAATGGTTTTATGTTGTTGATCATCGATGTACAGAAGGAAAGATGCCACGAACGTTAGTTATAATCGTACTTAGCTCTAATTACGAAAAGTAACAATTAGTGCGAAAACGACGATCACAAAGGCTCTTTTCGTAAACATTGTTGCTATTGGTTTCAAATTAGCACCATAAAAAATGGTTTTATGTTGTTGATCATCGATGTACAGAAGAAAAGATGCCACGATCGTTAGGTGTATGCGCGCTTATATTAGTGAACGAAAAACAACAATCAACGAAAATAGATGTATGAAAGGATAGTGTAAGTTGGAAAATAAACAATTTGGAATAAATGATATCGTTGAAATGAAGAAACAACACCCTTGTGGTGTGAATAGATGGAGAATTATCCGTATGGGTATGGACATTAGGATTAAATGTGAAGGGTGTGCACATAGTGTAATGCTTCCAAGAAAAGAATTTACACGTAAAATGAAAAAAATTATTGAAAAATATGAGGAGTAATCTAAAGTTATCCGTACTTTAGTTAGTAAAAAAATTCATGCTGATTTGAAATAACCTCTTATAAGGGTGATACGAAGGTGAGAGTAAAGTATAAAACAGCTTGTCCGTTAAATTGTTGGGATAGTTGTGGTTTTGAAGTAACAGTTGAAAATAATATGGTTGTAAAAATTGAAGGAGATCAAGATCACCCGATTACAAAAGGTAAAATTTGTGGAAGGGGTAGGATGCTTGAACACCGAGCGAATTCTAATGAAAGAGTAAAATATCCACTAAAAAAAGTGAATGGGACGTTTCAAAGAATTTCATGGGAGCAAGCGCTAAATGAAATTTCTAATAAACTAGCTGCTATTAAAAAAACATACGGTACGACAGCAGTACTTCATAGCCATGATTACTCAAATAGTGGATTGTTAACAAACCTTGATAAACGTTTCTTTAATTGCTATGGAGGGGTAACGGAACTAACAGGTAGTATTTGTTGGGGAGCAGGAATAGAAGCACAAACTTGGGATTTCGGTGATTCATACAGTCATAGTCCAGATGATGTATTTAATAGCAAAAATATAGTGATTTGGGGTAGAAATGTAGCGCGTACGAACATGCATTTATACGCTAATTTAACCAAAGCCAAACAGCAAGGTGCCAATATTATAGTTATTGATCCAATGTCAAATGCAACTGCAAAATTAAGTAATGAATATGTTTCGATTAAGCCTGGTATGGACGGTTTGTTAGCGATAGGTATTATGAAAGAGATCGTGCGCCTCAATTTACAAGATCAACAATTTATTGATGACCATACGCTGGGCTATAGTGATTTACTGAACATACTTGAAGAAAAAACACTAGATGAACTTGAAGAGCATACAGATGTATCGAAAGATATTATGACAAAATTAGCTCATATATATGCGAATGAGCCAACAATGACTTATTTAGGTTTAGGAATGCAAAGATATACAAATGGAGGGAATACGATCCGTTTGATCGATGCTTTGGTTGCAATAAGTGGTAATATCGGTATTCCTGGTGGAGGTGTGAATTTTGCTAATAAGCAAGTCGGTGAAAGCTTTGACATAAATGCACTGTCATTGACAAATCGCAGACAGCATAAAAGGACGTTTACAATGATGCAACAAGCAGAAGGGATTCTTTTAGCTAATGATCCGCCTATTAAAATGGTCTTTGTTACATGTGGAAACCCAGTTACACAAGTACCAAATACAAATCGAGTGAAACAAGCTTTTTCAAAGGTAGACACGATAGTTGTTGTAGAACAATTTATGACTGATACTGCTCAGATGGCTGATTATGTATTACCAACTACGACCGTATTTGAAGAAGAGGACGTGTATTATTCGTCTATGTATCATCATTACGTGAATTATGGTCCCAAATTAGTCGAGCCTTCAGGTGAAGTGAAATCAGAATTAATGATATGGACAGAGTTGGCAAAACGCTTAGGTTTTGCAGATGATTTTGCATTTAATAGAGAACAATTTATTAATATTGGGTTAGGAGATTTAGTTACAAAAGGTATTACACTTGAGAGATTAAGAAAGTATGATCATTTACCTTTACCTATTGATCATGTTCCTTGGAGTGATAAGAAATTTATGACAGCAAGTGGAAAGTATGAATTTACTTCATCACAAGCAATCCATAAAGGTTTTGATGGCCGGTTACGAATTGATTATCCACTTGAATCAAAACAAAAAAATCCAGATCTCCTTGGAAAATATCCATATACTTTGTTGTCCATTCATCCGTTGAGATCAAATCATTCGCAACACTATCATCTTATTGATTCTATGCAAGAAATTAAGGTAGAGGTATCAAAAGATGTTGCTGAAAAAGAAAGACTACAAGAAGATGATCTTGTTAAAGTGTTTAATGAACGTGGAGAACTAGAGGGACGTGTGCGAATTTTGAAAGAAGCACATCGCAATACAATTAATATAGATGAAGGTCAGTGGAGTAAGTTTGGTGGAAGTGTTAATTTGCTCACTCCAAATCGTATTTCAGATAATGGGATGGGGAGCACTTTGTTTGATTGTGTTGTAGCGATTGAAAAAATATAACTCCTTGTTTTTTTAACTAGGAATCACTATAATTGGGAAAGACTGAATTGATAGCGGATATATAAGAGGAGTGAAATTACAATGGCTTTAACTGCAGGAATTGTGGGTCTACCGAATGTTGGTAAATCTACGCTTTTTAATGCAATTACTCAAGCGGGAGCTGAATCAGCAAACTACCCGTTTTGTACAATAGATCCTAATGTAGGCATAGTAGAAGTACCTGATCATCGCTTGGAGAAATTAACGGAGCTTGTTCAGCCGAAAAAGACTGTACCTACAGCATTTGAATTTACAGATATAGCTGGTATTGTTAAGGGAGCAAGTAAAGGTGAAGGTTTAGGTAATAAATTTTTGTCTCATATTCGACAAGTTGATGCTATTTGTCATGTTGTTCGTTGTTTTGCGGATGAAAATATTACTCATGTGTCTGGTCAAGTGGATCCAATTGCAGACATAGAAACAATTAATTTAGAACTAATTTTAGCAGATTTAGAAACTGTAGATAAACGAATTGATCGCGTTGGCAAAATGGCAAAGCAGAAAGATAAAGAAGCGATGTACGAGCACGAGGTGCTTGTGAAGCTGAAGGAAACTTTTGAAAATGAAAAGCCAGCACGTTCAGTTGAGTTTACTGAAGAGCAAATGAAAATTGTTAAAGGGCTACACTTATTAACGATTAAACCTATTCTATATGTGGCGAACGTCAGTGAAGAGGAAGTCGCGGATCCTTCAAACAATGAATATGTAACGCAAGTTAGAGAATTTGCAGCAGGAGAAAATTCAGAAGTCATCGTAGTATGCGCAAAAATTGAATCTGAGATTGTTGAGCTTGAAGGGGAAGAGAAAGAAATGTTTCTTGAAGAGCTCGGAATAGAAGAATCAGGCCTAGATCAACTTATTCGTGCAACTTATAGCTTACTTGGACTAGCTACTTATTTTACAGCTGGTGTTCAGGAGGTTAGAGCATGGACTTTCCGTAAAGGAATGAAGGCTCCGCAATGTGCAGGGGTCATCCATACAGATTTTGAACGTGGTTTTATTCGAGCAGAAACAGTGTCATACGACGACCTTTTAGCGGCAGGTTCTATGACAACGGCGAAGGAAGCTGGTAATGTTCGCTTGGAAGGAAAAGAGTATATTGTTCAAGATGGAGATGTCATTCACTTTCGATTTAATGTGTAAAACAGTATCTATCGATTAGCCTCTTTTCGTAAACTTTGTTACTACTTTAACCTAATTTGAGAAGCTAGATGATGGTGATAGCCATTGTCTTTGCTTTATAGAAGAAAAGATGTCACGAACGTTAGTTATGTGCGTGTTTGTTTGTTGGCAAGCACAATCATGTGAAAACAGCTCGACGTAAAAGTAATGGCTTCACATAATTGTGTTTTGTAAGATTTTTTTGGAACATGTGCTTACATGTAAATAGAAGTGTTAATTCGATTTAACTATAATAAGCTCGAGTGTCTATCTCTTCGAGGTTACTTCGCCATTTCATTGGAGGACAAAAAGCACCTTCATGTGAAATGGCGAAATGTTTATCAGAAATTTGTAAGGCGCTTGCGATATTCTTCTCCATATGCTATAATCACGTATTGTGAGTAATTAATTCAATTGCTCCTTGCTCTCATTTGAGAGCCGTCAGACCAAAAGGAGGTGACTGTGATGAGAAAATACGAAATTATGTATATCATCCGCCCAAACATTGACGATGAGTCAAAGAAAGCAGTTGTTGAACGTTTTAGCAACGTTTTAACTGAAAAAGGTGCGGAGATTGCTGAAGTAAAAGAATGGGGAAAACGCCGTCTAGCTTATGAAATCAATGATTTCCGTGATGGTTATTATATGATTTTACAAGTAGCTTCTAATGCTGAAGCGATTAACGAATTTGATCGCCTAGCAAAAATTAGTGAAGATATTATTCGCCATATCGTTGTAAAAGAAGAAGAATAAATATAAATTGAAAGAAACTCTGTAAAATAGAGGTTCTTTAAAGGGAGTGGTTCTGATGATGAATCGTGTAATTCTTGTCGGACGATTAACGAAAGATCCAGAATTACGATATACTCCAAGTGGAGTAGCAGTTGCAACCTTTACGTTAGCTGTCAACAGAACATTTACAAATCAGCAAGGTGAACGACAGGCCGATTTTATTAATTGTGTTGTATGGCGTAAACCAGCTGAAAACGTCGCAAACTACTTGAAAAAGGGTAGCTTAGCTGGAGTAGATGGACGTGTTCAAACACGTAACTATGAAGGACAAGACGGTAAACGCGTATATGTAACTGAGATAGTTGCTGAAAGTGTGCAATTTTTAGAGCCGCGATCAGGTAACGAGCAGCGACCTGCAGGCAATAATCACCAAGGAAACCAAGGTGGCTACGAGCAATTTGGACAAAATCAGAACCAACGTAATAATAATAATAATAATCAAGGGTTTACTCGAGTAAATGACGATCCGTTTGCAAATGATGGACAGCCTATAGACATTTCTGATGACGATTTGCCGTTCTAATTTGCTGAGTAGTTTAGTCGATTATACTTGAACGTGTATATATAACTGAAATAGAAAGGAGGATGAACAATGGCAGGAGGACGTAGAGGAGGACGTGCAAAACGTCGTAAGGTGTGTTATTTCACATCTAACGGTATCACGCACATCGATTACAAAGATATAGATGTACTTAAAAAGTTTGTCTCAGAGAGAGGTAAAATTTTACCACGTCGTGTTACAGGCACAAGCGCTAAATATCAACGTAAATTAACTATTGCTATTAAACGCGCTCGTCAAATGGCATTACTACCTTATGTTACAGGTGAATAATAATTTTTAAAGCAGCGGGGGTTCCTTGCTGCTTTTTACTTTCTTAAATAGGTATATACTTATATAAAGTCTTTGTTCCTCAGGCTGTTATAGCTTTAGTGATTATGTCGTACGCAGTATAAATACGCGCATTGACGATCTGTCGTATGTCTGTCATAGAGTGAAAACAGCCTTATGTAAAACGAACGTTGTTTATATCCAACTCCAAAGCCTTCATATGAAATGAAGTGCCTTCAGTGCTTGCTGGTTAACTACGCACCATACTCTATTGTTGAGACTGAGCAATCGCATATACTTTACGTACTAATTATGAATTGATATAGTAGGTGAAGAAAATGAAGAAATTAAGCTAACATGAGGTGGAACTGTGAAGAATGCGAAAGTATTAACAGAAGGAGCTATACTACTAGCAATTTTTATTATTTTAGTGTTCATTTCAATGTACATACCATTCCTTGGATCAGTATCAATATTTTTTCTTCCACTACCAATTATGCTTTTTACGATTAGAAATGGTTTGCGAAATGGCATAATATTAATTATACCCGCTATTTTATTAACAATTGCCGTTGGTTCAATATTGGCAGTACCGCTAGCATTAATGTTTGCAAGTGGTGGTATTGTTACAGGGTATTTAATAAAGGAAAAGAAAAGTCATTACATGACACTGTTAGTTGGAACGGTCATATACTTAATTAATATTACATTTATTTATGTTGGATCGATGTTGCTTTTTAAAATTGATTTCATAAATGAAATGACATTATTGATGAATGAGTCAATAGCGATGGCTACAAATATGATGGAGGGCTTAGGACAAGATGCAAATGAGCAAGTCCTTAAGCAATTTCAAGCAACAGTAGATTTAATACAATACTTAATACCGAGTTTTTTTGTTATGACTGCGTTTTTATTTGCGCTCATTTCGTTAATTGTTTCAATACCGATTATTAAGCGTTTTAATGTAAGTATTGAACCGTGGCCACCTTTTCGAGATCTTATGCTGCCCAAAAGTGTAATTTGGTATTATTTAATTACGATCATTATGTTATTTATTATAGAAGAAGAATCAAGTTTATTTTTTCCAATGATAAATATTGATTTTATTTTGCAATTACTAATGATTATTCAAGGTATGTCTTTATTATTTTATTTCTTACACCATAAAGGCTATACCAAAGTTGTTCAATTGTTTGTATTTATCATTTCATTGTTTCTTATACCAATTATTCGATTATTAGGTATAATTGATATAGGATTCGACCTGCGGAAAAGAATAGTAACTAAGCGCTAATGGGCGCATATATCTTAAAATTTAGGAGCTGAAAAACGTGCCTTCGTACTATAAAAAGAGTGTAATTCGGTATCCTATATATGGAATAATTAGTATTTCAATTTTAATGATACTTATTATTACTTTTTATCAATGGATCTACGGAATCATTGCTTTTGTGCTCCTTGTCATCCCTATATATTTTTTTATTAAGTCCGAAAAGGTAATTAACCAATCGATAGAAGACTATATTTCTACTCTTTCCCACCGAGTCAAAAAAGTTGGAGAAGAAGCTTTACTTGAAATGCCTATTGGGATATTACTTTATAACGAACACTTAAATGTGGAATGGAGTAACTCATTTTTGACTTCCTATTTTCCAGAAGATACATTAGTAGGACGTTCACTTCGTGATATTACAGAGAGCTTAATTCCAATTATTAAGCAAGAAGTTGACGATGATATTATTATCCTTTATGAACGAAAAGTTAAAGTTCATGTAAAGCCAGAAGAACGTCTGATCTATTTCTTTGATGTAACAGAACAGAAAGAAATTCAAATTCAATATGAGAATGAACGGACTGTATTAGCAGTAATTTTGTTAGATAATTATGATGAAGTTACGCAAGGAGTAGAAGATCAAACAAGAAGTAATTTAAACAGCCAAGTAACGTTTTTATTAAATAAGTGGGCAAAGGAAAACGGGGTTTTTATTAAAAGAACATCATCCGAACGTTTTATCGCTGTGTTAAATGAGTATATCTTGAAGCAATTAGAAACTGAGAGTTTTTCTATATTAGACGATGTTCGAGAAAAAACTTCAAAGCACCATTTGCCTTTAACATTAAGTATTGGTATTGGAGTAGGAGTTTCATCTTTACCTGAGCTAGGTGTACTTGCCCAATCAAGTCTTGATTTAGCACTCGGAAGAGGTGGTGATCAAGTTGCTATTAAGCAAACGAATGGAAAGGTGAAGTTCTACGGGGGAAAAACAAACCCTATGGAAAAAAGGACGAGGGTACGTGCGCGTGTCATATCGCACGCATTGAAAGAACTAGTAACTGAAAGTGATCAAGTATTAATAATGGGACATGTCAACCCTGACATGGATTCAATAGGTTCAGCAATAGGGATTTTAAAAGTTGCTGAAGTGAATGAGAAGAATGGATACATTGTAATAGACAAAGATGATATAGGAACTGGAATTGAACGTCTGATTAATGAGATTAAAAAAGATACAAACTTATGGTCTCGATTTATTACACCTGAACAAGCGCTTGAAATAATTACTGACGAGACATTGCTAGTCGTTGTAGACACTCACAAAAGTTCCCTAGTTATTGAGGAAAGATTAATTAATAAAACGGAAAGTGTAGTTGTAATCGATCATCATAGAAGAGGTGAGGACTTCATAGAAGACCCTCTTCTCGTCTATATGGAACCTTACGCATCTTCTACTGCTGAGCTTGTAACAGAGCTATTAGCGTATCAACCTAAAGGTTTAAAGATGGATATGCTTGAAGCAACTTCCTTGTTAGCAGGAATTATCGTAGATACAAAAAGCTTTACGCTTCGCACTGGCTCACGTACTTTTGATGCTGCATCTAATTTACGTGCTCACGGTGCAGATACTATACTCGTTCAAAAATTATTAAAAGAAAATATTGATCATTATGTAAAACGTGCTAATCTAATATCAAAAGCGGTGATTTATCGATCAGGCTTAACAATAGCACTTGGAGATGCTGATGAAACGTATGATCAAGTGTTATTAGCTCAAGCCGCTGACACATTATTATCAATGAATGATGTAACAGCTTCGTTTGTTGTTGCGATGCGTAGTGATCATGTAATTGGAATTAGCGCTCGATCTTTAGGTAATGTAAATGTTCAAGTCATTATGGAAGCTCTCGGCGGTGGTGGTCACTTAACAAATGCAGCAACACAGATAGAGAATATAACTATTGATGAAGCTAAACAGAAATTAAAGTTAGTGCTTGATGATTATTTAGATGGAGGGAAAGAATCATGAAAGTAATATTATTAAAGGATGTTAAAGGGAAAGGAAAAAAAGGGGAAGTAAAAAATGTATCTGATGGATATGCTCAAAATTTTCTTTTTAAACAAGGTCTTGCAGTAGAAGCAACAAAAAATAATATGAGTTCATTAGAAGCGAAGAAAAAAAAGGAAGAGAAGCAGGCTGAAGCAGAACTAGATCAGTGCAAAAAATTAAAGGCAGAGCTTGAGAAAATCACCATCGAATTTACTGCGAAAGCTGGTGAAGGTGGTAGATTATTCGGTTCAATTACGAGTAAGCAAATAGCTGAGCAATTAAAAACGAAACATAAAATGAAAATTGACAAACGTAAAATAGAGCTTGCGGATGGAATTAGAGCTTTAGGATTTACAAACGTATCTATTAAACTACATCCAGAAGTATCCGCTTCTGTCAAAGTTCATGTAATAGAGGAATAATTTAATTATACAAAATGAGTGAAAATGTGATTTAATGATAAAGTGTACTTTTTTAAGCGTACCTTTTTTCTAAAATCACATTTTTTCTATAGGATGGTGAAAGTGGATGAGCGATATGATAATGGATCGCATACCACCGCAAAATATTGAAGCGGAGCAAGCTGTATTAGGTGCTATTTTCCTTGAGTCATCATCATTAACTTTGGCTTCTGAAATACTAATTCCTGAAGATTTTTATCGAGCTGCTCATCAAAAAATCTTTCATGTTATGCTATTACTTTCAGATAAGGGTGAACCTGTTGACTTAGTAACAGTCACGTCAGAACTAGCAGATGGGAAGCTCTTAGAAGAGATCGGTGGACTAAATTATTTAAGTGATTTAGCTAACTCTGTACCTACTGCCGCAAATATTGAGTATTATGCAAAAATAGTAGAAGAAAAATCTATTTTACGTCGCCTAATTAGAACAGCTTCGACGATTGCTCAAGATGGCTACAGTCGAGAAGACGAAGTAGATGTTCTTTTAAATGAAGCAGAAAAACAAATTATGGATGTTGCCCAAAGGAAAAACGCAGGTGACTTTCAAAGTATAAAAGACGTTCTCGTTCGAACGTATGATAATATAGAATTATTACACAATCGCAAAGGTGATATTACTGGTATACCAACAGGCTTTTCTGAGCTTGATCGAATGACTGCTGGGTTTCAGCGTAATGATTTAATTATTGTTGCAGCACGTCCTTCTGTTGGTAAAACTGCATTTGCGTTAAATATAGCTCAAAACGTTGCTACGAAAACTGATGAAAATGTAGCGATTTTTAGTCTTGAGATGGGTTCAGAACAACTTGTAATGCGTATGCTCTGTGCTGAAGGAAATATTGATGCTCAAAACTTAAGGACCGGTTCACTCACTCCTGAGGATTGGGGTAAACTAACGATGGCGATGGGGAGCCTTTCTAATTCAGGTATTTACATCGACGATACGCCTGGTATACGTATTAGTGAAATTCGCTCAAAATGTCGACGCCTAAAGCAAGAGAGTGGTCTAGGCATGATCTTAATTGACTACTTACAGCTCATCCAGGGTAGTGGGCGAAGCGGGGAAAATCGTCAGCAGGAAGTCTCTGAAATATCCCGTTCATTAAAAGCACTTGCACGTGAATTAAAAGTCCCTGTTATTGCTCTTTCACAGCTTTCCCGTGGGGTTGAACAAAGACAAGATAAGCGACCGATGATGTCAGATATTCGTGAATCAGGAAGTATCGAGCAAGATGCTGATATTGTTTCCTTCCTCTATCGAGAAGATTATTATGATAAAGAAACAGAAAACCAAAATATAATAGAAATTATTATTGCCAAACAACGTAATGGTCCAGTCGGGACTGTACAATTAGCATTTGTCAAAGAGTATAATAAATTTGTAAACTTAGAGACACGCTATGGCGATTCAAGTGTTCCTGCTGGAGCATAGTTTAGGAGATTACTAACATAATAGAGAACCACAAAGTAGAGATTATCTACATGTGGTTCTTTTTTTGTTAACTAATACAATTTTCCATATTATGAAAAGTTGATCGTCTATATGGAATATGATTTTTGTTACTGAGCAAATAAAGCTAACCATTTATTTATATAACCATCTATTATATGTTGTTTGTCCCAATTGTCATGAAAAGAAGGAAAAATGAAAGTCTGATATACAGTTAAGTAAAACACTGGTGCAATAAGTTTGATTAATTCGTATTCATTGTATAATTGTTCCGGCGAATTATATGAACGCCATTCAGCTAAATATAAATCTAGCAAATATGTTGCATGTTCTTTTGAAAAAAAGTGTTCTACTTCTTCAAGAAAAGTTGTGATACTAAGAAAGGGGTGTGATAAAGTACAATCGGACCAATCATAAATGATTGGAATATTACCATGAACAATAATATTACCTCCAAAAAAGTCTCCATGATCTATAGCATGAGGAATGTGAGATTGTTCCAATAAATCGCATATATTTATTATGGCTGGGATGCTTTCAATGAATTGATTATATATTTCATTTGAAATATTGTTGCTGTTATATAAAGTATTTAATGAAGGTCTCATATATGTTTGTATTACCTTAGAGATAGGTCTTATTGGACACATATGTTTAATTTTGTTGATGTTTTCTATCGACTTTTTTTGAATCTCTGCTAGTTTTAATAGAGCTCCCTGCCAATGATGCATATTGTTTGTTTTTCCAAGTAAGGGGCCTGTTAACTCTTGCATGATGTACCATCTTCTTTTTGAGTCAACACTATGTATAGATGGAACACAAGAAGGGTGATGTTGGTACAAATATTGACTAAGTATTGGCTCATGAGAAAATATAGGTGGAACCGCTTTGAAGTAATAATTGTTGTTAGCTAATTTAACTCTGAACAATGCTGATCGTTCCCAACTTCTGATTTGTTTCAATTCAAAAGTACTACATGATAGTTCTTTTCTAAACCATTGCTTTATTTCATCTACCCAACCGTGGGAAAACCAAGGTAAATTTGTAGGCTGAAAAGAAGCGTTCCAATCGTTTAAAAGGAGCTTGTCTTCCTTACAAAGTTCATTAACATCCTCTAAATTCAATCTGTTAATCCAACACATATTTGGTGAAAACCATTCTTTATCTAGTAATTCTATTTCATAAATTCTCATACGGTCGGTTTCGTTATAGCACCTCAAGACATTCGTCATTAATTTGTATTTACTTTTAAAAAAATGATTAATTTGTGCTGTTTCAGCTACGTGAGATGGTTTTGCATCATAGGTAGGTAGGGTCCATCTATTATTATCATATGTTAGCAAAATACTATTGTTTTTTGAAATAACAAAGAACTTAAACACTAACTTCTCCATTGCATAGCCCTCATTATCGTTAAGTAAATTACAAAATTATACAATACTATATAAGCATACAATTAACTAATTATGGAATCAACTTTTATGGATACACTATTTATAGACTTTTTCAGAAAAACTCCTTCAAGGCTCTTCTAGAAAATATAGTTCCTATAGTTCCTAAACTATATGTTATTTTACGCAACAGGCATCGTTTTATAGAGAATTACGTGTTTATTTTTTAGTATGATCAACACCTTTTTCAAAAAATGTTTAAGCCATTGATTATTATAAACTACGAACAAAATTACTAAATCAAATAATAATGTTCGGTTTTAATTGACTATACACGATGGAATTGGTACACTAATCATGTTTGATAATAATAAAAATGAAAGTTCGGAAAAAGCGGAGGTGCCTATAGATGGCTTCAGTAGTCGTTGTTGGAACACAATGGGGAGATGAAGGAAAAGGTAAAATTACAGATTTTCTTTCAGCAAATGCAGAAGTAGTTGCAAGGTCTCAAGGTGGAAATAATGCAGGGCATACAATAAAGTTTAACGGTAACACGTATAAGTTACACTTAATACCTTCAGGCATTTTTTATGCTGATAAAATTTGTACGATTGGGAATGGCACCGTAATAGATCCTAAGGCTCTTGTTAAGGAACTGAATTATTTGCGCGAACGTGGAGTAAGTACTGAAAATTTACGTATTAGTAATCGTGCACATGTCATTTTACCTTATCACCTTAAACTTGATGAGATCGAAGAAGAGAGAAAAGGCGCTAACAAAATTGGAACGACGAAAAAGGGCATCGGGCCAGCATATATGGATAAAGCTGCTCGTATAGGTATCCGAATTGCAGATCTTCTTGACCGTGAAGTATTTGAAGAGAAGCTAGCTAAAAACCTTGGAGATAAAAATCGTTTATTAGAAAAAATGTACGAGGTAGATGGCTTTAAATTGGAAGATATTTTAGATGAATATTATGAGTATGGACAACAATTTGCAAAATATGTTTGTGATACATCTGTTGTGTTAAATGATGCGCTAGATGAAGGACGTAGGGTTCTATTCGAAGGTGCTCAAGGTGTAATGCTAGATATAGATCAAGGAACGTATCCATTTGTAACATCTTCAAATCCAGTCGCAGGCGGAGTAACAATTGGTTCCGGTGTAGGTCCTACTAAAATAAAACATGTTGTAGGAGTGTCAAAAGCATATACGACCCGAGTTGGAGATGGACCATTTCCTACGGAGCTTACGGATGAGGTAGGAGATCAGATTAGAGAAGTAGGACGTGAATATGGTACGACTACTGGTAGACCACGTCGCGTAGGTTGGTTTGATAGTGTAGTTGTTCGACATGCTCGTAGAGTAAGTGGAATCACTGATCTATCACTAAACTCAATTGATGTACTTACAGGAATTGAAACATTAAGAATCTGTGTAGCATACCGTTATAAGGGCCAACTTATAGAAGAATTTCCTCCTAGCTTGAAAATGTTAGCTGAGTGTGAGCCAGTATTTGAAGAATTACCTGGATGGTCAGAGGACATTACAGGAGTCAAAAGTTTAGGAGAGTTACCTGCAAATGCTCGTCATTATCTTGAAAGAGTATCACAGCTAACAGGCATTCCTTTATCAATCTTCTCAGTTGGACCAGATAGATCACAAACAAATGTTGTGCGTAGCGTATACAGTTAATTTTTATTTCTTGCTTTAGTTTTGTTCAGGTTGATTGTTGTTTTTCATCCTAGAGTCGCGATAGCAGCCTCTAGCAACCACATGTATTTAAAGTCAAAGTCTATTTTAAAATAAGACAGAAGGGCTAATATGAGTAACTTTTAGACCTTCTGTCTGTTAAAAAGATTGTATCGTTTTGGTTGTTGTTTTCGATTATTGTATTAATATATACGCTTTTACAACTAATACTCGTGGAATTTTGCTACTATTAAAATGATTACAATCGAATATTGTCTTATTAATTTAGTCAACATAACAGCACAGCTTATAAAAAGAACCTAAAAAATAAATAAAATACTATTGCATTTTATTTTAAAAATATGTTAGTATATTAAATGTCGCTGATAATCAATTGAGATTTTATGATTATATGGCCCGTTGGTCAAGTGGTTAAGACACCGCCCTTTCACGGCGGTAACACGGGTTCGAATCCCGTACGGGTCACTTATAAAAATTAAGCATTACATAATAAACTGTATAGAATATTTGGTCCCGTGGTGTAGCGGTTAACATGCCTGCCTGTCACGCAGGAGATCGCGGGTTCGATTCCCGTCGGGACCGCCATTTTATTACATAAAGAACTAAGAAATTATTAATGAATAGCAAATATGGCTCGGTAGCTCAGTCTGTAGAGCAGAACGTAAACATCTATGAAATGGCATTAGTTTAGTTCTGCGAGGAGCAATGTCTTGCAAAAGAGATGCGACGAGCAAAGATATGAGTATTTGACTAAAAGGTAAGAAATAAAAGCACAATTCATTATGGCTCGGTAGCTCAGTCGGTAGAGCAAAGGACTGAAAATCCTTGTGTCGGCGGTTCGATTCCGTCCCGAGCCACTGTCAAAGTATGGTCTGTATAGATCATACTTTTTTAATTAAATGATAATATTGGTAATAATTCTAGTAGAATGCTAGCTTTTATTACCTTGTATTTTACAAAAGACACTATTAAATTACAGCTATAATACAATTATGTTACATCTTTTGATCTAGTATGCCATTATTTTTATTTTATGATAAAGTAATAGAGTGTTTAATAGAGAAATTTGTCACATTAATATAAAAAAAATTTTCTCTCCCAAGGCGATGGAGAAACCTGTTTTAGGAGGAAAAGTAGTGTTAAAACAAACAAACATATATACTAAAGTACGCCATATGATTAAACCTGTTAACTTTGATAAGAAAGCGCTTAGTATCGTCAAAAAAGCAATGGTCACGACGGTAGCAGTCGCAACACTAACAGTTGGTTCGGTAGAAGCTGCTAATAGTGCATCAGAAATATCTACAATCTATCATGTATATGTTAACGGAGAAAATATTGGAACAGTAGATGACAAAAAGACTATTGAGAAGGCTGTAAACGACAAGATGAAAAAGATGGATGATCGTAACGGTTATCTTGAATTTTCTGTAGGAGAACAGTTAACCTACATACCTGAAAAAGTCTTTAGTCCTATTGTTAATAATGAAACTACCGCTAAGAAAGTTAAAAATAACATAGAGATATATGCTGCATCAGCTGCCATTAATGTTAACGGAGAACCAATAGCTTATTTTGCAAATGAAGAAGAAGCAAATGAAGTGTTGAAAAAGATCAAAACGTCTTACGTGTCAGCAAAAGAGTTAGAAAAACTAGAGCTACAACAAAAGCCGAATGAATTACCGAATGACTTATCGAATGAATTACCGCCACTGAAGGAAGGCGAATCACGAATTATAGACGTATCTTTTGATGAATCAGTTAAAGTTACTAAAGAGGACATTTCACCAGATAATATCATTACTGTTGACCAAGGTGTTTCTTTATTAAAGAAAGGGACGTTGGCAGAAAAAAAATATGAAATTAAACAAGGTGATGTCTTAGGAAGTATTGCTAATGCTCATGATTTAAGCACAGAAGAGCTTCTTAAACTTAATTCAGATATATCCGAAAAGACAGTATTGCAAATTGGTCAGCAATTAAATGTTACTCAGTATGAACCATATGTACATGTTCTCGTAAAAGAAGAGCATTATAAACGAGTTGTAATACCATTTAAAACTGAGACGATTGAAAAAGATACAATGTATAAAGGTGATCAAAAGGTAAATCAAGAAGGTCAAAATGGTGAGAAACTAGAGAATATTATTATTGTAAAAGATAATGGTACGCAAGTAGAAAAAACAACGATTAAAGAAGAAGTTACTAAAGAACCTGTAAATAAAATTATTTTCAAAGGTACGAAGGTTGTGCCATCACGTGGAACTGGTACTCTATTATGGCCAGCCTCAGGCGGTTATGTTTCAAGTGAAATGGGACAGCGATGGGGAAAGCTGCATAAAGGTATGGATATTGCGAGACCGAGTAATTATACGATTAAAGCTGCGGACAATGGAGTCGTTGAATTTGCAGGCTGGGATGGAGGATATGGGAATCGAATTGTTATTAATCATAACAACGGTATAAAGACAACATATTCACATCTGTCATCAATAAGCGTCTCAGTTGGACAAACGATTGAAAAAGGACGCAAAATTGGCGTGATGGGGTCGACAGGTAATTCAACTGGTACTCATTTACATTTTGAAGTATACAAAAACGGAAGTGTACAAAACCCGAGAAACTTCTTGCAGTAACCTCTAGCTTTGCTAGAGGTTTTTTTGTAATTCATATACTCCTCATGATAAAGTAAGGATACAGAATGTTCCGGGAAAGGAGTCTTTCTATGAAAAATAAAGTTCTTGTAGTAGACGATGAAAAACCAATTGCTGATATTTTAAAATTCAACCTAGAAAAAGAAGGATATGAAGTTACATGTGCTTACGATGGAGTAGAAGCACTTAATCAAGTTGAAGAGGTAAAACCGAGTATTATATTACTCGATATTATGCTCCCACTAAAAGATGGGATGGAAGTTTGTCGAGAAGTAAGGAAAAAATATGATATGCCAATCATCATGCTAACAGCAAAGGACACAGAAATTGATAAAGTTCTTGGTTTAGAATTAGGAGCGGATGACTATGTAACAAAGCCGTTCAGTACTAGAGAGTTGCTTGCACGCGTAAAAGCAAATTTAAGAAGGCATCAACTCATCCCAGAAGAAGATACATCACAAGATGACAATAATTACTTATCAATTGGACCACTAGTCATACAACCTGATGCTTATGTTGTTTCAAAACGTGGTGAAACGATAGAACTAACTCACCGCGAGTTTGAATTATTACATTATTTAGCAAAGCACCTAGGTCAAGTAATGACAAGAGAGCATTTGCTTCAAACAGTGTGGGGTTACGATTATTTTGGTGATGTTCGTACAGTCGATGTCACAGTTAGACGCCTCCGTGAAAAAATTGAAGATAACCCTAGCGATCCAACTTGGATTGTTACTAGAAGGGGTGTTGGCTACTACTTACGAAATCCAGAGCAGGAGTAAATTTATTTATGAAAAAAGTTGGTGTGTTTCGTTCCATTCATATTAAGTTTATTCTAATTTATATTCTCCTCATTCTTATTGCTATGCAAATTATTGGAGTGTATTTTGTTCGGAAGTTAGAAGGTCAGCTCGTCGAAGGCTTTAAAGTGTCACTGGATAGACAAGAAAACATCCTATCCTACTATTTAGAGGAAGCCATAACATTAGAGCGAGATGAACAAGCAAGCACAGTTGAGGATGATGTCAAAAATATTTTGCGAGACTACGATTATCAGGACATTATCGAGGTACGTGTTATTGATATCAATAGTCGTGTCATAGGAACGTCTAATCCAGATAATGAGAAAATTGTTGGGAAAAGAATGACTGAGCGTGGTATAAATCTTGCACTTATTGTTGGAACAGCTAGTGATGAATTGGTTATAGAACCAAATACAGGGTTCAGATTGCGTGTATTATCAACACCTATCAAGTCAAATGATGAAATTGTTGGTGCGATATACTTAGTAGCTTCTATGGAAAATGTCTATAATCAAATGAAGCAAATTAATCGTATCCTTGTTACAGGAACAGTTTTAGCTATGGTCATTACTGCAGTATTAGGGATCTTTTTAGCCCATACAATTACTCGTCCAATTTCAGATATGAGAAAACAAGCTCTTGCGATGGCGAAAGGAAATTTCTCTAGAAAGGTTCGTATTTACGGGTATGATGAAATTGGTCAATTAGCATTAACCTTTAATTATTTATCTAGAAAACTCCAAGAAGCACAAGCGTCTACAGAAGGCGAGAGACGTAAGCTTGCTTCAGTTATTACTCATATGACAGACGGGGTTATTGCCACTGATAGAAAAGGACATATCATATTAATAAATGATCCTGCTTTAAAATTATTAGGTATATCCAGGGAAGACGTATTTAATGAACCTATTATTTCAGCCTTAGGTTTAGAGGATGAACTTAATTTTGATACACTTTTACATGAGAGGGAATCTTTAATACTAGACGTGAGTACAAAGGAAAATTCTTATGTACTTCGAGTGAATTTTTCTGTCATTGAAAATAAAATCGGTATTACAAATGGCTTAATAGCTGTTTTACATGATGTGACTGAACAAGAGAAGATCGAGCAAGAACGACGAGAGTTTGTTGCGAATGTGTCACATGAATTAAGAACGCCACTTACGACAATGAGAAGTTATTTGGAAGCACTAGCGGAAGGGGCATGGCAGGACAAAGATATTGCGCCACAGTTTTTACATGTTACACAAACAGAAACTGAACGTATGATAAGACTAGTGAAAGATTTACTTCAGCTATCTAAGTTAGATAGTAGGGATTACTCATTACATAGAACATCTGTTAATTTTATTGAATTTTTTCATCAGATCATTGATCGATTTGAAATTTCAAAGAACCAATATGTAACCTTCAAACGACAGCTACCAGATGAACAAATTACGGTTAGTATTGATAAAGATAAAGTAACTCAAGTCATAGATAACATCATTTCAAATGCACTAAAATACTCTCCAGAAGGAGGACAAGTCAGCTTCTCTTTGAGGAAAAATGTTAATCACCTTGAAGTAATCATAAGTGATGAAGGTGTCGGTATTCCTAAGGCTAACCTTGCACATATATTCGATAGATTTTATAGAGTTGATAAGGCTAGAAGCCGTAACCTCGGTGGAACAGGTCTTGGTTTGGCTATTTCCAAAGAAATGATAGAAGCACATGGAGGAGACATTTGGGCAGAGAGTGAGGAGGGCAAGGGTACGACAATTTTCTTTACACTCCCACTTGAAAAAGAGCAAGAGGATGAGTGGTCATGAAATTTGAAGTCTTAAAATCAATATTGCTAACAACATTAATCTTGATAAGTATTATCTTAACATGGAATATTTGGACTTTCCAAAATAAGTATAAAACATTAGAAAATCCAGATATTAATCAATTTGTTTTAGTTAACAATGAAACTCGTGATGTTGAAGAATTGATTAAACCTAGTCAAATGTTTATTCATTATAATTACGATGATTATGGAACAAATGAATATTACAAAATTGATAAAATGCTAACAGAAATACAAAAATGGATTATTACGAATGTAACAAATATATCTAATACTATTCCACAAAAAGATTTTTTATCATTTATCCATGGAGATAGTAAATTTGAAATAGTCTATCAAGACCAAGTTCCAGCTGAATTTACTAAGAAAATGTTTCAATTTCAAAATCCAGATATTTTAGTCGGGCTGTATGATCGTATTGTTGTTGATGTAGATAAGGGAGAGTTATATTTTGTTTTATATGATAAGCAAAGAGTGTATAAAGCATCACTTGATAATGTTTATTTAGAAAATATAAGGAAAAATTTCCAAGAAAAAAAATCATATACACACTATATCCCATACGACATCAATGAGGTAAAACGCATTTATGTACCTTCTGGAGAACAAGCTGTATATCAATTAGAATATACGTATGAAACACTAGCTCCAGAAGTATTTAAGGATGCCCTGTTCAGTGATCCTAAATCTGTTAAAAAAGAATCATTATATTCTCACGTAGTTGTGTATACAGATGGCTCACGCTTCATGGAAATAAATTCTTTAACGAATCGATTAAAATTTGAGAACCCTGTATCAGAGGATAGTGATATATTAAGTACCGCAAACACTGTATTAAAAAGCATTGATTTTGTAAATAGTCATGGTGGATGGACAGATAAGTATCGTTATTGGAGCTGGGATGAGAACAGAGAAAAGCATACGCAAACGACAGAGTTTCAATTATTTTTACGAAACCTACCTGTTTTCAATGAAAGTAACCTTACAAAAATTGAACAATATTGGCGTAATGGTAAATTATATAGATATGAACGCCCGATGATAGAGCTAAAGATTTCTGATCATAGGGAGGTTACTATACCAACTGGTGAAGAAATTATTAATCACTTGGAACAAATGGAACAATTCAATAAAGATTCGCTTGAAGATCTAATCTTAGGTTATAGGCTTAGACGAGGTGAACGAGATGTTTTAATTTTTGATCCAGTATGGTTCTATCGTTATAATAACATCTGGCGTCATATTAATGTAGAAGAGGTAGGAGGAGAGTATATTGGATTGGAATAAGACGAAAACCATTTTCATTATTACTTTTCTCTTGCTAGATATTTTTTTAATTTATCAATTTCTTGAAATGCGCAATAATAACCAATTAATGATACTGACAGAAAAAACAATTGAAGAAAATTTAGCTGCTGACGATATTACTTATGATAAAATTCCTGAAGTAGAGGAGAGAGGCAAATATTTAAGCGGGGTAAGTAGATTATTTACGGAAGAGGAACTAGCGAAGCTAGATGGTCAGGATATACCTATTGTTGATACTGCAACAGTAGAATCAACATTGTTAACACCGTATCCATTAGAAGAAGCAAAGTTTGACTTCCTGCTAAATCAATTTTTCAATGAGTATATTATTGATGGCGATAAATATATTTTTTGGGAAATGGATGAGGAGCTAGATCAAATTATATTCTATCAACTATATAATGATAAAGTTATTTACAACGAACAAAACAGTAGTATTATCTTGCAACTAAATGACTTAAATGAAATTATTTCTTATAAACAGACAATGCTTAATATAGAGGAATACGAAAAAGAAGAAGAAATCATTGCTGCGATAAAAGCTTTAGAAATTCTCCACAATAAAAACTTATTAAAGTTTGGTAGCCAAATAACAGAAATTGAGTTAGGATATTATTCAATTGTGCCATTTACAACCCCACAATCAAAGGTTCTTACACCGACTTGGCAATTTGTCGTAAATGATAAGGAAAACTATTACGTCAATGCATTTGAGGGGAAAGTAATTGACGAGGAAAGTTTGGAGTGAAAGAAAGTATGAGTTTACATTTTAGTGTGCTTGCAAGTGGCAGTACTGGAAATGCCTTTTATATAGAAACGAATGAGCAATCAATATTAGTTGATGCTGGCTTGAGTGGTAAACAGATGGAGCGATTATTTCTTCAGATAGACCGTTCGATAAGCAATCTATCTGGAATTTTAGTAACTCATGAACATATTGATCATATAAAAGGGATAGGTGTATTGGCTAGGAAATATCAATTACCAATATACGCGAATGCAAAAACGTGGAGTGCGATGGAAAGTAAAGTTGGTGAAATCCCTACAGAACAAAAGTTTATTTTTGATATGGGTAAAGTAAAAACGTTTGGCAATTTAGATATAGAGTCATTTGGAGTGTCACACGATGCAGCTGAGCCAATGTTTTATGTTTTCCACCATGAAGGTAATAAAATTGCACTTATTACGGATACTGGTTATGTCAGTGATCGAATGAAAGGAATTATTAACAACGCTGACGTATTTGTGTTTGAGAGCAATCATGATGTTGACATGCTAAGAATGGGTAAATATCCATGGAACATTAAGCGCCGAATTTTAAGTGATGTTGGTCATGTATCAAATGAAGATGCTGCCATTGCGATGACTGAAGTTATAGGTGATCGTACGAAACGTATTTATTTAGCACATTTAAGCCAAGATAATAATATGAAGGATTTAGCACGGATGGCAGTTTCTCAGACATTAGAATCAAAAGGTTTTATAATCGGAGAGCAGTTTAGCTTATATGATACTGATC
The DNA here is from genome assembly GCF_051842895.1 of Cytobacillus sp. Hm23. Classification (NCBI taxonomy): domain Bacteria; kingdom Bacillati; phylum Bacillota; class Bacilli; order Caryophanales; family Bacillaceae; genus Cytobacillus; species Cytobacillus sp. Hm23. Next base: position 49,445 of record NZ_JBPXRQ010000033.1, read on the forward strand.
CAAATCAACCGACAAAGCTCATAGCAGTCTAAGCTATTTGTTCATAATCGATCTTCCATAAAGTTCAATCGAGTTATAGCATCCATCCCTTAGAAGTTGCTCCATCCTTTTCACTAGACTGTTTTCGCATAGCTTGATCCTTTTCGTACAAGTAAGCGTTCGTGACTTCTTTTCTATTTTTACATTTTTGAGCGTGGATAAAACCTTGTATGACTGTCCATTTTCATAAAATAGCATACGAAAAGAGCCTTTTCTAAAAGGGAAAAAACACCCTTCATGTGAAATTATGTGATGACTGTGTTAGTTCGTGGATATGATAGATTTATTAGTATTTCTGAGTATAATAAATATTACAAGCATTAATTGCAAAATCTAACATTCATCGGTGAAAGGGTGGATAACTTATGGGATATTATGATCAAGACTATGAGCAAGCTCAAGGAAAGCAAAAAGGAAATCGAGGCGGTTGGTTTTTATCAGCACTTGTTGGGGCTATTCTAGGAGCGTTGCTAGTTGTTATTGCAATTCCTACTTTAGTTAATTTAGATGTTTTACCGTATGATATAGCTATTAACGAGGAGCAAGCTGAGCAACTCGAAACAAATAACGGGACACCAATAAATGAGGGAACTAATAAAAATGTTGCCGTCAATGTATCCTCACAAGTAACGGATGCAGTTGATAAAGTATCAGACGCAGTTGTCGGTGTAGTGAATATCCAACAAGCTGGCTTTTGGAGTAACAACGAAGCTGGAGCACAAGAAGCAGGAACAGGATCAGGAGTTATTTATAAAAAAGATAACGGTAAAGCTTATGTGATCACTAATCACCATGTAATCGAAGGTGCTAATGCAGTGGAAGTAAGCTTGGCTGACGGAACCCGTGTACCAGCAACCATACTCGGAAGTGATATTTGGACTGATTTAGCGGTTCTTGAAATTGATGGGGAACACGTTACAACAGTAGCCGAGTTCGGTGACTCTGATCAAATTAATTTAGGTGAGCCAGTCATTGCTATTGGAAATCCATTAGGCTTGGAGTTTTCTGGTTCAGTAACACAAGGGATCGTTTCCGGCTTAAATCGTTCTGTACCAATGGACATTAATGGCGATGGTACGTATGATTGGAATTCTGAAGTTTTACAAACAGATGCAGCAATTAACCCAGGTAATAGCGGTGGAGCATTAGTTAACATCGATGGTCAGGTCATAGGTATTAACTCAATGAAAATAGCTGAACAAGCAGTTGAAGGAATTGGCTTCTCAATTCCAAGTAATTATGCGCTACCAGTTATTGAGGATTTAGAGCAATACCGGGAAGTGCGCCGTCCTTATATGGGAGTAGGAGACTTGGTATCGCTAAATGAGATTTCAGATTACCATAAAAATCAAACGCTTCATTTACCTGAAGATGTTACAGAAGGTGTCGTCATCCAGCGAGTAGAGCCTAATTCTCCAGCAAGCCAAGCAGGCTTAACAGAATTAGACGTCATTGTCGCAATGGATGGTGTACAAATTACAGATACAATTGAATTACGAAAGTACTTGTATAATGAAAAAGCAATTGGCGACACGATGGAAGTCACTATCTTCCGAGATGGTGAAGAACAAACAGTCACAATGAAGTTGATCGAAGAAATATTTTAGATATAAATAGATAGAGGCTTCTCTTTAGTCAAATTAGTTTGGCTTAGAGAAGCCTTTTTTTGAAGTTTGGACAGTAAAAGGCTATATTTGGACAGTAACAGTAGCTAGTTGGACAGAAAAAGCTTAAATTCCGATAGAAAGAGTGCTGATTTGAACAATAAAGAGACGATCATAGGAAATTAAGTTAATGTTTAGTACTGTTACATATATGTTGGTAGATTTTTCTTTACATAAAAGTATAATATACTATAGATATGGTGTAATACATGTAACAAACTGCGATACTTGAAGGTAACAATGCAATGACATGCAGTGTAATTATTAAACAAATACATTAGCTAACCTATTATCCGATGGAAGGATGAATAATAAATGGGCTATTATGACGATGGTTATGTTCACTTACAAAAAAGATACAAGAGGAAGAGGAAGAAAAAAGGTTGGTTGTTAACTGTATTTATAGGTGCAGTTGTTGGCACATTCATTGTCATTATGTTCATTCCTCTATTAGCAAAATTAGATGTTCTCCCTTATAAGATTGTATATGAACACGAAAAAATCCAATCACCAGAGGAAATTGACTCTGTTTCAGTTACAGCAGCCCCTAGTAGAAATATGACAGTCAATGTGATTACATCTATAACTGAAGCTGTAGAGAAAGTTTCAGAGGCAGTTGTCGGTGTTGTAAACATTCAAGAAGCAAACTTTTGGTCAAGTAGAGGACCGGTCGAAGCTGGTACTGGTTCAGGTGTTATATATAAAAAAGACAACGACATAGCATATATTGTGACAAATCACCATGTTGTTGAACAGGCAAATAACGTTGAGGTCGTACTATATGATGGTACACGTGTAAATGCGGACATAGTCGGAACTGACGCATTAACAGATTTGGCGGTACTCAAAATTGATGCAAAGGATATAACGGTCATTGCCGAATTAGGTGACTCAGATCAAGTAAAAACTGGGGAAACCGTCATCGCAATAGGGAACCCATTAGGAATCCATCTATCAGGATCGGTCACAAAAGGCATTATTTCTGGTACAAATCGTTTTATCCCAGTAGAAGTAGAATCAAAAGGCAGAATCATTGATTGGTTTGCTGAGGTTTTACAAACAGATGCTGCGATAAACCCAGGTAATAGTGGAGGCGCACTCGTAGATATGAATGGAAAGGTCATCGGCATAAATTCGATGAAAATTGCGAGGCATGCTGTTGAAGGTATAGGCCTTTCAATCCCAATTAACTATGTACAACAAACAATTGAAAACCTAGAAATGAATGGTGAGATTAGACGACCATATATGGGAGTAGAATTAACCTCTCTCCAAGATATTCCGGTAGAGCATTTACAAAAAACATTAAAGCTACCAACAGAAGTGACTAAAGGTGTAGCTATCACTGGCGTTGAACGATCCTCACCTGCTGACGAAGCCGGCATGCAAGAGCTTGATGTCATCGTTGAGCTTGACGGTGAACCAATAAATGACCTAACAAACTTAAGAAGGCATTTATATACGAAAAAGTCAGTCGGAGATACGATGGAAGTAACATTGTTTCGACAAGGATTAAAACAAACGATAACGATGAAGCTGTCGAAATATATTTTGCTGTAGGTAGATGTATAAACGGTAGGAAGAGAGGGTTATGAGAAGCCCTCTTTTTTATGATTAACTAAATGGTTTATAAGTAGGATTATTTATTATATGAGTATTAGCTAATGTTTAGATTTAGTGCTTTTCTTCGTGAAGTAGTTTCACCATTTCGTAAAAAGCGTCTTCATGAGAAATGTCTTGAGTCAAGTGCTTGTCGGAGGAGTCAGGATGATGATGACAAGATTCCGCCGTTACCACTGGGGAGTGGGGGGTTTTAAGGTGGAAGTGAAGTCGCTTATGCTTTTATGTGTGTGGATAAATATTTACGTTAATAATTACCCACAATAATATATGCTACAATGGATAACGGAAAAAAGAATTGCCCACATGTGGATAAATGTAAAGAGTCATTGTTTGGAGGAATGAGAACATGAAATGCTGTGATGAACATATAGATTTAGCCATTGATATGTATGTAGATGAACATGAAATTGCACCAGAAATAAATATGCTAAATGAAGAAGAAAAGTTGTCAACATGCTGTGAATTTTGTCGAAATCCAGCAACATATATTGTAGGGAACTAATATTCTCATACAAGATGTGGATAGAAAATGTGTATATGTGGATAACCACTGTGGATAACTTGTAAGTAAACTGTTTATAAAGCGGGGATAAATGTGAATATCTCAATTATTTCAATTGGAAAACTAAAAGAAAAATACTTAAAGCAAGGCATACAAGAATACTTAAAACGCCTCACACCATATGCAAAGGTCAATATTATTGAGCTCCCAGACGAAAAAGCACCCGAAGCCTTAAGCGAGCAACAAATGGAGCAAATCAAACAAAAAGAAGGCGAGCGCATACTCGCAAAAATATCAGAAGACACCCACGTCATCGCCTTAGCCATCAAAGGCAAAATGAAAACATCCGAACAGCTCGCAAAAGACCTTGATAATTTAGCAACGTACGGCAAGAGTAAAGTTGCTTTTGTAATAGGAGGGTCACTAGGACTAAGTAATGAAGTAATGCAGAGGTCGAACGAATCGTTGTCATTTTCTAAGATGACGTTTCCTCATCAGTTGATGAGGTTGATTTTGTTGGAGCAGGTTTATCGAGCTTTTCGGATTAATAGGGGGGAACCGTACCATAAGTAAAAAACTAAAATACAAGTATCAGTATGTCTGTTGAATTTTTGTCTCTAATAAGGGGGCTAAAGATATTTTTAGATAGAAAAACCGCACCTCCAATTGTATCGAACAATAGAGATGCAGTTTTTTATGTCTCCAAAATAAAGGTTACTTCAAATCAAACCGATCTGCATCCATCACCTTGACCCAAGCGGCTACAAAGTCATGGACAAACTTTTCTGTATTATCGTCTTGAGCATACACTTCAACTATAGCTCGAAGAACTGCGTTTGAACCGAATACGAGGTCAAAGCGTGAGGCAGTACGAACGACTTCACCAGATTTGCGGTCACGGCCTTCATATTTGTTGAAGCCCGCTGGTTTCCATTCAATCCCCATGTCAAGCAGGTTCACAAAAAAGTCATTTGTCAACGTGCCGACACGGTCAGTAAATACGCCGTGTTCCGAACCGCCATGGTTCGTGCCAAGGACACGCATACCGCCGAGCAAGACTGTCATTTCTGGTGCAGTTAGACCTAGTAGCTGCGCTTTGTCTACCAACATTTCTTCTGGGCTGATAGAGTATTCTTTCTTCTGGTAGTTACGGAACCCATCAGATACCGGCTCTAATACTTCAAAGTTTTCCACTTCTGTTTGCTCATCAGTTGCGTCACCACGACCAGGAGAAAATGGAACTGTTACATCGAAGCCTGCTTCTTTAGCTGCTTTTTCGATTGCAGCGTTTCCACCAAGTACGATTAAATCAGCAAGGCTGACTTTTTTATCAAGCTTACTTTGAAGGTCCACGTAGATTCCAAGCACTTTTTCAAGCTGTGCAGGTTCGTTTGCTTCCCAGTCTTTTTGAGGAGCCAGACGGATGCGTGCACCGTTCGCACCCCCACGCATATCAGAACCACGATATGTGCTTGCTGAAGCCCAAGCTGTTTTCACTAGTTCGCTTACGGTTAATCCTGTGTTAAGAATTTTTTCTTTTAGGTCAGCGATTTCGGCATCAGATAGTTCATAATCGACTTCTGTAATCGGATCCTGCCAGATTAACTCTTCTTGTGGAACCTCTGGACCCCAGTATCTATCTTTTGGCCCCATGTCACGGTGAAGTAATTTAAACCATGCACGAGCGAATGCATCTGCAAACTCTTCCGGATTCTCATAAAAACGATGAGAAATTTTTTCATATTCTGGATCGATACGCAAGGCCATGTCCGCTGTTGTCATCATTGTCTTTACACGTTTAGATGGATCTTCAGCATCCGGGGCCAAATGTTCCTCCTGCATATTGACAGGTGCCCATTGAGAAGCGCCTGCAGGACTCTTGGTCAACTCCCATTCATATCCGAATAACAATTCAAAGTAGCCATTATCCCATTTAGTAGGGTTCGTCGTCCATGCACCTTCAATACCACTTGATATCGTATCACGGCCTTTTCCGCTCTTGTATGTGCTCTTCCATCCAAAGCCTTGTGTTTCAAGTGTAGCTGCTTCAGGGTCGTCACCTACTTGAGAGGCATCCCCTGCGCCATGCGCTTTACCAAATGTGTGTCCACCCGCGACAAGCGCCACCGTTTCTTCGTCATTCATTCCCATACGTTCAAATGTATCACGAATATCACGGGCACTTGCAAGTGGATCCGGCTCTCCGTTTGGACCTTCAGGATTTACATAAATGAGCCCCATCTGTACAGCAGCGAGTGGATTTTCTAGCTCACGGTCACCGGAATACCTGTTGTCAGCTAACCATTCCTTCTCTGAACCCCAATACACATCTTCCTCAGGGTGCCAAATGTCCTCACGTCCTGCTCCAAAACCAAACGTTTTTAAGCCCATAGATTCAAGTGCTACGTTACCTGTTAATACAAGTAAATCGGCCCAGGAAATCTTGTTTCCATACTTTTGCTTAATAGGCCATAACAGACGGCGGGCCTTATCAAGATTGACATTATCCGGCCAGCTGTTCAGAGGTGCAAAGCGCTGTGATCCAGTTGAGCCGCCCCCGCGTCCATCAGCCGTCCGATATGTACCTGCTGCATGCCAAGACATTCGAATAAAGAATGGACCGTAGTGACCGTAGTCAGCAGGCCACCAATCTTGGCTATCTGTCATTAAATGATGAAGATCTTTCTTTAGAGCATCATAATCGAGCTTAGAGAATTCTTCTTTATAATTAAAGTCTTCTCCCATTGGGTTGGATTTCTTGTCATGCTGGCGAAGAATGCCTAAATTCAATTGATTCGGCCACCAGTCTTTATTCGTCGTACCTCTAGGCGCTGTCGTTGTCGTGATTGCACTATCTTTGTGATGAGTTACAGGACATTGCCCCGCAGCTGCAGCTGTGTGTTCTTTTTGGTCAGGATAATTGTTGTTTTCCATTCATCATTCTCCTTCCTATTTTTGAACATTTAGTCGAAGATAACATTACATCTTGCCACAAATAGGTGTTAGACTATTATGATAATTCTTACTCTCTATTATAGTGGACTGGGTGTTTGATTCAAAGTGATATGTGCTGTGGATGGAGAATTTTTAACAATATTTTCTTTCAAATAGGATTCATCACCACACAAAATAGGGTCAAAAATGTTGTTTTCATGTTTATTAGAATTACCTGAGTATGAGGTTGTTAAACAGGATTTTTCCGCTTCTTACTACATTATTTTTGTGCAATTACGTTAATCAAATCACCAATGAAGATATTGCTGCAGAACTAATACAGTTTTTGTCCAAATCACACAATTTACTGTCCAAATCAACCTTTTTACTATCCAAATTACCCATTTTACTGTCCAAATCAGCTCCTTTACTATCCAAGTCAGCCCTTTTACTGTCCAAAATCACCCTTTTACTGTCAAACCGACCACACCGCTCATCATCAAACCAACCACCCTATTAGTTGTTCTAAAGAATAATCCAGTTGCATATGTTGAAATGGCCTCATCTTGTCATATCATCTTCTTCAGAGTGTCCTACGAATATATCTTCTAGTAGTCTTTCTTTATTAAATCTACTTATTCAAATCGTAATATGAATCATATTTTGTTAGCTTCATAGCTAAGTGATATGCTATAACAATAATAAAGAGAAATATGGAGGTGTAGCTCACATGAGTGATATCCTTATTCGATATTTGAAACATTATACTGATGCTAGTGAATCAGAGATAGAGATGATTGTTGCAGATATACCTATTGCAGAATATAAAAAAGGAACTATCCTTTTAGATCAGGGAGAGGTTCCAGAGAAATGCTATTTTGTCGTAAAGGGTTGCGTCCGCCAGTTTGCAGTTGATGAAGAGGGGAGAGAAACGACGTATAATTTTTTTACAGAAGAACAAGCGGTGACGATTTTCAATCAGCATAGTTCTGATAAAGCATCAAAGTACACGTTAATCTGTATGGAGGACTGTGTTCTCGTTGTAGGTGATTTATCGAACGAGGAACAGATGTATGACAAGCATCCAGGACTTGAAACGATGACGCGTAAGCTAATGGAAGAGATTATGGGTGATATGCACGATGATATTGCTACGTTTATTTCATCTCGCCCAGAAGAGCGGTATAAGGCGCTCGTTGACAAACGCCCTGATTTGATTAACCGTGTACCACAGCATCAGTTAGCAAGCTATTTAGGTATTACACCTGAGTCACTTAGTCGTATCAAACGAAGATTATAGCATTCAAATTTGCGCAGCATTGTTGTGTGCCTTCCTTGTTGAATACGATTTAATAGGTGTTTTACCACCTTTCATTAAGAGCCAAATGCAAAAGCCTAGCTCTCCAGCAGTCATTGGAATCATCAAAATCATCTCGATAGTTGAAGTCACATTTTCAAGCTTGGGAAAGAATCCGTCTAATAGATGGACCAACATATAACTTGCACCACCTAATACAAGTAGAAAGCTTATGATCTTTGGAACTGTTTTAGTTTTTGAAACGACAAAGCCCACTATTAATAGATGCATCCCAAAGACGATTAATCCAAACGACCAAACAGATTCAAATGCTAGTACAGACATCATGACTTCAGAAACGAGAAGACTGTCAGGCTGATTCAACAGATCATTACTATACTTAATGAGATTATCTACCTGAATGAGATTTGAGACCGCAATAGCCAGTATGGCAGTATACATCAATCGAAGCCAAGCAGCTAGCATTGCATATCCTTCATGTATTGGTTTTAAAAAGATATAAAATGCCCACGAAACGATAATATCCGTTATTAATATAACTAGCCAACCAAGTATTCCTGCTCTAAATAATCCTGTTGATGCTGAAATGTTATTAAATGTTTCAATCGAGCTATTACTAATCATTAAAGAACTATGAACATAGCCAAAAGAGAAAAATGCAGCTACGGTCATGATGAGCAAGGATATCCCTGCAATTAATGCTGATTTTCGAAGCTGATTTACTCCTTGCTGTAATACTTCCATATAATTCCCTCCTAAGTCTTTTGATTGTATTGTAGTGAAAAAATGAACATGATTCATTGACTTAAGTCAATGAATCAATTAGAGAATAATATTGCCTAAGTAAATATACAAGCTTCGTTAGTAATCATATTAATATCACTTATCTGTCGAGCAAAAGAAGACATTTATCGAGATTTCACACTAGTATTTGTACAAGGCTGTTGCCTTGCAACATTACTTTTTTTGCCTACTATAGCAAACCTGACATGAAGGTGATGAAAGTACGCATTGAAGTGAAAGATTATTAGATGTGAAAAAGGTATGGTAAATCTACTTTTATTCTTTTGGTATGCCATTTAAATGAAAGTTAAGTTGATTAGGTTGGGAGGAGTGTTATGAAGCGTTTTTCAAAAGCGGAGCGGGGTTGGATTTTTTATGATTGGGCAAACTCAGCGTATTCAATTATTATAACAACAGCTATATTTCCGCTGTTTTATAAAGAAGCTGCGACGAATAGTGGAATTTCTGCCGCAAGTTCCACGGCTTACTTAGGCTATACTATAGCGATTGCAACCTTCATATTAGCAATGTTAAGTCCTATATTAGGTACGATTGCAGATTATCAAGGGTTAAAGAAAAAGTTTTTCACATTCTTCCTTCTCTTAGGTGTGACCTCAACGGCGATATTAGCATTTATTCCGAGTAATCAATGGCTGATGTTACTAGTTTGTTATACCGTGGCAACGATTGGATCTGCTGGAGCAAATATTTTTTACAATGCTTTTTTAGTAGATGTCACACCAAAGAAACGGATGAACCGTGTGTCTACATACGGGTTTGGATTTGGTTACATTGGTAGTACAATCCCTTTTATCGTTAGTATCGCTATCATCATGTTATCTCAAAGTAGTATCCTACCGATTAGTACAGCGGTGGCAAGTAAGATAGCCTTTATGATTACAGCATTATGGTGGTTTGTTTTTACCATTCCATTATTAAAGCATGTTTATCAAGTCCACTATATTGAACGTGAACGAAAACCTGTTAGCAATAGTTTTAAGCGACTAGCGAAAACGGTAAAGGAAGTTCGAAAATACCGTTCATTATTTTTATTTTTGCTAGCTTATTTCTTTTATATTGATGGGGTAGGGACGATCATTTCCATGTCTACAGCATACGGAACGGATTTAGGTATATCTGCTACAAGCTTACTCATCATCTTATTTGTCACACAGGTTGTTGCCGCACCATTTGCCATATTGTACGGGAAATTAGCGGATATCTTTACAGGTAAGAAAATGCTTTACGTAGGTATCATTATTTATATCATTGTTTGTATTTACGCATTTTTTCTGCAAACTACACTCGATTTTTGGATATTGGCTATGCTGGTCGCATCGTCACAAGGTGGGATTCAAGCGTTAAGCCGCTCTTACTTCGCTAAGCTCATACCTAAAGAGAATGCCAATGAATTCTTTGGCTTTTACAATATCTTCGGTAAATTTGCTGCCATTATGGGACCATTTCTAGTCGGGCTCACCTCTCAACTAACAGGACATACGAATATGGGTGTCTTTAGTTTAATTGTTCTCTTTGTCATTGGTGGAATTATTTTAATATTTGTTCCTGAACCGAAAGGTGTTTCAGCTCATGACAATGCTAAGGTTAAATGATAAATAAAGGTTCAACGTCAAATGTTGGGGTGAAGCAAGTTCTCTTCGCCCTATCCAACATGAACACCCACTTTTTTATACTTATGAGCTAATAAGATTTTAGCTCTAAAACGCTTGAAACTTCTA
>NZ_JBPXRQ010000034.1:0-58390 GCF_051842895.1 Cytobacillus sp. Hm23
TCTGGTGGCGATAGCGAAGAGGTCACACCCGTTCCCATACCGAACACGGAAGTTAAGCTCTTCAGCGCCGATGGTAGTTGGGGGTTTCCCCCTGTGAGAGTAGGACGTTGCCAGGCAATTAAAAGTACAGAGCATTAGGCTATGTGCTTTTTTTGTACGCTTTTTTATGCAATGTACAAGTATCATTGAATATGTATACTTTAAAAATTTTGAAGATATGTTGTACTTATTGAATATAGACATACACATTTATTTTAAATAAGAAATACACTAATAGAAATAGTAAAAAAATATTCTATAACCAAAATTCTAAATTATGTATAAATTTTAAAAATACTGATGATAATATGTGTATGGAGGTGGAGGTGTTGAGTTCACTTGTAGTAAAAAAACAACTTATTGGGGAAACGTGTTTAATATGTGAACAGAGAAAGTATCAAGGGATTCATTTATATAAGACATTTATTTGTATTGAATGTGAAAAGAATATGATAACAACAGATACTAGCGATCCAAAGTATCAGTTTTATCTACAACAGTTAAAGAAGGCAACATCTTCATAGAGCAGTACCATATCACACTACAAATAATTATTTACTAAAATATTATAATTAATTACTGAACACTTGTGTAGAAAAATACATAGGTGTTTTTATTATAGGCGGATAGTCGCATAATAACAATGTTTAGATCTTAATCTTAAAAGCAAATACTAACTGTTGTAATAGACCTTATTTAATAAGATTTAAGACCTGAAATAAGTTATAATAATGAGGTATGTAAAGTATATAATTCAGTTCTAGAAGGAGTAGTAATGGATCAAAAATTAACACCTATGTTTGATGCGTTAGTTCAACATATTAATTATAACCCGCATTCTTACCATGTTCCTGGTCATAAAAATGGTGCTCTCTTCCCCAAAAAAGGTTTACACTTCTTTGAAAATATATTAAGGATAGATGCGACTGAATTAACAGGGCTAGATGATTTACATGCACCTGAATCTGCTATTGCGCAAGCGCAACAATTAACAGCTGAGTTATATGGTGCAGACCAGAGCTTTTTTTTAGTTAATGGTAGCACAGCTGGTAATTTAGCAATGGTACTTGCTGTATGTGAGGAAAATGACACTGTTCTTGTACAAAGGAATAGTCATAAGTCTATTTTTAATAGTATTCAATTGGCAGGGGTTAAGCCAGTTTTTTTAGCCCCTTATTATGATGACAAAGTAAAAACTGCAGCTCATGTCCCAATTGAAACGATTAAACAAGCAATTAAAGAACATCCTAAAGCGAAAGCTATCATTTTAACAAATCCCAATTATTATGGGCAGTCAGTTGACTTAACAGAGGTTATTTCATTTGCTCATGATTATAATATTCCAGTACTAGTTGATGAAGCACATGGTGCTCATTTTAATCTAGGTCAGCCATTCCCTATTTCTGCAATTGAGTGTGGAGCGGATATTGTTGTTCATTCCGCACACAAAACCTTACCCGCAATGACTATGGGTTCATTTATTCATGTGAAAAGTAATCTTGTCGATATAAATAATTTGGTGTATTACTTACAGCTATTTCAAACAAGTAGTCCCTCTTATCCAATAATGGCTTCTTTGGATTTAGCAAGATACTATCTTAACGATATGAAAGATACTGGAAAAATCAATCAACTTGTTGAGAAAATAAATCAATATACTGAAATTTTACATTCTATACCACAGATTCAAGTAGTGAGAACAAACAATCCATCTATACTAACTGATCCATTGAAGGTTACCGTTCAATCTGATTGTGTATTATCTGGGTATGATCTCCAAAAATTGTTTGAGGATTATGGAGTTTATACAGAATTAGCCGATCCTGATAATGTGTTGTTTATATTTCCATTATCAAATGATGATAACTTATTTAAGCCGTTACTTTCTATAGAAAATATATTACGTTCTGTCGAAATAACTAAGATGAAGAGTTCTAACGTAAAAATGTATTCGAACGATAACATTTCCACTTTAACTATTTCATATAGCCAGTTAAAAAGCTACAATAAGAAAGTAATTCCGTTAAAAGATGCGGTAGGTCAATTATGTGCTCAAATGTTAATACCTTATCCGCCAGGAGTACCACTTTTAATAGTAGGAGAAGAAATTACAGAATCTCATATTGAAAGAATCCTTAACTTTAAGGCATTGGGTGCAAAATTTCATGGTGGACAATTATTGAAGCAAAACGAGATAGAAATTTTTGATAGATAGCAAAGGAGAATATTGAGTGTCTGGATATTTTTTTTCATTCGAAGGCCCTGAAGGTGCTGGAAAAACAACAATCATTGATAAATTAGCAAATTATTTATATAAAAAAGGGTATGATGTCATTTCAACTCGTGAACCTGGTGGCATTGCCATTTCAGAGCAAATTAGGAAAGTAATATTAGATCAACACAACGATAAAATGGATGGTCGTACAGAAGCTTTATTATACGCAGCTGCAAGACGTCAACATCTCGTTGAAAAAGTAATCCCAGCCTTAGAGGAAGGGAAAGTAGTATTGTGTGACCGTTTTATAGATAGCTCACTTGCTTACCAAGGTTATGCTAGAGGAATTGGTATTGATGAAGTTTTTGGGATAAATAAGTTTGCCATTAACAACTTAATGCCTCATTTTACTTTATATTTTGATATAGAACCAATTGTCGGACTACAAAGAATTCAACAAAATAATAAAAGAGAGGTTAATAGGTTGGATATGGAGAATATCTCCTTTCATGAGAGGGTGCGTGAAGGATATTTATTACTAGTTGACCGTTTTTCAGATCGTATTAGACTAGTCGAGGCAGACAGGACGCTTGAAGAAGTGTTTAATGAAGCAAAAATGCATATAGAGCATTTTATAGAAGGACATGAACGATAATAATTTAAAATACATGATAAGTACCTAGATAAAGTGGTGGAAAATGATGTTATAATAAACGAAACATAAACGATATTTTCCAACATCCTAAACATGATGATAAAGAAATTTCGTGATAAAATGATAGGAGGCTGATGTTATGAAATTAATTTTAGCAGTCGTCCAAGATCAGGATAGTAATCGATTATCAAATGCACTAGTTGACCATAATTTTCGAGCGACAAAGCTTGCAAGTACTGGTGGTTTTTTAAAATCTGGAAACACAACATTTATAATTGGTACAGAAGACATTCGTGTTGAAAAAGCCTTACAGGTCATAAAAGAAAGTTGCCAACATCGTGATCAATTAGTTGCCCCTATTTCTCCAATGGGCGGAAATGTAGATACTTACGCATCATATCCGGTTGAAGTAGAGGTAGGAGGAGCTACAGTATTTGTTCTTCCAATCGATCAATTTCACCAATTTTAGACGGATATGAGGTATTTATAATGAAAATTAATCAAGATGTAAAGACAACCATTGAAAAGGCTCAACCAGAAATTAAGCAATCATCTAGTAATCAAATGAAGTTTCATGAGCTTGTACAGAAACAAGATTCGAAAATGCATGTTGAACAATTAAACAAGCTTATGAAAGATATTGAAGTAGCTGGTAATCTGCTCGCTCGCTCAAGAACCTTTAAAGATTTAACTAAGTATAAAGCGTTAGTGAAACGCTTTGTTGAGCAAGCTGTTGATTTCGGCATGGACTTAAAGCAATCTCATAGTTGGAATTCTAGAGGACAGGGTAGAAAGCTAAAAATTATCGAAAACATCGATCAAGAATTGATTGATTTAGCTGATACACTGATTGATAAAGAAAGTAATTCAATTTCTCTATTAAATAAAATAGGGATTATAAAAGGATTATTAATAAATTTGTATACGTAAGAGAGTGATGTTTGTGGTAAATGATACGTGGGACAAGCTAGAAACCTATCAACCGACAATAATAAAAATGCTCACTAATAGTATACTTAAGGATAGAGTAGCCCACGCATATATATTTGAAGGTGGTCGAGGGACGGGAAAAAAACATGTTAGCCTTATGTTAGCTAAAAGCATGTTATGTAAACATTTGAATGGAAGCATCCCTTGCCAAAATTGTATTAATTGTCGTAGGGTAGATTCGAAAAACCACCCTGATGTGCATATCATTGAACCAGATGGCCAATCAATTAAAAAATCACAAATTCAAGATTTACAAAGTGAATTTTCTAAAACTGGAGTAGAGTCATCCAAAAAGTTATATATTATTGAACATGCTGATCGGATGACGACAAATGCTGCTAACAGTCTATTGAAATTTTTAGAGGAGCCTGATTCTGATACAATAGCTATTCTCCTTACAGAAAATATACAAAAAATGTTAAATACTATTATTTCTCGTTGTCAAGTGTTATCTTTTCAACCAATTGCTTCAATTGTTATGAAAGATTTCCTACTAGATAAAGGGGCCCCACCCCATTTAGCTGCACTAGTGGCTCAAATGACCAATAATTTTGAAGAAGCAACTGAATTATGTCAAGATGATTGGTTTGCGCAATCTAGGATGATAGTGATACAATTATATGAAATGCTAAATATGAATTATGCTAAAGCTTTATTATATATTCAAGAGAAGTGGCTCTCTCATTTTAATGATAAAGACAAGCTTGATAGTAGTTTAGACTTATTATTACTTTTGTTAAAAGATTTACTATATATTCAGTTAGGTGAAAATGAATACGTTGTGTATACTGACCAATTAGAAAAATTAAATCAATATGCCCTTCATATTTCTCAAAATCATATTGCTGAACAAATGTCAGCAGTTTTAGAGGCCAAAAGTCGTTTACACACCAACATGAATCCACATTTATTAATGGAACAACTTGTATTGAATTTGCAGGAGGGATTTTAATTTGTATGATGTAGTTGGTGTACGTTTTAAAAAAGCTGGGAAAATTTATTATTTTGATCCAGGGGAATTTAAAATAGATGATGGAGAATTTGTTATAGTAGAAACAGTACGTGGAATTGAATTCGGCAAGGTAGTTATAAATAAAAAACAAGTTGATGAGAGCGACATAGTTCTTCCATTAAGAAAAGTTATTAGAATTGCTGAATCAAAAGATAAACTTATTGTTGAAGAGAATAAACAAGCTGCACAAGAAGCATATGAAGTATGTATCGAAAAGGTTAATCAACATGGCTTGGAGATGAAATTAGTAGATGTAGAATATACCTTTGACCGAAATAAGGTGATTTTCTACTTCACAGCAGATGGCCGCGTTGATTTTAGAGAACTAGTGAAAGATCTTGCAGCTATTTTTCGAACAAGAATTGAATTGCGTCAAATTGGTGTTCGTGATGAAGCCAAAATGTTAGGTGGTATAGGTCCGTGTGGAAGAATGCTCTGCTGTTCGACATTTTTAGGGGACTTTGAGCCAGTCTCTATAAAAATGGCAAAAGACCAAAACCTCTCTTTAAATCCTACTAAAATATCTGGTCTATGTGGCCGGTTGATGTGTTGCTTAAAGTATGAAAATGATGAATACGAATCTGCTAAACAACTGCTACCTGATATTGGTGAGAAGATCGTAACACCTAATGGAGCAGGCCGTGTAGTTGGATTGAATATATTAGAACGTGTATTACAAGTTGAATTAAACGATAGAGAACGAGTAATTGAATACACATTGGATGAACTAATGAACGAGGGAGCTGTATCAATTCAAGCCACAGATTAATGAGGTGGATTTTGTGGATAAAAAAGAGATTTTTCATTCAGTAAGCAGTATGGAGGAGCAAATAGGGCATTTATATCGTCAACTGGGAGAGCTCAAAGATCATCTTGCACAATTATTGGAAGAAAATCACCATTTGATAATTGAGAATGAGCATCTTAGACGTAGATTAGAGCAAACCTCAGAAGAGCCAAAAAAATTAAAGAAGAACAAATCTAATAACAAAAGGAAACAAAATAAGCAAGTTGATATTGGGGAGGGTTATGATAATTTAGCCCGTTTATATCAAGAAGGCTTTCATATATGTAATGTTCACTATGGTAGTGTTCGTGCAGAAGGAGATTGCTTGTTTTGTTTATCATTTTTAAATAAAAAATAATGTATAGTCTTCCACTTTGGAAGACTATTTTTACTAGGAATTTTAATAAAGAAGTGTTGAACTTTTAATTAGGCACTTGTCACTTAAATTTAAGTGACAGAAGTGTATTATATGATAAGAAAAGGTGTCGAATGTGTTTAGTTCTTCATGCGACAACATTGTTATAAACAGAAAGGAGTGTCTATGATGGTTAAGCTTATAGGGGATGAGCGATTAGATCATTTACTTGGTGAAAATATGCGAATTATTCAGAGCCCATCGATGTTTGCCTTTTCACTAGATACAGTTTTATTAGCTAAATTTGTTTATGTACCAATTCAAAGGGGTAATTTAATTGATTTATGCTCTGGAAATGGCGTTATTCCATTATTACTTAGTAAAAGGACAAAAGGGCATATTACAGGAGTCGAAATCCAAGAAAAAATTTATCAGATGGCTGAGAGAACAATTGCATTTAATAAACTAGATAGCCGGATAAAATTTATTCATGGCGATATAAAAGATATGCCCACATTATTAGGACAAGGAAAGTTTGATATTGTTACTTGCAATCCACCTTATTTTCCAACACCTAGTAATGAAGAAATTAATAAAAATGAACATTTAGCTATTGCTAGACATGAAATTTATTGTACGCTAGAGGATACAATTAGAGTAAGTAGTATGCTACTTAAACAGGGAGGGAAAGCGGCATTTGTACACCGACCAGGTCGTCTTATTGACATGATTACTTTAATGAGGAAATATCGTTTAGAGCCAAAAAGATTACAATTCGTTTACCCTCGACATGGAAAAGAAGCAAATACCCTATTAATTGAAGCGACCAAGGATGGAAGCCCAGATTTGAAGTTATTACCCCCGCTAGTAGTATATAATGAACACAATGAATACACTGACGATGTGAGGAACATTCTATATGGAAAGTAAACAGCATTTCATATATGTGTTAGAATGCAGTGATGGAAGCTATTATGCTGGTTATACAAATGACCTTAAGAAACGCATAAGAACACATAATGAGGGCAAAGGGGCAAAGTATACGAGAGGGCGTATTCCCGTATCATTACTGTTTGCCAAATCGTATGCTACAAAAAGTGAAGCACTTCGGGCAGAATGGGATTTCAAGCAACTTAAAACACGACAGAAGAAAGAGCAATTTATAGCAAAGGAGAACAAGCTAAAGTATGTGGCAACAAAACAGCTTTCAAAATGAAGATATAGAAGGATGCTTATATCTTGTTCCAACACCTATTGGTAATTTAGAAGATATGACATATAGGGCAATACGTATACTTAAAGAATCAGACATTATAGCAGCAGAAGATACAAGACAAACGAAAAAGCTATTGAATTACTTTCAAATATCAAATGCAGTCATGAGTTATCATGAGCATAATAAAGAAACGAGTGGCGAAAAAATAATAAACCTGCTTAAATTAGGAAAAAAGGTAGCATTAGTTAGTGATGCAGGGATGCCGACAATCTCTGACCCAGGTTTTGAAATTGTTGTTGCAGCATTAAAAGAGCAGTACAAGGTGATTCCATTGCCAGGTGCAAATGCAGCATTAACATCGTTAATTGCTTCTGGAATAAAAACACAACCTTTTTATTTCTACGGCTTTTTACCTCGTCACAAAAAAGAAAAACGTAAACAATTGGAGCTTTGTAATCAAGTACAAGAAACGATGATATTTTACGAATCACCGCATAGGTTGCAAGAGACGTTAAAAATGATGTTAGAACAATTAGGTGATCGCCCTGCAGTCCTTTCTAGAGAGTTGACAAAAAAGTATGAAGAATTTATTAGGGGAACGATACAAGATCTATTTCAATGGTCACAGCAATCGAATGTGCGTGGTGAGTTTTGTATTATAGTAGAAGGAAGTAGTATAGAAAGTCATATGGAAAATCAATGGTGGGAAGAATTAACTGTTGTAGAGCATATCGATTATTATATAAATAAACAATCGTACACGTCAAAGGATGCGATAAAAAAAGTAGCAAAAGATAGAGATATGGTAAAAAGAGAAGTTTATCAACAATACCATGTAAGGTAGAATACAAATTATCATCCTTTTTCCTAGGAAATAAAAGGATGTGTCACATTAATTGTTTCTTTTCGCAATAAGAGCTAAACACGAATATTACTAACTTTCTGGACATCTCTCTTCTCTAAAGACAATAAAAGTCATATGATACACTACATTAGTTTCTCAAATTAAAGTAAAAACAACAAAGTTTATGAAAAATAGCCAAATAAAAAGAAAAAAGCGCCTTCTAGACATTCCGTATAATAGAAATGTAAGGCGCTTATTTTTATGATAACTTCATTATTTTACTAGGTTTGATTTAATTTCATCTATTAGCTTTTCTGCACCTTCAGGACTTAGAATAATTTTACCCTCGGCAAGAGTTAAGTTATCATCAGATACTTCCCCTGTTACTTGACAAGTCATATTAGGCTTGTACTTTTTCAATATAATTCTATCATCATCAACGTAGATTTCTAGTGCATCCTTTTCTGCAATTCCTAGTGTACGTCGAAGTTCGATCGGTATTACTACACGACCTAACTCATCAACCTTACGAACTATACCTGTAGATTTCATAATAAATACTCCTCTCACTAATACAAAAATTTTTATTATCTCTTAAATTCGTCATTATTCGACAAATAATTATTTTCTTAATAATACCAGTGTTTCCCATGCTAGTCAATGAATTTAATTGAAATATATGTAGTGTTTTTAAAAAAATGGTATTATATATAGAGATAACTATTGTTTTAATAGGATTTAACTTAAAATGCTATAATATCACTAAATGGTAAATATTTAGAAAATAATCCATTTATTTTTAACATTTTCAAATAACTTACCAATGTAGTTAAGAATTATTATAAATAAAATTCGACAAATTTCAACTATAAATCGACAAAAAACTACTGGAAAATAAATACTAATATAATTTGAAATTTGATTTGACTATACATTTTAAAATAAAATAAACAATAAATCCTATACACTAGTTAAAGAAGCTTATCTTTATAGTAAACTAAGGTTTATAATTATTGATTTGTTTTTTACATAAGGAGGAAAAGATGAAACAAGGAGCTAAAAACTTTTATATTACTACCCCAATATATTATCCGAGCGGCAAATTGCATATAGGACATGCTTATACAACGGTCGCGGGTGATGCAATGGCCCGTTATAAAAGGCTTAAAGGTTATAATGTGATGTATTTAACCGGAACGGATGAACACGGTCAAAAAATTCAGCAAAAGGCTGATGAAAAAGGGATTTCACCTCAAAAGTATGTAGATGACATTGTGTCAGGAATACAGGATTTGTGGAAAAAGTTAGATATTTCGTATGATGATTTTATACGAACGACGCAAACAAGGCATAAAGATATTGTTGAGAAGATATTTGATCAACTTGTTAAACAGGAAGATATTTATTTAGATGTTTATGAAGGCTGGTACTGTACACCATGTGAATCTTTCTACACTGAACGTCAATTAGTCGACGGAAAATGCCCAGATTGTGGACGTGCTGTAGAAAAAGTGAAAGAGGAATCATATTTCTTTAAAATGGGGAAATATGTTGATCGACTGTTAAAATTCTACGAAGACAATCCTCATTTTATTCAGCCAGAATCGCGAAAAAATGAAATGATTAATAATTTCATTAAACCTGGCTTAGAGGACTTAGCTGTATCAAGAACAACGTTTGATTGGGGAATAAAAGTTCCTGGTGATCCTAAGCATGTTATTTACGTGTGGATAGATGCTTTAACAAATTATATTACGGCATTGGGATATGGCTCAGAAAATGATGAAAAATTTCAAGCTTATTGGCCAGCGGATGTACATCTTGTTGGTAAAGAAATAGTACGTTTTCATACTATTTATTGGCCTATCATGCTTATGGCATTGGACTTACCGCTTCCAAAGAAAGTATTTGCTCACGGTTGGCTTCTCATGAAGGACGGCAAAATGTCGAAATCGAAAGGTAATGTTGTTGATCCTGTATCTTTAATTGACCGATATGGCTTAGATGCATTACGTTACTATCTACTTAGAGAAGTTCCCTTTGGGGCAGATGGCGTGTTTACGCCTGAAGGGTTTGTTGAAAGGATAAATTTTGATTTGGCTAATGATTTAGGTAACTTACTCAATAGAACTATTGCTATGATTCAAAAGTATTTTGATGGGGAGATACCTGAGTATAACGGCTCTAAAACAGATTTTGACAATGAACTTGTAACAATGAACGAAAAAGTTGTAGAGAAATATAGTGATGCTATGGAGAAAATGGAGTTTTCAGTTGCGCTTTCTTCCGTGTGGCAACTAATTAGTCGATCAAATAAATATATTGATGAAACCCAGCCATGGTTGTTAGCGAAAGATGAAAACAGTAGAGAACAGCTTGCTTCAGTTATGACACATTTAGTGGAATCACTTCGTAGAGTTGCAATCTTATTACAGCCATTTTTAACACAGACACCCTCACTCATGTTTGAGCAAATGGGAATTACTGATGAAAAATTAAAGCAATGGGATAGTTTAGCACAATTTGGGTTTATTCCACCAAATGTAACAGTTAACAAAGGGAAACCTATTTTTCCAAGGCTGGATATGGAGGAAGAGGTTGAGTATATTAAACAACAAATGCAAGGTGATGTTGTTGAAAAAACTGAGAAAATTGATAAAGCTGAGCCTGAACTAGATGAAATTACGATTGATGATTTTATGAAAATAGATTTACGGGTTGCAGAGGTTATACATGCTGAGCCAGTGAAAAAAGCAAATAAATTGTTAAAACTTCAATTAGATTTAGGGTATGAACAACGTCAAGTGGTATCAGGAATAGCAGAGCATTATAAGCCTGAGGAGTTAGTTGGACAAAAAGTCATTTGTGTAACGAACTTAAAACCAGTTAAACTTCGTGGCGAGTTATCGCAAGGAATGATTCTAGCAGGTAAAAATGAGGGCATGCTATCTTTAGCATCTGTTAATCAAAATCTACCTAATGGAACGAAAATAAAATAGTATAGTACACAGCATAGGGTTGTCTTTGTTGTCTTATTTGTAGGTGAATAACAAGACTTTTAGGTTTTTAATTAGAGGTGTTCCGCTCATTAAAAAGTGGAACACCTTAATTTAATCTAAATTTAACACCATTGTAATGCTAGAGAATTTTATAATTGAAAAGAGGTTTTAAGATGTTATTTGATACACATGCACACCTAAATGCAACGCAATTTGACGAGGATGTAGTAGATGTCATTAATCGTGCTAAAATGGAAGGTGTATCCCATATTGTTGTTGTTGGTTTTGATCGTCAAACAATTACTCGAGCTATGGAACTTACTGAAATGTATGACTTTATTTATGCTGCAGTTGGTTGGCATCCAGTTGATGCAATTGATATGGTTGATGAGGACCTATCGTGGATTGAAGAATTGGCAAGTCATCCAAAGGTAATTGCGATTGGTGAAATGGGGCTGGATTATTATTGGGATAAATCACCAAAAGATGTTCAAAAAGAAGTATTTCGCAAACAAATTAAACTAGCAAAAAAGGTGAGCTTACCAATTATTATTCATAATCGCGAAGCAACAGCTGATGTGTTACAAATTCTTGAGGAAGAGAATGCTGAACAAGTTGGTGGGATTATGCATTGCTTCACAGGAAGTGTAGAGGTAGCTAAAAAGTGTATAGATATGAACTTTTATATTTCACTCGGTGGTCCTGTCACATTTAAAAATGCAAAAAAGCCAAAAGAAGTCGCAAAGGATATACCGTTAGAAAATCTTCTCATAGAAACAGATTGTCCATATTTAGCTCCACACCCTTATCGTGGGAAGCGTAATGAGCCGAGCTACGTGAAGTATGTTGCTGAATCCATTGCTCATTTAAAAGGAATTACAGTTGAGGAAGTTTCTGAAAAAACAACTTTAAATGCAAAAAAATTATTCGGCATGAAATGATAAATTTCTTTGTCTTTTGCTGAAGAGACTTGTCTAACGATAACTGACCTTGAGTAAATTCTACATCCTTTACTATTGTAGGTGATGGAAGTGTCGATAAGTCTCCCTTTTCTTTTTTAATTATTTTTTGCATAATGTTGTATATCGAAAGTGAAAAGGAGGTCAGGGTTGACAGATAGTAACTAACTATATATAATCTCTCCGAGGAGAAGGAGGCGTTTTTCATCGAGTTATCAAGATTGAAAAATCTGTTTTTTAAGCCCTTCAAGAAAGAGAGATTAGCTATAATTATTAGTAGTTTCATAGCTATCTCAGCTGGATTAGTCTTTATCATTTTCCAAGCTACGAAGGAAAGAGTTACTCTAACTCTTGATGGTTATACGCAGGTAGTTAATACACATGCGAATACAGTTAATGAGCTGTTAGACGATTATGATGTCAATGTAAAACCTGCAGACAAAGTAAATCCATCGGTGGATACACCAATAAGTAATAATATTGAAGTGGTGTGGGAGCCAGCAAAGCTTGTTCTCTTTGTAAATGAGAGGGAAGAGCAAGCGTATTGGACAACTGCAAAAACAGTAAAAGAATTTCTGGCAGAAAATGAAATTGAATTAACAAGTCATGACCGAATTCGACCAGAATTAAGTACAGATATAAGCAATGAAGTTGTAATAACATTGGAAAAGGCATTTCAAATTACACTAAATGTCGGCGGAGAAGATAAACAAGTATGGTCTACTTCGACTACTGTCGCTGACTTTTTAAAGCAGCAAGAGATCACTCTCAATTTACTTGATCGTGTTGAACCAAACTTAACGGAGCGAGTGAAGAAGGATTCGGTTATTACTGTGACGAGAGTTGAAAAAGTCACCGATGTAGTGGAAGAGCCAGTCGACTATGCAGTTGTTACAAAAAAAGATAGTAAATTATCAAAAGGTGCTTCAAAAATTCTTTCTGAAGGTAAAGAAGGTTTAGTTGAAAAACAATATGAAGTTATCTTAGAAAATGGCAAAGAAATTTCAAGAACATTAGTAAATACATCAACATTAAAAGAAAGTCTTGACCGTGTTGTAGCTGTAGGTACTAAGGAAGAAATTCAAGTATCCCGTGGTACTGAAGGTGGGGAAGAATTTTATGTATCTTCTACCGCATATACTGCAAGTTGTAATGGCTGTAGTGGAATTACCTCTACGGGCATAAATTTAAAAGCAAACCCTCAAGCAAAAGTAATTGCCGTAGACCCTAGTGTTATACCTTTAGGAACTAAAGTATATGTAGAAGGCTATGGTTACGCTATAGCAGGAGATGTTGGTTCTGCTATTAAAGGCTATAAAATTGATGTGTTTTTCCCGACGAAAGATGAAGCTTATCGATGGGGTAACAGAAAAGTAAAAATAAGAATAATTAATTAACACTTTGTTAATGCGGAGGATTTTTCTATCCTCTGCATTTTTACGTTATAATTGTTTAAGCTAAGTTGTTTTAGTATAGATTGTGTAAAAAAGCAGTTAAAAATAAAAAAAAATGCAAAGAAATTTACTTTCTACATGTTAGACGATTGAATGGGTTAAAAAGTTTCAACTTTTGGAGGAAAAAATAAAAATGATTATAAAAGAAATAATTGTTGTTGAAGGTCGGGATGATACAGTAGCTGTTAAACGTGCTGTGCAAGCCGATACGATAGAGACAAATGGATCAGCGATAAATAGTATTGTAATTGAACAAATTCGCTTAGCGCAACGTAAGAGAGGTGTTATTATATTTACTGATCCAGACTTCCCTGGTGAGCGAATAAGAAAAATAATATCTGAACAAGTATCAGGTTGTAAGCATGCTTTTCTACAAAAGTCTGAAGCTATTGGGAAAAACGGAAAAGGTATAGGGGTTGAGCATGCTTCGCCAACTGCGATACAACAAGCCCTAAAGGATGTAAAGCAAGAAATTGAAGATATACAGGAAGATATACCTTTTCAAGATCTTGTAGATGCAGGTTTAATTGGCGGTCAGCAAGCAAAATTAAGACGTGAACGATTAGGCAAATATCTCAAGATTGGTTATACAAATGGTAAACAACTACACAAACGTTTAATAATGTTTCAAATATCTAGAGATTCATTTGCAGCTGCATTACGTAAAGTGCTACAGGAGGAGCAAATTCATGAATAAAGATATAGCAACACCTATTCGTACGAAAGCAATTCTTGAGAAGTATGGTTTTTCTTTCAAAAAAAGTTTAGGACAGAATTTCTTAATTGATACGAATGTGTTACGTCGCATTGTAGACCATGCTGAGTTAGGTGAAGAGAGTGGAGTAATAGAAATAGGGCCTGGTATTGGAGCGCTTACTGAACATTTGGCGAAAAGTGCTAACAAGGTAGTTTCTTTTGAGATAGATCAACGCTTATTACCAGTATTACAAGAAACGTTAAGCATTTACGATAATGTTAAAATTATTCACTCAGATTTTCTTAAAGCAAATGTTGAACTTGTTATAAAAGAAGAGTTTGGCGAAATGAAAGATTTAATGGTAGTTGCAAATTTACCATACTATGTTACAACGCCAATTATTATGAAATTACTAATAGAACAAATCCCAATCAGGGGTATTGTTGTTATGCTTCAGAAAGAAGTTGCTGATCGGATGACAGCTGCTGCAGGAACGAAAGATTATGGCTCCCTGTCTATTGCTGTTCAATATTACACAAAGGCTGAGAAGGTAATGACAGTACCTAAAACAGTATTTGTTCCTCAGCCAAATGTTGATTCTGCTGTTATCCGTTTAACAAGACGCGATCATCCAGTGGTCAATGTAGAAAATGAAGATCACTTATTTACTATTGTTCGTGCGTCATTTGCACAACGAAGAAAAACAATATTAAATAATTTAGTTAATCAATTACCAAATGGAAAGCAGAAGAAAGAAGTGATAGAAGAAGCGTTAAGAAGTGCGAATATTGACCCGAAACGTCGTGGGGAAACATTAGCTATTGAAGAGTTTGCGCTACTCAGTAATACTCTGTTAAGGCTCTTCTCGTAAACTTTGTTGCTATTGTTAAGTTAGGACCATACCATAAAAAGTGGTTTTAAAAGTTAGCCATTGTCACGAACTCTAGTTGATTACGTGTTTATTTCTTTATGGGAAAAGCAACAATACATGTGAAAACAACCTTTGTTAAATACATATGATATATAACATTACAATTAGCTTTTCAAGCCTCCCTTAGTACATGATGTCCTCACGTATTAAGGGTCTTTATTTTTTGGGGGATTAGGACACTTAGGGATTTCTTTTCACAACAGACATAGATGTTGCATAGCCTAAGTAAAGGAAAACATTTGGATTTAAAGAGTCGCCTCAAATTGTTGCTGGAGTGAAGAGTATGGATGCATGTATTGGCGATATTGTTGCTCGCAAGTCGTATAATTGTGATTTGTTATTTCGTGTGATCAACATTAACAATGATAAGCTTGGAAATAAAATTGTGATTTTGTATGGGGAAGATGTCAGACTTGTAGCAGATGCTCCTTATGAAGATATTGTTGTGATCAATGAGAGGGAACAAAAGAAAAGAAAAAAGGTCGATGAAGAGAAGATTGAGCAATCTTATAAGCTGTTCCGTCAAGAGTACCAACTCATTAGGCAAAAGAGTGAATATTATGCAACAGAAGGTTATGCTAACACATTTGATTTTTTTCAATTGCCGGGTAAAGTGTTGCATTTAGATGGTGACCCGTTATATTTAAAGAAATGTTTGGCTTTGTATGAGAAGATTGGTGTTCCGGTTTTTGGAATACATTGTAATGAGAAAGAGATGCCTCAAAAAGTAACTGGCTATATTGAGAAATTCAGGCCGGATATTCTTGTTGTAACAGGTCATGATGCATATACAAAGGCCAAAGGTGATAAATCTGATTTGAAAGCATATCGACATTCAAAGTATTTTGTCCAAACAGTTCGCCAAGCACGAAATAAAATACCTCATTTGGACCAGTTAGTCATCTTTGCTGGTGCGTGTCAATCTCATTTTGAATCACTAATAAGAGCGGGGGCTAATTTTGCTAGCTCACCTTCAAGAATTAATATTCATGCTTTAGATCCTGTGTATATTGTATCAAAAATAAGTTTTACTCCATTTGTTGATAGAATAAATGTTTGGGAAGTACTTCGTAATACACTTACAGGAGAAAAAGGATTAGGAGGGATTGAAACAAAGGGCGTGTTGAGAACTGGGATGCCATATAAACTACAACAAGAAGAATAGAAAATGCTAACTGGGTTGTCATTTGTGACGACTCAGTTTTTTATAAAGTCTGTTTTTATTAACTTTGTTGTTATTGTTATCATATTTAGTACCCAAAAAGTGGTTTTATATTGTAAGTCATTGTTATACAGATGAAAAGATGCCCCCAATGATAGATGTATGTAGGTTTATATTCTTTATGTGAAAATAACCATCTATAAGAAAAATAGCCCATATAAAAATAATTAATTATATAACTTTTTTAAACAAATTTCTAACATAAAAAAACAATTTACATAACTAATTAATAATTGGTAAAAATATTTGTAGAGGAAAGTGGAATTTTGTTGTATTATTTTCATTGACAAACAAAATAGATCGTTGATATAATGAAATTTTTATTTGACTATTTTTTGTTAATTTGCTATAATTGATATCGTGAGGTGGAGCGATTATGGGAAAAACATTGTCAGATATAAAAAAGGCATTAGATGGGAATCTAGGCAAACGGCTTACCTTGAAAGCAAACGGTGGTCGTAGAAAAACGATTGAACGTTCGGGTGTTCTGGCAGAAACATATCCATCCGTTTTTGTAGTGGAGTTAGATCAAGCTGAAAATGCGTTTGAACGTGTTTCATATAGTTATGCAGATGTCCTAACTGAAACAGTTCAATTAACATTTTCTGAAGACGCATCAGGGAATATAGCTGTTAACGGGCAGTAAACCTTAGTTTGCTGCTTTTAATTTTGACTGTTTTCGCATAGATTTTTGTATTTCGTAATTTAAAAAATAATACACGTTTACAACTCGATTTCGTGGTGGTATCTTTTCTTCTATGAAACGATGACTGTTACGTAAAACGACAAAATCTTTATCTTCTAGTTGAGGAGAAATAGCAACTAAGTTTAAAAAAGAGCCTTTAAATTGGCTGTTTTTTACGTTTAAAGTTGTTTTTGTATAAAGAAATGAACTTGAAACAATAAGCGTTCTTAGTTATATGTCTTCGTTTTTAATGATAGCAAGCTAATAGCGTAAAAAGCCTTAGCTAATTTTCTACTTTAGCAAAAAGCCGACGAAGAGAGTCGGTATTTTATATAGATACAATATATAACATTTTACATATGGTGAGTGTTGATGTCTTAAGAAAATATATAATGCATTTCTTAAGCTCCAGTTTTTAGCCTACAACTATGTTAAAAGGAATATTTAGGGTTTCATATTATTAGTAATTTTGTCCTTATACTAAGAGTGTCGTAGTTATTTTGAAAGGAGTTGCTTTTGTTGGGTAGACGCCGCGGAATAATGTCGGATCGATTTAAGGAAGAACTAGCAAAAGAACTTGGTTTTTATGACACCGTTCGTAACGAAGGCTGGGGAGCGATTCGTGCAAGAGACGCAGGTAACATGGTGAAGCGCGCAATTGAACTTGCTGAAGCAAACCTTGTAAATAATGATAAACAAAAGTAATAAATAAACTAATAAATAACTGCGATAACCGAAGCCTAGTAGCTTCGGTTTTCTTGCATTACAATCGATGGAAGTCAATATTCAATTTCTGCAATGAATATTATGTGTTTAATTTATGGTAAAATGACGATATAACAATGGAAGAACGAAAAGTAGGTGAAGATTTTGAGGCTTTTGGTTAAGGCGCCAGCTAAAATTAATTTATCCTTAGATGTATTACATAAGCGTCCTGATGGATATCATGAAGTGAAAATGATTATGACTACGATAGATTTAGCCGATCGAATCGAGTTAATTGATTTAGAGGAAGATACCATTTCTATCGTATCGCATAGTCGTTTCGTTCCTGATGATAGTAGAAATTTAGCATATCAAGCCGCACAGTTATTAAAAAAGAAGTTTGGAGTGCGAAAGGGAGTTTCGATAGGTATTACAAAGACGATCCCTGTTGCGGCTGGTCTAGCAGGAGGTAGTAGTGATGCAGCAGCCACATTACGGGGCTTGAATAAATTGTGGAACCTTGGATTAACAATTGATGAATTGGCGTCATTAGGTGCTGAAATAGGTTCGGATGTATCATTTTGTGTTTACGGAGGAACCGCACTTGCGATGGGACGCGGAGAAAAGATTATTCGCATTGACCCACCACCGCATTGTTGGGTTGTGTTAGCAAAACCATCAATAGGTGTTTCTACTGCAGAAGTATATAGAAGACTAGATCTTAATAATGTAGAACACCCAAGAGTAGATGAAATGGTAGATGCTATTCGAGCGCATGATTATCCTTTAATATGCTCACTCTTAGGTAATGTTTTGGAAGATGTTACATTTCAGATGCAGCCTGAGGTTGCACAAATTAAAGAGCAGATGAAACGTTTTGGTGCAGATGCAGTATTGATGAGCGGAAGTGGACCAACGGTGTTTGGTTTAGTTCAACACGACTCTAGAATGCAGAGAGTGTACAATGGGTTAAGAGGATTTTGTGATCAAGTATTTGCGGTAAGAATGCTTGGTGAAAGAATCACTCTTGATTAAATACGTATGTTAATGATATATTTACATAAAATATTCGTATTTTGGAGGAATTGAGAATGAAAATACGAAGAAGCGGTCGATTAGTCGATATGACAAATTATTTATTGCAGCACCCTAATCAACTTCTACCTTTAACGATTTTTTCAGAAAGGTATGATTCAGCGAAATCATCAATTAGTGAAGATTTGGCGATTGTTAAACAAACTTTTGAACAGCAAGGTATTGGGACTTTGCTAACAGTGCCAGGTGCAGCTGGTGGTGTTAAATATATTCCTGGCGTATCTTCTGAAGAAGCTACGTTAACAATTAATGACTTATGTCAATTAATTGCGAAACCGGACCGGTTGTTACCGGGAGGGTATTTATATATGACAGATATATTAGGTCATCCTCAACTTGTAAACCAGGTTGGTCGATTATTTGCAGCTGTATATGGCGATCGTCCCATAGATGTGGTTATGACAGTTGCTACTAAAGGGATCCCTTTAGCTTACGCAGTTGCATCATACTTAAATGTCCCTGTAGTAATTGTTCGACGTGATAGCAAAGTGACTGAAGGATCAACAGTAAGTATTAACTATGTTTCTGGATCTTCAAAAAGAATACAAACGATGGTTCTTTCGAAAAGAAGCTTAGATGAGGGAGCTAACGTACTTATTATCGATGATTTTATGAAAGCTGGAGGAACGATAAACGGCATGATAAGCATGCTCGAAGAATTCAAAGCAAATGTATCAGGGATTGGTGTACTTGTTGAATCAGAGGGCCTTGAAGAGAGACTTGTTGATGAATATATTTCGTTAGTAAAACTCACTGAGGTAGACGTTAAAGCTAAGAAAATTGAAGTTAATATAGGTAATTATTTTAATTTCTTGCAGTAACTAGAGGATGGAGGAATCGTTATGAAAAAAATCCAAACAAACCGGGCTCCTCAAGCCATTGGTCCGTACTCTCAAGGGATGGTTGTAAATAATTTGTTTTTTAGTTCTGGACAAATTCCGCTAAAACCTAACGGTGAACTTGTACAAGGGAATGTTGATGAACAGACACACCAAGTTTTTGCTAATTTGAAAGCTGTATTACAAGAGGCAGGCGCTTCATTCGATACAGTTATTAAAACTACAGTTTTTATAAAAAATATGGATGACTTTGCTGAGATAAATGAAGTTTATAGTGAATATTTTCCTAACCATAAACCTGCAAGATCATGTGTTGAAGTTGCAAGACTACCGAAAGATGTTCTAGTAGAGATTGAAGTAATCGCATTGATTAAATAAAAAGTATAAAATTCCTATGTTTACTATACCGACCTAATATTTTCAAAAAAATTTACATAATTTGCAGGAAAACTCAAAAATTGTGTTGAATAACATACTAAGTCTTTTAAATTGGGAAAAGGTGGTGAACAGAATGGAAGTAACAGATGTAAGATTACGCCGCGTGAATACCGATGGTCGTATGAGAGCGATTGCATCAATTACTTTAGATCATGAGTTCGTTGTACATGATATTCGAGTAATTGATGGGAATAACGGCTTGTTTGTTGCGATGCCAAGTAAACGTACTCCAGATGGGGATTTTCGTGACATAGCCCACCCGATTAACTCGACAACTCGTGGGAAGATTCAAGACGCAGTTTTAGCAGAATATCACCGACTTGGTGAGATAGAAGAATATGAAGAAGCGGGTGCTTCTTAAGAAACATTAATATTTTTACACCAAGAGAGCCTTCACAGATGAAAGGCTCTTTTTAACGTAAGTGTATGGTATGACTAGACTTATTTAAAATGATGTAAACACGCTTTCTACAAAGCATTTTTGTTGTCTAAGCTATTTTCATATTAATCTAATACTAACAGTAAATACATATACAACTACATTGCGTGGTATCTTTTCTTCAAAAAACGCTGACAACCGCATAACAATCTGCTTATATTAGTTAAAAGAGCAACAAGTTCACGAAAGAGACTTAGGTTGAACTTTTCCCTCAAATAAATCTTTTCTTTTATTTAATAAATGATCATATGTTCATACTATAATATTCATTCTGACAATATAATGTACTTACGGATGTTTCCTTGAAATTGAAGGCTATTTGAGATAATATTCATAGTGGATAAATAGGTTACAATGGAGGCCTGTAGATGAAAAACCGATTTGCGGTAATATTGGCCGCTGGGCAAGGTACAAGAATGAAGTCAAAATTATATAAAGTTTTACACCCTGTTTGTGGCAAGCCGATGGTTCAACATGTTGTCGAAGAAGTTACAAAAATAGGTGTATCGCAGTTGATAACTGTAGTAGGACACGGTGCTGAACAAGTGAAAGAGCAGCTTGGTAATAGTAGCGATTTTGTGTTACAAAAGGAGCAGCTAGGTACAGGGCATGCTGTATTACAAGCAGCTCCGCAATTAGAACAGCAAGACGGTATAACTATTGTTCTATATGGTGATACCCCACTTATTACTGAAGCTACTATGAAATCTTTGTTGGAGCACCATGAACATACAAAAGCAAAAGTTACTATTCTAACAGCTATTGCAAATGATCCGACAGGCTATGGAAGAATTGTTAGAGACGACATTGGTAAAGTCGAAAAGATTGTTGAGCATAAGGATGCCAACCATCAAGAGCTTAGTATTAAAGAAATTAACACAGGAATTTATTGTTTTGATAACAAAGCGTTATTTCATGCATTAAAGAAAGTATCAAATAATAATTCACAAGGTGAGTATTATTTACCAGATGTAGTAGGAATCTTAAAAAATGAAGGTGAGACAGTGTCTGTTTACCAAACACAGTCTTTTTCAGAAACATTAGGAGTAAATAACCGAATTCAACTTGCAGAAGCTGAACAAATAATGAAAGAGCGAATAAATAATTACCATATGTTAAATGGAGTGACAATAATTGATCCACATTCAACATATATATCACCAAATGTTCAAATTGGTCAGGATACAATTATACACCCTGGAGCTATCATAGAGGGAGATACAGTTATTGGAACTGATTGTACAATAGGTCCTCATACAGAGTTGAAAAATTGTCAAATAGGAAACCGTTCAGTAATTCGTCATTCAGTGGCACACCAAAGTGAGATTGGTAATGAAGTCAATATTGGTCCTTTTGCACATATTCGACCTGATTCTTTAATAAAAGATGAAGTGAAAATTGGTAACTTTGTAGAAGTGAAGAAGTCTATCATTGGAGATGGCAGCAAAGCTTCGCATTTAAGTTATATTGGAGATGCTGAGGTAGGTAAAGGTGTCAATATTGGTTGCGGTTCAATAACAGTGAACTATGATGGTCAAAATAAATATTTAACTAAAATAGAAGATGGTGCTTTTATCGGATGTAATTCTAATTTAGTGGCGCCAGTTACAGTTGGAGAAAGAGCATATGTGGCTGCAGGCTCTACAATTACAAAAGATGTTCCTGGAAGTGCACTATCTATTGCTCGTGCACAACAAGTAAATAAAGAACAATATGTTAACCGTTTGCGAGAAAAGAAATAATTTGTTCTGATATGTTTTAACAACGTCTGGATTTGTTACAATAACTAAGATAATGATTATCGGAGGTTAGTAGGAGAATGCAATCAATCGATCCAAAATTAAAAGTATTTACACTTAGCTCAAATCAAGGTGTAGCTGAAGAAATTGCTAAAGTTATAGGAGTCGAATTAGGAAAAATTGCAGTTGCTCGCTTTAGTGATGGTGAAATACAGATTAATATCGAAGAAAGCATCAGAGGCTGTGACGTATATATTATTCAATCAACAAGCTCACCAGTGAATCAGAATTTAATGGAATTATTAATTATGATTGATGCTTTAAAACGAGCGTCTGCAAAAACCATTAACATTGTTATGCCGTATTATGGATATGCACGTCAAGATAGGAAAGCTCGTTCTCGTGAGCCGATTACTGCCAAACTAGTTGCTAACCTCATAGAAACTGCTGGAGCAACACGTGTTATAACACTCGATTTACACGCTCCACAAATACAAGGCTTTTTCGATATTCCTATTGATCATTTAATGGGTGTACCGATTTTAGCAGATTATTTCAACAGTAAAGGTCTTGAGGATATAGTGATTGTTTCTCCTGATCATGGTGGTGTGACCAGAGCAAGGAAAATGGCTGATCGTTTGAAAGCACCTATCGCAATAATTGATAAACGTCGACCTAAACCAAATGTAGCTGAAGTGATGAATATTGTTGGTAATGTTCAAGGTAAAACTGCCATTTTAATTGATGACATTATTGACACAGCAGGAACGATTACATTGGCTGCAAATGCACTAGTCGAAAATGGTGCTTCAGCGGTGTATGCATGCTGTACACATCCGGTTTTATCGGGTCCAGCTATCGAAAGAATACAGAATTCAAATATAAAAGAGTTAGTCGTTACAAATTCTATTGAATTACATGATGATAAGAGAATCGAAAAAATTGTAGAACTTTCTGTTGCTCCTCTAATAGCAGAAGCTATTGTCCGTGTGCATGAGCAAGAATCAATTAGTGCTTTATTTGATTAATTATTATTATTAGGTTTATCTCTACCCGGTTTTGGGGAAAGTTACTCATAGAACGAGTATATAAACCAAACGGGTAGGTGAATAGAATGTCATTATTGCAAGCAAATGAGAGGCAAGATTTTAAGCATTCATCAATTAGGAAATTGCGGGAGGAAGGTAAAATTCCTGCAGTTATTTATGGTGAGAATTATGAAAGTAAGGCGATCTTTATTCATGGGGCAGACTTTCTGAAAACGATAAAAGAAGCTGGGCGCAATGGTATTATTACGCTCTCACTTAATAATGATCAACATTCAGTGATGTTGCATGATATTCAAAAAGACCCATTAAAAAGTGACATATTGCATGCGGATTTTCAAGTTGTTAATATGAAGTCAGAAGTAGAGGTTGATGTAAACATTCAACTCATAGGTGATGCAATTGGTGTCAAGGATGGCGGAGTACTCCAACAACCGTTACACCAAGTATCTGTAAGAGCGTTACCTGCTAATATCCCAACTTCCATTGATATAGATGTGTCTAACCTGGAAGTTGGTCAAACGATATCTATTGGTGACATTCAAACAGTAGATAAATTTGACATTAATCATGATATGAGTGCAGTAGTTGCATCAGTTTTACCTCCGAAACAAGAAGATGAAATTAATAGTGGTGAAGAACAAGAAACTGGGCAACCT
Organism: Cytobacillus sp. Hm23; assembly: GCF_051842895.1. Classification (NCBI taxonomy): domain Bacteria; kingdom Bacillati; phylum Bacillota; class Bacilli; order Caryophanales; family Bacillaceae; genus Cytobacillus; species Cytobacillus sp. Hm23. The sequence goes on from NZ_JBPXRQ010000034.1 coordinate 24,021, forward strand.
GATAATGTTGAAGGTAGAGAGACAGATGACGAGTAGGTATGCTTACGCATAAGGTGATTAGCCAAAATTGAGTTGAACTTACTAGAGATTAACAAAACTTTATCTACGTTTTGTCGAAGTTGCTTAACCCCATCCTTCAAAAGCATCGTTGTGCTTTTCGTAGGCATGGGGTTCTAGTGCTTGTTGGATGTGTATGCGCAGCTAGCGAGTTATATAATGTCTAGCTACTACAGCACCTATCCATCCAAGGCAACTTTTAAATTTCATCTGAAGGCAAATCTAGATGAGTCAGGTGTTTGCGTTTTTTATTATACATATGGGGGAATCTTGATGAAATTAATTGTAGGTTTAGGAAACCCTGGTAGAGAATATGCTCTTACAAAACATAATGTAGGATTCATGGTTATTGATCAGTTATCTACACGATTTAATATCGATTTAGATAAATCTAAGTTTTCAGGATTATTTGGAACAGGTATGTTTAACGGTGAAAAAGTAATATTATGTAAACCGCTTACATATATGAATTTATCAGGAGAATGCATTTGGCCTTTAATGGACTATTTTGACATACCTACTGAAGATTTATTGATTATCTACGATGACCTTGATTTGCCAACAGGAAAAATTCGTTTAAGAACAAAAGGCAGTGCTGGTGGACATAATGGGATTAAATCCACAATTAATCATCTTGGCACTCAAGAGTTTAAAAGAGTACGAATAGGAATTGGGAGACCAACGAATGGCATGGCAATTCCAAATTATGTTCTCACAAAATTTATTGATGATGAAATTGAAAAGATAAATGATGCTATAAAGGTTTCAACAGATGTATGTGAAGATTGGATTTCATCACCTTTTTTACAAGTAATGAATAAGTATAATTAATCAATGAAATTGAATAACTTCCTAGTATTGAGTAAATACTATCACTAAAACCAATTGGGAGGATAACAAATGTCACTCCATTATTATTGCAGACATTGTGGTATAAAAGTTGGTAGTATTGAAAGAGTATCACTATATACTGAAAGTTTAGGATTTCAATTACTTTCTGACCAGGAACGTCAAGAGATGTTGTCCTACGAAGATAACGGTGATATCAAAGTGCTAACAATTTGTGAGGATTGTCAAGAAGCATTAAATCGAAATCCAGATTTCCATCTATATGAAACATTTATTCAGTGAGAAGCTTTGGTCTAATACCAAAGTATTTTCCTGTTTAATGTTGATCATTATGTTGTTTTCCTTGATAGCAAATAAACATATATACAAATATATATATAGTTCTTAATATCATTTCTTTTTTTACGGTAACAACGCATACAATTCGATCTAGCTTCTAATAGAAACGTATGCAACAAAGAAGTTTTTTTATTTATTTTGGCTGTTTTCGCATTGAATGTAGTTTTTCGTACTAAGATATAAAGTTCGATGCGTTTTTTCTTCTCATTAACAAATGAAAGTCGCACTAACTTTAGCAATAGCAACAAAGATTTAAAAAAATTCGTAAAAAGTGTAACGCATTTTATATAACTAGAATATTATTAAACCCTGCTAAGTCATTCGAGAGGAGGGGGTTGAATGTTAGGTATACAAGAATATTTCTTATATAATGATGATTTGGCTTCAATTGTAAACGGCATTGATGAGGGGCTTAAAGAGCAGCTAGTCGCTGGATTATCAGGATCAGCTAGATCTTTATTTTTTGCTTCAATCTATAAAGATACAAATCGCCCGTTACTAATAGTGACACATAACCTCTTTCAAGCGCAGAAGATTTATGATGATTTACTAGGGTTGTTAGGTAGTGATCATGTATTTCTATACCCAGTTAATGAAACAATTGCGTCTGAGATAGGAACTGCAAGTCCAGAATTAAAAGGACAGCGTCTAGAGGTTTTGGATTATTGGTGTTCATCAAAAAAAGGTATAGTTATAGCACCTGTTGCTGCTATAAAAAGGTTACTTCCCCCAAAAAAAGTTTGGGATAGCTATCAATTAAATTTCTCAGTAGGAAATGACATAGACATAGATCAATATTTAAATAAAATTGTCTTAATGGGTTACTCTAGAGCATCAATGGTTACAGCACCCGGAGAGTTCAGTGTTAGGGGTGGTATAATTGATATATACCCATTAACTGAAGAGTTTCCAATTAGAATAGAACTTTTTGATACAGAAATAGAGTCAATACGGACATTTGCAATTGATGATCAACGGTCATTGCAAAAGGTAGAAAAAGTAACCATTGGTCCGTCAACTGAAATTCTAATAAGTAAAGATAAAATCGATCACGTAATTAACTCAATAGAAGGTAAACTTGGAGAAAGTTTGAAAAAAACAAAAGACAGTGATGTTAAAAAATTATTAGTGGAAAACATTACTGCTGAAATAGAACAATTAAAAAATGACCAACTTCCGAGTCAAGTATTTAAGTACTTATCTCTTTTCTATGAAAAGCCTGCAAGTCTACTAGACTATGTACCTAATAACGGTCTTATTTTATTTGATGAAATGAGCCGTATCCAAGATATTACTACAACTTTAGATAAAGAAGAAGCTGAATGGTACACGAGCCTACTTTCCGAAGGTAAAATTATTCATGATTTACAGCTGTCTCATCATTTTTCTACTCTTATACAAAAGATAGACAAGCCGATTATTTATTTTTCTTTGTTTTTACGGCATGTTCAGCAAACAAGTCCACAAAATATTGTAAATATTACTTGTAAGCAAATGCAAAGTTTCTTTGGACAAATGCATGTGTTGAAAACTGAATTAGAAAGATGGAAAAAAGGAAATTATACTGTTGTAATCTTGGCTCCGAATGAAGAAAGGCAGAAGAAGATACAACATGTACTTGAAGATTATGATTTGAATTTTGCTACAACTGATAGCAATGACAAAATAATAGCAGGTACAAATCAAATCGTTCTAGGTGATTTAAACACTGGTTTTGATTTGCCTTTACAAAAGCTAGTAGTTATTACTGAAGAAGAATTGTTTAAAAATAGGACGAAAAAAACAAAACCGAGACAGAAGCTATCCAATGCAGAAAGAATTAAGAGCTACTCAGAGTTAAAGGTTGGCGATCATGTTGTTCACATTAACCATGGTATCGGTAAGTATATTGGAATTGAGACGCTAGAAATCAATGGTATACACAAAGATTATCTCCATATTGAGTATCAAGGTAGTGACAAGCTATACGTTCCTGTAGAACAAATAAATCAAGTACAAAAGTACGTTGGATCAGAAGGTAAAGATCCAAAAGTGTATAAGCTTGGTGGAACAGAGTGGAAACGGGTTAAGAAAAAGGTTGAGTCCTCAGTACAAGATATAGCTGATGACTTAATTAAGTTATATGCAGAGCGAGAAGCGAGTAAAGGGTATAATTATAGCCCTGATGGTGATATGCAGCGAGAGTTTGAGTCGGCTTTCCCATATGAAGAAACCGTAGATCAACTACGTTCAATTGGTGAAATTAAGAAAGACATGGAAAAAGAGCGCCCTATGGATCGGTTATTATGTGGTGATGTAGGGTACGGTAAGACAGAAGTAGCAATCAGAGCAGCATTTAAAGCAATTGTTGATGAAAAGCAGGTTGCTATCCTTGTGCCGACAACGATTTTAGCCCAGCAGCATTATGAAACTATTCAAGAACGGTTTCAAGATTATCCAATTAATATAGGTTTACTTAGCCGATTTAGATCTCGTAAGCAACAACTTGAGACAATTAAAGGCTTAAAAGATGGAACAATTGATTTAGTTGTAGGCACTCATCGAGTGTTGTCTAAGGATATTTCATTTCGTGATTTAGGGATGTTAATTATTGATGAAGAGCAACGGTTCGGTGTAACACATAAAGAGAAGATTAAGCAAATGAAAGCTAATATTGATGTATTAACTTTAACAGCAACACCTATTCCTAGAACGTTACATATGTCCATGTTAGGCGTCAGGGATTTGTCTGTAATTGAAACACCACCTGAGAATAGATTCCCAGTGCAAACTTATGTAGTTGAGTATAATGGTGCACTCATTAGAGAGGCCATTGAAAGAGAACTATCTAGAGGTGGCCAAATATACTTTCTTTATAACCGTGTTGAAGATATTGAACGCAAAGCCGAGGAAATCTCAATGCTCGTTCCAGATGCACGAGTTGCGTATGCACATGGAAAAATGACTGAAAACGAGCTGGAATCTGTCATACTTAATTTCTTGGAAGGTGAAATCGATGTCCTTGTTAGTACAACTATCATTGAGACAGGTGTTGATATTCCAAATGTTAATACATTAATTGTATTTGACGCAGATAAAATGGGCTTATCACAATTGTATCAGCTTAGAGGAAGGGTCGGTCGTTCGAATCGTGTAGCTTATTCATATTTTACACATCGTAAAGATAAAGTCTTATCAGAAGTTGCTGAAAAAAGATTGCAAGCAATAAAAGAATTTACAGAGTTAGGCTCTGGTTTTAAAATTGCCATGCGTGACTTGTCAATAAGAGGAGCAGGGAACTTGTTAGGGTCACAACAACATGGATTTATTGACACTGTTGGATTTGATTTATATTCCCAAATGCTGAAAGAAGCAATTGACGCACGAAAAGGAAATGAACCAATTGCTACAGATCCAGATATAGAAATAGACGTAGAAGTTGATGCATATATCCCTGACCAATACGTTTCTGATGGTCGACAAAAAATAGACATGTATAAACGTTTTAGAGCGATTACTACACTAGATGATTTAGAAGATCTTCAAGAGGACATGACAGACCGTTTTGGGGAATACCCAGATGAAGTATCTTATTTATTTCAAATTGCTGAAATTAAAGTTTACGCAATACAACAAAAAATACTATCAATTAAACAAGTGAAACATGAAGTAACAATATTATTTAGTGAAGAGCAAAGTGGTAATGTTGAGGTTCAAAGGTTTGTTCAGCTTACACAACAATATGGGCGATTGATTGGGTTAGGGATGGAAGGAAAACAACTAAAAGTTGTTTTCCACACAAAAGGTATTCCTGCTCAGCAATGGTTAGCATCAATGTACGATTTCCTAAAAAAACTAGCTGACGTTAAGGAAGAACAATTAAAAACTGTATAAAAATGTTTAGCTGTATTAATAATTGGCGATACTGTATGTTTGTTTTTATTTTTAAAATTTATGCTTTCTTTATGTATAGTTCTTTGTTTGAAGAGGATACTAATGTCAACAATGGTGATTTATACATGAACAACACTTTAATCACCATCATTTAATCATCAGATGAAAGTGAGGCATCTTTAGATGAAAGCAACTGGAATTGTTCGTCGAATTGATGATTTAGGCCGAGTGGTAATCCCTAAAGAAATACGGAGGACATTACGAATTAGAGAAGGTGACCCGCTAGAAATTTTTGTTGACCGAGATGGAGAAGTGATTTTAAAAAAATATTCTCCTATCAGCGAATTAGGTAATTTCGCTAAAGAGTATGCAGAGGCTTTATTTGACAGTTTAGGACATAATGTATTAATATGTGATCGAGATGTGTTTATAGCAGTAGCGGGAGGCTCCAAAAAGGACTATATTAATAAAAGTATTAGCAGAATGATTGAGAAATCTATGGAAGATCGTAATACTGTACTTAATACTGAAGAAAAAGAAATAGCCTTTATAAGTGATCAAGAAGAGCAATTGTCATCTTATGCTATAGGTCCAATCATTGCAAATGGAGATCCAATTGGAGCAGTTATAATTTTTTCAAAAGATACAGTGATTGGGGAAGTTGAGCAAAAAGCTGTTGATACAGCAGCAGGTTTTTTAGCAAGGCAAATGGAACAATAAAACAAACAAAAGGCGGCAAACATGCGGCCTTTTCTTATTTATTGATAAATCTTTTCTTCTTTATTGTTATTGTTTTGTAATATAACAATAAAGAAGAAAAGAGGCTATTTAGTTGATGAATTTTTACGCTTTAAAGCCCCTATCCTCCCGAGATCGCTTCTCGTTTAAGTTAAAGTACCTTCTGTGATATGCTCTCGTTGCTCTTCATATATAGCAACAGCGGAAGTAAAGCATGACTTTCTTCAATTTTTTTGAAGGGGTGAGTTGGTGAACATCCATTCCGATTTGCAAAAAAAAATTTTTTTGCAAGGAACAGTTATATTATCTATTGCAGGGATCGTAACTAAGCTACTTAGTGCAGGATATCGGATACCTTTCCAAAATATTGTTGGAGATATCGGGTTTTATATATATCAGCAAATATACCCATTTTACGGAGTATTTTTAACGTTATCAACCTATGGGTATCCAGTTATTATTTCTAAGCTACTGATTATTTCATTTGAACAGCAAGATTATAAAAGAGTTAAAAAAGTTGTTGTGGTCTCCTTTTTATCCTTACTTGTTGCAGGAATCGTTTTTTGTAGTATGTTATATTTTTTTGCAAATAGGATAGCAAGTATCATGGGTGACCCGGAATTAACCATTTTGATTAAAGTTATAGCTTTTTCATTTTTATTAATGCCATTTATCTCGGTATTAAGAGGATATTTTCAAGGACAGAAGAATATGGTTCCAACCGCTGTTTCACAAATGGTTGAACAATTTATTAGAGTAATAACTATTTTAATATTTTCTATACTCCTGGTTTCACATGGATATGGCATGTATGCTACCGGTGCCGGAGCACTTTTCGGATCGATCACAGGTGGATTAACAGCAATTGTAATTTTATTAATATATTATAAGCAAAATAATCTATTACATACAGAACGCCCGTTAATATTTAATAAAAAGGAAAATGCCGAAATAATTAGGGTCTTATTTATACAAGGGGGACTTATTTGTATTAGTGGGATGATCCTTATCCTCGTTCAATTAGTGGATTCGTTTACGCTATACTCATTATTAATCTCAAGTGGTATGGGTGACAATATAGCTAAAGGTGCAAAAGGAGTCTATGATCGTGGATGGCCACTTATTCAATTAGGAACTATTGTATCAACATCAATCTCACTATCTTTAATTCCAATCATTTCTAGTGCATATATCCGTCAAAATATACAATCTATTAAAGAGAAGGTTAATTTATCTATCAGAATTAGCATTGTTGCTGGTGTAGGTGCATCTGTGGGGTTAGCTTTTATTATTGAACCGACAAATATTATGCTCTTTCAAAATAATCAAGGGACAGATGTGTTAAGGATACAAGGTTTTACTATACTCTTTAGTTCACTTATCTTAACAACTTCATCTATTTTTCAAGGTATGAACAATTACATGATTCCCGCAATTAGTGTTGTCGTAGCGTTAATTTTAAAAGGGTTGTTAAATGTTCTACTTGTTCCTATTTTAGGAACAAAGGGTGCTGCATTTGCAACTATCATTTCACTATTGATAACTGTATTATTTCAGTATTATTTATTATATAAGAAATTACGAGGGTCTATATGCAGAATCAAGGATGTTGTCACCATAATAGAAGCAGCTATAGTAATGGGAATAGGTTTATATGTATATATTCAATTTACAAACCTATTGTTGGTATTTATTAATAATCGACTTTTTTCTGTTTTGCAAGCAATTACTGCTGTAATGATCGGTATTATATTATTTCTCTTCGTCATTATTAAAAGACAAGTTTTTACCCAAAGTGAGCTGTCAATCATTCCATATGGAAATAAGCTAGCCTATTTTAATAGAGCAAATAAGAAATTAGGTGATTAATAATGAAGAAAATAACTGTAATGGGTTTAGGAGCTGGCGATTTAGAGCAATTACCTCTAGGAGTTTATCGATTGTTACAAAAGGCTGATCACATTTATATAAGAACAAATGAGCACCCAGTCGTACAGGATCTTATGAAAGAAGGACTACATTTTAATTCTTTTGATAAGGTATATGAAAAATACGATCAATTTGAAGAAGTATACGAAGAGATAGTAAATGTTTTAATTTCAGAAGCGCAGCATAAAGAGATATTATATGCTGTACCTGGTCATCCATTTGTGGCTGAGAGAACAGTTCAACTATTAGTGGACAAGTGTAGTAAGTATGGTATTGAAATTAATATTGCTGGAGGGCAAAGTTTTCTTGATTCAACATTCACATCATTGCAAATTGATCCGATTGAAGGGTTTCAGTTTCTAGATGCAACGTCACTACAAAGGCAACAAATTCAATATAATCAACATATTATTATATGCCAAATGTATGATCAATTTATTGCATCTGAGGTGAAGCTAACACTTATGGAGGATTTGCCTGATGATTATGAAGTAATGATCCTTACAGCTATTGGTAGCGAGGCTGAAGAAGTAAGAAAAGTACCATTATATGAATTGGATCGTCAGTCTACCATAAGTAATTTAACAAGTTTATATGTACCTCCTGTAAATGATGAGAAATTGCTTTATCATACATTTTCTTCATTACGTTCTGTTATCGCAATTCTTCGTGGGCCAGATGGTTGTCCATGGGATAAAAAGCAAACGCATCAATCATTAAAGAAATATATTCTTGAAGAAGCATATGAGCTTGTAGATGCGATTGACAATGATGATGTTTGGAATACAATTGAAGAGCTCGGAGATGTACTTCTACAAGTTATGTTACATGCTCAAATTGGAGATGATGACGGATTATTTAACATTGATGATGTGGTTAGAAGTATAACAGAAAAAATGATTCGACGTCATCCACATGTTTTTGCAGGGGAAAGAGTAGTTGATAGTGATGAAGTAGTCTCTAATTGGGAACAAATTAAGCAAGATGAAAAAAAGGGAATGAAACACTCTTCATCATTACTTGAGGAGGTCCCAAAGAGCTTACCGGGCTTATTAAGAGCTTATAAATACCAAAAAAAAGCAGCTCAGGTGGGGTTTGATTGGGCTGATGTCAGTCCGATGTGGGATAAAGTGAGGGAAGAAATAGAGGAGTTTCAAGTTGAAGCATCCAATCACAACCAAAAGAATATGCTAACCGAGTTTGGTGATATTCTTTTTGCTATTGTAAATATATCTCGTTATTATAAAATTGATCCAGAAGAAGCGATAACAAATGCAAATAATAAATTTTTTAAGCGGTTCCGTTTTATTGAAAACACTGTGAGGGATGAAGGGAAAGAGTTTGAATCCTTATCTTTAGAACAATTAGATGAAATTTGGACATCTGCAAAGAAAAAAGGATTATAATGAGAATACTAGGGCGAATACGCTTACTCTTCATGTAGTTTTGATAACGTGATTTATGTTATAAGCTATCGAACTAAAAAGACAGATGCGAAATATAAGATAGACGAAAGAAGTGAAAAATATGAGACTAGATAAATTTCTTAAAGTTTCTCGTTTAATTAAAAGGAGAACACTAGCAAAAGAGGTTGCAGACAAAGGAAGAATTTCGATAAATGGTATTCAAGCAAAAGCAAGTTCAACTCTTAAAGTTGGGGATGAACTAACGATTCAATTTGGTCAGAAAGTTGTAACGGTCAAGGTAGAAAAACTTGTTGAGACAAGTCGTAAAGAAGAAGCTAATGACTTATACACGATTGTTAAAGAAGAGAAAAAAGAGGCGTAAACCTTAAAAATTTACCGTTGCCTAACTTAATGAACATACGTTGAGCAACTGGTTGCTAAGTTTTATAGGCTTGTTCTAAAATGATTGTCCCGAACATACATTGATATAAATGTTTGCTATGAAGCATGTCTTCAGCATAAAAGCGAGGGATGATCATGGATCAATATTATGAAGGTAGCTCAAATCAAAAAGGAACGATTAAAGAGCACGACTTAGTAATGAGAGGACGCAGAATTCTTGACATAACAGGTGTCAAACAGGTTGAAAGCTTTGATAATGAAGAATTTTTGTTAGAAACTGTGATGGGATTTTTAGCTGTTCGTGGCCAAAACCTACAAATGAAAAACCTAGATGTTGATAAAGGAATTGTCTCAATTAAAGGGAAAATATTCGATATTGTATATTTAGATGAACAATATGGGGAGAAGGCTAAAGGTTTTTTTAGCAAGTTGTTCAAATGAGTTTAACGACTCAATTTTATACAATGATGTCTATGATTGGTATTGGGAGCTTTTTAGGAGCAGCTCTCGATACTTATGGACGCTTTTTACAGCGGTCATACCGAGCAACGTGGTTAGTTTTTATAAATGATATTATGTTTTGGTGTATGCAAGGCTTTATTATATTTTATGTTTTGTTACTCGTTAATGAAGGAGAACTTAGGTTTTATATCTTTATAGCTATTTTATGTGGTTATGCTGCCTATCGTAGTCTTTTTCAATCGTTATTTTTAAGCTTGCTGGAATTTATAATAAAATTAGTAATTTCGACATATCAAATTGTAAAAAAGCTCGTTCACTATATTATCATAAAACCAATTCAATTATTGTATCATTTTATTGCTATACTGGTTATAGGGATTTTAAACATATGCTATACGACTATCCGTTTTCTGGTAAAAGTACTTATTAATTTTGCACAACTATTGTTTATACCAGTGAACAAGCTAGTTAAGCTTGTGTTTCAACTACTCCCTAGCTCTTGGAGAAACTTTTGTGTAGTTTTTTTAAAAAAACTTGCAGGATATTTTAAAAAAATAAAGAATGTACAACATATCATAATAAAATGGTGGAAATCAATCCTAAGTTTTTTAAGGAGGAAGTTTTAGAGATGAGTGCGTTACGAAAGCAGAAGAAAGTTATAGAGCTGCAAACGACATACTCTAGTCAGCATGAGAAAAATCAACAGGTATTAACTAATAAGCGTCGTGGTTTAATGAGACGGTTAGCTGCTTTGGCATGTCTAGCTGTAGTTACCGCCTTTTTTATTAGTTCTACACTCATCTCTCAATCGAAAATAATTGCAGAAAAGGAAGTTGAGAAACAAAAACTTGAATATGAGTTAGCTGATTTAGAAAAAGAGCAATTGTATTTGGAAGGTGAAATTGTTAAGCTTAACGATGATGAGTATATAGGAAAAATTGCTCGAAGAGATTTTTTTCTATCTCAAGAAGGTGAAGTTTTATTTAATACATCTGAGTGAAGTTGATTAGTCTTGTTGACACTCAATTTTCAAATTATGTATAATAAAAAAAATGATTTTTTTATTTTTTAAGGAGGAACACTTTTTTTATGTCGATTGAAGTAGGCAGCAAGTTACAAGGGAAAGTAACAGGTATTACAAATTTTGGTGCGTTCGTGGAGCTGCCAGAAGGCTCAACAGGTTTAGTACACATAAGCGAAGTTGCTGACAATTATGTGAAAGATATTAATGAACATCTAAAGGTTGGCGACGAAGTTGAAGTAAAGGTAATAAATGTTGAGAAAGATGGTAAAATTGGCTTATCAATTAAAAAAGCAAAGGAGTCACCGCGACCTCCTCGTAAAGGCAGTAATCGCCCTCCAAGGGATTTCCGTCCTAAAGAGAATTTTGAGCAGAAGATGGCTCGTTTCCTAAAAGAAAGTGAAGATCGTTTATCATCTTTAAAACGGAACACAGAGTCAAAACGAGGTGGACGAGGAGCACGAAGAGGATAACTTGCTGCTGATCATTTTATAGTGCGTGTTCAAAAAGGATATAGAAGAACTATTTCACTGAGAACTATTAAAGATACTATGTTTCGACTTGTTAACGCAGAAACATACGATACGTATGTGTCCCGCAAAATGGTGGAAAACCTAATAACAATCGCAAGTAGTATCTTATTCAAGTTTAAACAGTCATTTCTTCTTACTTTTTGAGCAGCCTCTTATAGATAGTCTGGCAGGTAACATGTATATCAAGCACCCACGGGTGCTTTTTTATTAGCTCTCTTCGTAAATTCTATTGTTATTGTATTTGACTCTTTAATTTCTAGCTGAAGTCATTTGTAAATTTTTAATAAATGATATGAAATTAGTTTTTAATGTAATTAAGGTATTGACTAAAATGTTATTCCTTAGTATCATATTCTTTGTCGTATTATGGCGGTGTAGCTCAGCTGGCTAGAGCGTACGGTTCATACCCGTGAGGTCGGGGGTTCGATCCCCTCCGCCGCTATTTAAAAAGTGTCATTTTATCATTTCTTTTGGCCCGTTGGTCAAGTGGTTAAGACACCGCCCTTTCACGGCGGTAACACGGGTTCGAATCCCGTACGGGTCATCGTAAAAGTCAGTTCTTAATGAACTGGCTTTTTTTATTAGGTTATTTGAGTCAACTTTGTCGTATAAAGTTGAGGTGATTGGCTACTTTAAAGAGCCGGGGTGCGATCAGCTCTAGTTGTATTGTATTCAATAAAAAAACATATCTAATTTACCGTTCGAGAGATAATGACGGAATAAATTATCTGAATATTCGATATTATTATTGTTGGTTTGTGAAAAATAGGATTAAATTCTTCAGATTATGTATGCTTATTGTATGTTATTAAGAATTGAGTCGAACACTTTTTTATATCTCCATGTTGTTTTGACAAAAAATATTATGGCTTAGAAGTATAATAACAATCAACTATAAAAAGTTGGGGAGTGAATAAATATGGAAAAGACTGAACGGAATGTCATTGAACCTATTACGAACGTGAATTTTAAAAGTACAAAGCTATCGTTAGACAGCTGGATTCAAAAGAACAAGCAAAAACTATTAAAAATAATAATTAACAGAGGGGTTCTTATTGTTTTTATTGGCTTTTTACTTGGACGAGCATTAATATTAGCAGAAGTTACACCATTCGCATTACCTTTTTTTGCTGCCGTTTATGTCATTCAAAAAAATAGAATCTGGTTAGCCATGCTGGCGTTGCTTGTTGGTGGTATAAGTTTATCCTTTCAAACTTCCATATTCATTCTTGCATCAATAGTATTATTTCTATTTTTAAATAGCATAACGAGAAGGTTTAGCAAAGATACACTAAAAGTAGTTCCATTCCTCGTGTTCTTATCCTTATGTATGTCCAAGCTCTCAATCTTGTATTTTATAAACAACGAAATTGATCTGTATAATTTGATGTTGGTTGGTGTTGAGTCAGGTCTAGGTTTTATACTAACGCTAATATTCCTACAAAGTGTTACGTTAGTTGCATTTCGGAAACGAAAACAAACTTTAAAAACAGAAGAAATTATTTCCTTAATTATATTATTGGCTTCTATTATGACAGGTTTGATTGGTTGGTCCATTTATGACTTGTCAATTGAATATATTGCTTCAAGGTATTTTGTTCTCCTACTTGCTTGTGCTGCAGGTGCCACGATTGGAACGACAGTAGGTGTGGTTACCGGGTTAATATTAAGCCTTGCAAATATCGGAAGTCTATTTCAGATGAGTTTGCTTGCATTTTCTGGATTACTTGGAGGTTTACTAAAAGATGGCCGGAAAATAGGCGTATCAGTTGGACTTCTCATTGGTACTCTTTTATTAGGAATGTATAATGACGCTAATCAGCTTCAATTAAGTGTTATTGAATCGTTATTAGCCATTTTTATATTTCTATTAACTCCTCAATCATTCATTTCGCAAATCGCAAAATATATACCAGGAACAATTGAAAATATGTCTGAGCAACAACAGTATTTACAAAAAGTAAGAGATGTCACGGCAAGTCGTGTATCCCAATTTTCATCAGTTTTTCAAGCTTTATCTAGTAGTTTCGAAAATTACAATCAATCTGCTAATCATATGGATGAGGACGTTGAAATTGATTATGTTTTAAGTAATGTCACAATGAGGACATGCCAATTATGCTATAAAAAAGATCAATGTTGGACGAACAATCTTAATAAAACATATGATTATATGAAGAATATTATGCATGAATATGAGCAATCCACATTGGAAGAGAATTATCATCTACAGCGTGAGTGGAATAAGCATTGTATAAAACCAGATAAGGTTATAAATGTAATTAAGGATGAGTTGACATTACATTACGCCAATCAGAAGTTGAAAGAACAAATTCGAGAGAGTAGGAAGCTGGTTGCTGAACAGTTGTTAGGCGTATCCCAGGTGATGGGGGACTTTGCTAACGAGATTAAACGGGAAAGAGATAACCATCATGTACAGGAGGAGCAAATATTAGATGCTGTGCAAGGTTTCGGGGTTGAGATAGGGCATGTCGAAATTTATTGTTTAGAACAAGGAAATATTGACATAGAAATGAGCATTCCATTTTGCAATGGCCGAGGGGAGAGCGAGAAGTTAATTGCACCTATGCTTTCTGATATTTTACAGGAGACGATCATTGTTACAAAGGAGGAATGTGCAGCATATCCTAATGGCTATTGCCAAGCGACATTTGGATCAGCAAAGACATACAAAGTTGATACAGGTGTTGCTCATGCAGCAAAAGGTGGAGGATTAATATCCGGTGATAGTTACTCAACGATTGAATTAGGGGCAGGGAAATATGCAATTGCGATTAGTGATGGAATGGGAAATGGCCAGAGAGCACACCATGAAAGTAATGAGACTCTGGAGTTGTTACAAAAAATTCTAAAATCGGGCATAGAAGAAAAGGTAGCGATTAAATCGGTAAACTCTGTTCTTTCTTTAAGAACAACTGATGAGATATTCTCAACCCTCGACCTAGTCATGATTGATTTGCAAGACGCGAGTGCTAAATTTTTGAAAATCGGGTCATCACCTAGCTTTATTAAGAGAGGAGAGAAAGTTATTAGTATTTGTGCTAGTAACTTACCTATGGGAATTATTCAAGACTTTGAGGTAGATGTTGTTAGTGAGCAATTGAAAGCAGGGGATCTATTAATTATGATGAGTGACGGAATTTTTGAAGGTCCCAAGCATGTAGAAAATTACGATATTTGGATGAAGCGAAAAATAAAAGATTTACAAACGAAAGATCCTCAACATGTCGCAGATTTAATTATGGAGGAAGTGATCCGTACTCGTTCAGGAAACATTGACGATGATATGACAATCGTAGTAGCAAAGGTTGATCATAACACTCCTAAATGGGCTGCAATACCTGCTCATATGTATGAAAAAAAAGCGCAGTAAAGAGTACGAAGTATAAAAACTTTTTATTCAGTCGAAGATGGTAATAACCATTTGAGGAGGGAATAAAAGGTGGATAAAGGTACATTAAAACAAATATTACTCATAACTGATGGGTGCTCAAATCATGGAGAAGATCCTGTGGCTATGGCAACACTTGCTAAAGAGCAGGGAGTGACAGTTAACGTTATTGGCGTGATGGAAGAGGATAAAATAGAAAATCGTGGATTAGCGGAAATAGAAGGTATTTCAATGGCAGGAGGAGGAGTTAGCGAGGTTGTCTATACTAAGCAATTGTCACAAACTGTACAAATGGTAACTAGAAAAGCAATGACACAAACATTACAAGGAGTGGTAAATAAAGAATTACAGCACATACTTGGTTCAGGAACTTCAATGGAGGACTTATCACCTGAAAAACGTGGAGAAGTGATGGAAGTGGTTGATGAGCTAGGGGAAACTGCTGAGTTAGAAGTTCTTATTCTTGTAGATACGAGCGCTAGTATGAAGCATAAATTACCAACTGTGAAAGAAGCGTTGTTGGATTTGTCGATTAGTTTAAATGCGCGTATTGGCTCGAATCGGTTTTCAGTGTTATCATTTCCAGGCAAAAAGAAAGATGTCGAGAAAGTCCTGGATTGGAATCCACATCTAGATTCATTAACTAAAATATTTCCTAAGTTAACATCAGGAGGGATGACCCCTACAGGGCCTGCCATTAGAGAGGCATTGACTTATTTTAAAAAGAAACGATCGTTAAGGAGCTTGATTTCTCGAGATGAACAATATTTCGAAGAAACAGGCATGTAGTGTACCAGTTGGGACGGTAATTGTCGGTAAGTGGCATAAAAATAAATATAAGATTAAAAGTTTACTTGGTAAAGGTGCTACGGGATCAGTTTATTTATCAGAAAGTCCTACCGGTCTAGTCGCTGTTAAGATTAGTGATAGTAGCATGTCAATATCGTCAGAAGTTAATGTACTTAAACATTTTTTGAGGGTCCGGAGGTCATACTTGGGACCTTCTTTGCTAGATGTTGACGATTGGGAGCGTCGTGGCTTTGACTCTCCTACGGCTTTTTATGTAATGGAATATATAAAAGGAGAGGCATTATTACAATTTATAAAGAGGCGTGGTAATGAATGGATTGGCATATTATGTTTACAATTATTAGCTGAACTTGACATACTTCATCGTGAAGGGTGGGTCTTTGGTGATCTAAAGCCAGATAACCTATTAGTGACAGCTCCTCCTCCGAAAATACGGTTACTAGATGTGGGGGGAACGACATTAATAGGGAGATCAATAAAAGAATTTACTGAGTTTTTTGACCGTGGTTATTGGGGAAAGGGTTCTAGAAAAGCTGAACCATCTTATGATTTATTTGCAGTAGCGATGATCATTATAAATATAGCCTATCCAAATAGATTTTCTAGAAGTAGGAATGGAGGAGATGAACTTAAGAATGCTATAAAATCAAATGTATTATTAAGGAAGTATTCAACTGTTTTAGAAAATGCAATAGAAGGGAAATATAGTAGTGCATCTAATATGAGAAAAGACCTATTACTCGTAATGAATCAACAATATGTTTCCAATAAGCAAACTACGACCAATCAGTCAATTAAGAGTAGCTCTATAAGTAATAGAAGGAAAGGCGGAAAAAGGAGTAAGAAAAAGAGCTTTTTAGAGTTTACATTATTATTTCTAGTAATAATTGTTGTCTATTGGCTATACATATATAGTCAGTTATTATGAATTTGAGTTGCTAGCCATCTTTTTTGCAGAAACTTAGATAATCATGTACGATAGGGGGACAAGATTCTGTAGAACGATGAGTAGTAGAGGGTTGAATTGCAGATGATAAATAAGCTAAATGATTTTATTAAACGTCATGAGTTAATTACAGAAAATTCAACGATCATTGTAGGTGTATCTGGAGGGCCTGATTCCTTAGCACTTCTTCACTTGCTTATTGGTTTGAAAAGGAGCTTCGGTTTAAAGTTAGTTGTAGCTCATGTAGATCATATGTTTCGTGGTAAGCAATCAGAGAATGAGATGCGATTTGTTGAACAGCATTGTAGCTCATTAGGGATTATTTGTGAAGCAACACAAATAAATGTGAGTGAATATAAACAAAAAAAGAAAATAAGTACCCAAGTAGCTGCGAGAGAATGCAGGTATCGTTTTTTTTCGTCAATGATGAAAAAATATGAAGCTCAATATTTAGCTCTTGGTCATCATGGAGATGATCAAATTGAGACAGTTTTAATGAAGCTCGTTAGAGGAAGTACAGGGTTAGGTTATGCAGGGATTCCTGTAAAGAGACCGTTTAGTATCGGTCATATTATACGCCCCCTATTAAGTTTAAGTAGAGAAGAAATTGAGCATTATTGTCAAAGCATTGGGTTAGAGCCCCGTCGAGATCCAAGTAACGAAAAGGATGATTACACCCGCAATCGAATTCGACATCATGTGCTTCCTTATTTAAAACGAGAAAATGAACGAGTGCATGAAAGAGTTCAACAATTTAGTGAGATGATGATAGAGGATCAAAATTATTTAAAGGAATTAACAGAAAATGAATTGAATAAAGTAGTGAAGAAGAAAGACAATACTATTATTATTAGTAGAGAGTCTTATCTTAAGTTACCTATTCCTTTACAAAGGAGAGGGATTCAACTAATATTAAAATATCTTTATCAGGAGGTTCCACCATCTCTTTCCTCAATACATATTAACGACTTTCTAGCAGCTCTGAATAATGATCATCCATCAGGAACATTACATTATCCAATGGGTTTGAAAGTTGTTAAATCCTATGATGATTTTATCTTTACATATGATGAAAGAGCAATAAAAGCATATAATTACGTTCATGAAGTTCCTAGTCAAATTGAATTGCCTAATGGTGACCTAATTTTTAGTGAAATCATAGAGCAATTACCGAATAGGGTAAATGGGAACCATTCTATTGTCTTAGACATAAACAGTGTCGAGTTACCGCTAGTTATTCGTACGAGGAAACCTGGCGATAAGATGACATTAAAAGGATCTGATGGGACAAAAAAGATTAAAGATATTTTTATTGATCAAAAAATCCCTTTATATGAAAGGGATGAGTGGCCTGTTGTTGAGGATAGATATGGAAGAATCATTTGGTTACCTGGCTTAAAAAAGTCTTCTTTTGAGACTGAACTTAATGGAAATAAACAATATATTTTATTACAGTTTAAGAAGCATTGATCTTCTAGGAGGAAAGTAGTCATGAATCATGATATTCAAAAAGTATTAGTTACAGAAAAAGAAATTCAAGAAAAAGTAAAGGAATTAGGTGAAGTTCTAACAAAAGATTATCAAGAGAAATTCCCACTAGCTATTGGCGTGTTAAAAGGCGCAATGCCTTTTATGGCTGACTTATTAAAAAGGGTTGACACATACCTTGAAATGGACTTTATGGATGTTTCTAGCTATGGTACATCAAGAGTATCATCTGGAGAGGTAAAAATATTAAAGGATTTAGACACATCTGTAGAAGGACGAGATATCTTAATTATCGAAGACATTATCGATAGTGGCTTAACTTTAAGCTATCTAGTGGAATTATTTCGCTACCGTAAGGCCAAATCAATTAAAATTGTTACATTATTAGATAAACCTTCTGGACGCAAGTCTGATGTAGAAGCAGATTATGTAGGCTTTATTGTACCTGATGAATTTGTTGTAGGTTATGGCTTAGATTATCTTGAGAAATATCGCAATTTGCCATACATAGGGGTCCTTAAACCTGAAGTATATACGGAATCATAAATAATATTTTTAAAAAGCAAAATAATAACAGTAAATTAATTGTATTGGTATGTTTTTCTATGATACTATTGAGTATAGTTTTTTTACCGTGGGAGGAGGTAAGGAATGAATCGGATTTTTCGTAATACTATATTTTATTTATTAATTTTTCTAGTTGTTATTGGTATAGTTGGTGTCTTCAACAATACTAATCAAACAACTGAGGAAATGTCATATGATGTATTCATAGCTAATTTAGAGGGCAATAATGTTAAATCTCTTGCAATACAACCTGCACGAGGGGTATATGAGATTAAAGGTCAATTAAGATCTTATGAGAGTGAAGAGCAGTATTTTATTACATACACACCAACACCTTTTTCAGAGGCAATGTTACAGCGGATTGATACAATTGCAGCAGAAAATAGTGTAGTCGATTTTGTTCCAGCAAAAGAAACAAGTGGATGGGTTACGTTTTTCACTTCAATCATTCCATTTGTGATCATCATTATTTTATTTTTCTTCTTGCTGAACCAAGCTCAAGGCGGTGGAAGCCGTGTGATGAACTTTGGTAAAAGTAAAGCTAAACTTTATAATGAAGAAAAGAAAAAAGCAAAATTCAAAGATGTGGCTGGTGCTGATGAAGAGAAACAAGAGTTAGTTGAAGTCGTTGAGTTTTTGAAGGACCCTAGAAAGTTTGCAGAACTAGGCGCTCGCATCCCAAAAGGTGTTTTACTAGTTGGCCCTCCAGGTACAGGTAAAACATTATTAGCTAGGGCTGTTGCCGGAGAAGCTGGCGTACCTTTCTTCTCCATAAGTGGTTCTGATTTCGTGGAAATGTTTGTTGGTGTCGGTGCGTCTCGTGTTCGTGACTTATTTGAAAATGCGAAGAAAAATGCTCCTTGTATTATCTTCATTGATGAGATCGATGCCGTAGGACGTCAACGTGGTGCTGGCCTTGGTGGAGGTCATGACGAGCGTGAACAAACATTAAACCAATTGTTAGTTGAGATGGATGGCTTTGGTGCGAATGAAGGAATTATTATTATAGCAGCAACAAACCGCCCAGATATTTTGGACCCTGCATTACTTCGCCCAGGTCGCTTTGACCGTCAGATTACTGTCGATCGACCAGATGTTAATGGAAGAGAAGCGGTGTTGAAAGTACACGCACGCAATAAACCGCTAGCAGATTCTATTGATTTAAAAGCAATCGCCATGCGCACTCCTGGTTTTTCAGGTGCTGATTTAGAGAATTTATTAAATGAAGCTGCTTTAGTAGCGGCAAGACGCGATAAAAAGAAAATTGATATGCTCGATATGGATGAGGCTACAGACCGTGTAATTGCTGGACCGGCTAAAAAGAGCCGTGTCATCTCTGAAAAGGAACGGAAGATCGTTGCTTACCATGAAGCTGGACATACAATTATCGGTGTTGTACTGGATGAAGCAGATGTCGTACATAAAGTGACGATTGTTCCAAGAGGTCAAGCCGGTGGTTATGCAGTAATGCTACCTAAAGAAGATCGCTACTTTATGACTAAGCCTGAGTTGCTAGATAAAATTACTGGCTTATTAGGTGGACGTGTTGCTGAGGAGATCATTTTCGGTGAAGTGAGTACGGGTGCTCATAATGACTTCCAACGAGCAACTGGTATTGCAAGAAAAATGGTAACAGAATATGGTATGAGTGATAAGCTTGGACCATTGCAATTTGGTCAGGCTCAAGGAGGTCAAGTGTTCTTAGGCCGCGACCTTCATAACGAGCAAAACTATAGTGATGCCATTGCACATGACATTGATATAGAGATACAAAGATTTATTAAAGAATGTTATGCGAAAGCTAAAGACATTTTGACAGAAAACCGTGATAAGCTCGAACTAGTAGCAAAAACCTTACTTGAGGTTGAAACACTTGATGCTGAACAAATTAAGTATTTAATAGATAATGGAAGATTACCTGATCGTATTGAAGAGAGCAGTTCGGATGATGTGAAAGTAAACATTAGCACTAAAAAAGAAGAAGCTCCATCTGATGATCAAGATCAACAAGATTAATTTAGCTTTGTGATCGAAAATTAGTAAAGATGAAGGGTTAAGAAGATGTCTCGGTTTTTCGAGGCATCTTTTTTGAAGGCTCTTTTCGTAAACTTTGTTGTTATTTATACAAAATTACGACAGTAAAAAGAAGTCTTGTATAATTATCTTCATATTATAGAAGAAAAGATGCCATGAAACTATTGTTGTTTCCGTGTTATATCTTAGAACGAAAAGCAACAAGCATTGCGAAAACAGACTTTTTGAATATGCTTGGGCTCTTCTGTTGTTGACTAAATCTGATTGGTATACTAGCATAAGCTGACACCATGCGCTTTTGTAACCATTTGTGGTATGATGAGGAATATGTTGTTATTTTTATGTAGTAATAGTTTTGAATAACAGTTATTTTGATAAAAGTGGTGATGAAATGATTTTTGTCTTAGATGTCGGGAATACTAATACCGTTTTAGGTGTTTATGAACAAAATGAGCTTAAATATCATTGGCGGATTGAAACGAGTAGAAATAAAACTGAAGATGAATATGGCATGATAATCAAAGCGTTATTTAAGCACGTAGATTTAGATTTTTCAAATATTGACGGCATCATTATTTCTTCTGTCGTTCCACCAATTATGTTTGCGCTGGAAAGAATGTGTCACAAGTATTTTAATATAAATCCGTTAATCGTTGGCCCAGGAATAAAAACAGGTTTAAATATAAAAATAGATAATCCAAGAGAAGTAGGGGCAGATCGAATCGTAAATGCAGTAGCGGGAATGCATTTATATGGAAGTCCACTTATCATTGTCGATTTTGGTACTGCAACAACTTATTGTTACATTAATGAGCAGAAACAATATATGGGTGGGGCTATAGCTCCTGGGATTGCCATTTCAACGGAGGCGTTATATTCCAAAGCAGCTAAGTTACCTAGAATAGAAATTGCACATACAGATCATGTTATTGGCAAGAACACAGTTTCTGCAATGCAATCTGGAATATTGTACGGTTATGTTGGTCAAGTAGAAGGAATTGTAAAGAAAATAAAAGCTCAAGCTAATGTTTTACCAACAGTTATCGCTACAGGTGGACTTGCATCATTAATTGCTGATGAGTCAACTGTTATAGATGTTGTCGATCCATTCTTAACGTTAAAAGGTTTACAACTGATTTATCAAAAGAATCAAGATTCTTATAAAAACTAATTGTGTTTTAACATACTTATTGAATTAATTATTATATAGTTGCATCAGTGAAAGGGGTATTAACAACCATGTCTGATTATTTAGTAAAAGCCTTAGCTTATGATGGGCAAGTCAGAATATATGCAGTAAAGACAACAGAAACTGTCGGAGAAGCTCAGCGTCGTCAATATACATGGCCGACAGCCTCAGCCGCATTAGGAAGAACAATGACTGCAGGCGTAATGATGAGTGCGATGTTAAAAGGTGACGAAAAAATTACGATTAAAGTAGATGCTGGTGGGCCAATTGGAGCAATTATCGTGGATAGCAATGCACATGGAGAAGTGAGAGGGTATGTATCCAATCCACAAACACACTTCGATCTAAATGAACATGGCAAGCTAGATGTGGCAAGGGCCGTAGGGACAAATGGTTTTTTAACTGTGGTGAAAGATATAGGTTTGCGTGAGAATTTTACTGGTTCAGTTCCGATTGTTTCTGGAGAGTTAGGTGAAGACTTTACATATTATTTTGTAACATCTGAGCAAACCCCATCATCTGTTGGAGTAGGTGTTCTAGTTAACCCTGATAATTCTATTCTTGCTGCAGGTGGGTTTATTATACAACTCATGCCAGGCACAGATGAGGATACGATTGTTGCAATAGAAGAAAGGTTAAAAACGATAGAGCCTATATCTAAATTAATTGAAAAAGGGTTATCCCCTGAACAAATTATTTGTGAACTAATAGAAAAAGATCATGTGAAAATATTAGACAAACAACCCGTAACTTTTAAATGTAACTGTACAAAAGAAAGGTTTGCAAATGCAATTATTAGTTTAGGTCCTGACGAAATAGAAGAAATCATTGTGGAGGAAGGCCAAGCTGAAGCACAATGCCATTTTTGTAATCAAAAGTATTTGTTTTCAAAAGAAGAACTTGAGGCTCTTAAAAAAGAAGCGATGTAATTGAGTAAGACTCTTTCCATCAGAGGCTTTAAATAATGGCTCTTTCCTAAATTTTGTTGTTATTTATACAAAATTACGATAGTAAGTCTTATATATGATTCTGTGTTTATTAGTATGAAAAACAACAATCACTGTGTAAACAGCATAAACAAATAATAGCTTTTCACGGTAACTTTGTTATTAGCATAGTAAGATATTTTATTGTGAAACTAGTATCATTTACATATGATAAGATGTTACGAATATTTGTTGAATACGGGTTTAATTCATACAACGATAAAGCACAACCTATACAGAATAAACGTCAAAAGATAGATGTCTCGAAAGTTAGCTATATGGATGTCTTGTCTTGTTGTGAAAAAAACCATAATGAATACGAAAATTACCTTTAGCAAAATGGAGGGGGTAAAGTTGAGTAAAAAAGCGTTATGGATACTTGTTTTTGGCCTTGTAATTTTAAACTGTTTTACAATCTTAATTTTGATTGATGACAAGCAAGATGTAGTTGATGTTACAAAGCCTGTTAATTTTAATGAAAAGATTATACAAACAGAATCAGAAGAAATTATTGCATCTGTAGGGAATGAAGATATATATAGACAACAGTGGCTCAATGAGTTAGAAGCTGAATATGGAAAAGCAACTTTACAAAATATAATCGATAGAAAAGTAATTGAACTATTAGCTGAAAAATATAATATACAAACAGATGAGGAGTCCGTTGAGAGAGAGTTAAAGATGATTAAAAAATATTTCTCACTTGCTAATGATGATTGGGATGACGAGAAATGGAGAGAACAAATCCGTTACAGCATGTTACTTGAACAATTACTAACAAAAGATGCAAACGTTCAAGAGGACGAAATAAGAGACTTTTATGAAAAAAACAAAGAATTATATAATATTGAAACAAAGTATCATCTATCACATATAGTTGTAAAATCAAGGGCAGAGGCAGAACAAGTCTATAATGAATTAAAAGAAGGGTCGAGTTTTGATGTGCTAGCCATGGAGAAATCTGTTGATGAATTTACCGCTAATTATGGAGGGGAGCTAGGTGTCCTTTCATCTGATAGTAAATTAGTACCTAAAGAGTATTTTGAAACTGCTGAACAATTAAAACAAAATGAATGGAGTCAGCCGATAACAGTAGAAGGTGGTTTTGCAGTCGTTCTTTTACATGAGAAAATAGACGGAATTAACTACTCTTTTGAAAGTATGAAGGACCAAATAAGAAGGCAAATAGCACTCGAACAAATGGATGGCCCGATATCTGCACAACCATTTTGGGATGAGGCAGAAGTGTCTTGGTTTTATGGTAAAGATGCAAATAAATAAATCTTTTTAAATGAGACTTGAAAATAATTGACAATTTCTATAATTTCGAGTACATTTATTGTATACAAAACAAATCAAAATACTCGGAATTAAGAGGTGATAAAATGAAAATTGTTAATTCTGTTAATGAGTTAATCGGCCAAACACCAATTGTAAAGTTAAACCGTCTTGTCGAAGACGATTCTGCTGAAGTATTTTTAAAGTTAGAATTTATGAATCCTGGGAGTAGTGTAAAGGATAGAATTGCTTTAGCAATGATTGAAGCAGCGGAAAAGAAAGGGTTACTAAAACAGGGTGATACAATCGTTGAACCGACAAGTGGTAATACAGGAATTGGTTTAGCGATGGTTGCAGCAGCCAAAGGCTATAAATCGATCTTAGTAATGCCAGAAACAATGAGTTTAGAAAGAAGAAATTTACTAAAAGCTTACGGTGCAGAAATCGTGTTAACTCCTGGTAGTGAGGGAATGGGCGGAGCAATACGTAAGGCTAGTGAATTGCGTGAAGATCACGGATACTTTATGCCACAGCAATTTAAAAATGAGGCAAACCCTGAAGTTCATAAGCTAACTACAGGAGTAGAAATAGTTGAACAAATGGGTGATCAATTAGATGCATTTGTTTCAGGGATAGGAACTGGCGGAACAATTACTGGAGCAGGTTCAGTATTAAAAGATAAATATCCAAATGTAAAAATTGTGGCTGTTGAACCATCAGATTCACCTGTATTATCTGGAGGTAAACCAGGACCGCATAAAATTCAAGGTATTGGTGCAGGATTCGTACCAGATATTTTAAATACGGATGTGTATGACGATATTTTGAAGATTACTACTGAAGAAGCATTTGAATATGCACGTCGTGCTGCTAAAGAGGAAGGTATTTTAGGTGGGATATCGTCGGGTGCAGCAATATGTGCGGCATTAAAAGTAGCGAAGCAGCTAGGAAAAGGAAAAAAAGTTTTAGCAATTATTCCAAGTAATGGTGAGAGATATTTGAGTACACCACTATATCAATTTGAAGAATAGAACTTTATAAGAAATAATTTTTTAAAAAACAGCGCCTTAACGGAGCTGTTTTTTTGCTGATTGTTGCTTTGCATTCTAAGGTATAAGCACGTATATCCAATATACGTGGCATCTTTGCTACGTTTAAAATTATTGAGTTCTCATAAAACTCTTTAGCAACAAAATTTGCTAAAAGAGTCTTTTTTAAAATGTTGATTTCGTATTATGTAGTGTTTCATACTAAGACATAAGAACGTATAAATCTAACGTTCGTAGCATCATTAAAGGCTATGATAGTTGCCTTAATTGATCAAGCATAGATACAATATTTACGAAATTTACGAGAAGAGCTTTTAATTAAAGAGGTAAGGTTCTAGCTATAGTGATAAACACGGGAGATATATTAACTATTTTAAGTCTTCATAACTCTTTTTACACTTTCATTCGAAATTTTAGATGCTGGAAGGTGAACTCTTAGAGACATTCTTGTACAATAGGCTTATCAGTTTTAGTTTGGAGTAAGGAGTGTGACACGATGCAACAAAGAAGACCTGTAGCTAGGAAATTACCTATAAAAGAAGATGAGTGGTTTAAAAGATATAAATACTTATCAAAAGATGAACCGTATCACATGCTACTTGAAAGTGGGCGTGGAGGGAAATATAGCATAATTGGTCTAAGGCCGTTTGCAACAATTAAAGGAAAAAATAATCAGGTTGAAATTATAGAACATGGTCAACGCTCTACAATAGAAGGGGATCCACTTGTAGTTCTTAAGGAATGGATGAGGAAATATAAAACTGAACATGTACCTAGCTTACCAGATTTTCAAGGTGGTGCTATTGGCTATATAAGCTATGATTATGTTCGACAAATTGAGAAATTACCTACAGTGGCTGCTGATGATTTACTTACACCTGATATTTGTTTTTTTATTTTTGATGACATTTTTGTTTATGATCATAATGAGAATATACTATGGCTAATGACAATTGATAACGGAGATGATGAAAAAACACAGAAACGTTTAGATCATTATGAGAGGATGTGGAGTGTAGAGATAAGTCATGAACTAAATTTCGCTTATCCTACACATGCAAATCAGCATCAAAATGTATCAATGTCTGAAGAAGAATTTAAAGAAGCGGTAGAAAAGGTAAAAAATTATATTGCACAAGGTGATGTCTTTCAGATTAATTTATCCGTACGGCAATCAAAATCCATTACAAAGCACCCTATTGACATTTATGAACAATTACGTGAGTTAAACCCATCCCCATATATGGCATATTTGGAAATGGGCGATGTTCAAATTGTCAGCGGTTCTCCAGAGCTTCTTATTAAAAAAGATGGAGAAGAAGTGAGTACGCGTCCGATTGCAGGGACCCGCTCTCGTGGGACAACTCATGAAGAAGATGTTAAGCTTGCCAATGAGCTTATTCAAAATGAGAAGGAACGGGCTGAACATGTTATGCTCGTTGACTTGGAGCGGAATGACTTAGGGCGAGTTTGTAGATATGGAACGGTAGAAGTTGATGAATTTATGATTATTGAGAAATATTCACATGTAATGCACATCGTCTCAAATGTGAAAGGGAAGTTAGGTGAAAATAAGAATGCGTATGATTTAATTAGAGCTGTCTTCCCTGGTGGAACGATTACTGGGGCACCTAAAGTGAGGACGATGGAAATTATAGAAGAGTTAGAACCTGTACGTAGAGGAATGTATACAGGGTCAATTGGTTGGATAGGCTTCTCAGATAATCTTGAATTAAATATAGTTATTAGAACAATGGTTGTAAAGGATGGTATTGCTCATATTCAAGCAGGTGCAGGTATTGTAATTGATTCAAATCCAAAATATGAGTATAAAGAGTCATTAAAAAAAGCTAAAGCGCTGTGGAAGGCTATAGAATTATGTGAAGCTAAGGAAGTAAACTCATTCGAGTAAATTTGAACATTGAAGCTTGCTAACTTTTCACTTGAAGGGATGCTAAAGCACAAAAAATATTGATGAGGTGACGATAATGATTTTAATGATCGATAATTATGATTCTTTTACGTATAACCTAGTACAATACTTAGGTGAATTAGGAGAAGAGTTGGTAGTAAAGCGTAACGATGAAATAACGATAAAAGAAATTGAGGAGTTAAACCCAAGCTTCATTATGATTTCCCCTGGGCCATGTAGCCCTAATGAAGCAGGTATAAGCCTAGAAACTATCCAATATTTTGCTGGGAAAATTCCACTTTTCGGAGTGTGTTTAGGACACCAATCGATTGCTCAGGCATTTGGTGGAGATGTTGTAAGAGCTGATAAATTAATGCATGGAAAAACATCTCAAATTTTTCATAATCAAAAAACAATTTTTAAAGATATTGAAAATCCTTTAACTGCAACGAGATACCATTCTTTAATTGTGAAAAGAGAGACTTTACCTGATTGTTTTGAAATTACAGCTTGGACTGAAGAAGATGAGATTATGGCGATCAGACATAAAACCTTACCTATTGAAGGTGTTCAATTTCATCCAGAGTCTATTATGACTGCTTTCGGTAAACGGCTACTTAAAAATTTTATTGATCAATACAGGGAAGTAAAATAAATCAGTTTATGTATATTTACTTAGACGGCAATATTTTTAAAAAAGAAGATGCGAAGATTTCTCCATTTGACCATGGGTATATGTATGGAATAGGTTTGTTTGAGACACTTGCAGTATATGATGGACACCCTTTTTTGTTGGACGATCATCTTTCAAGGTTAAATGAAGGGTTAAACAGTTTAGCAATAGATATAGAGCTGAATCGAGATGAGATTTTTTCAATAATTACTCGTTTACTTAACAAGAATAACCTTTCAAATGCTTATGTTAGATTGAATGTTTCAGCTGGAGTAGGAGATATCGGTTTGTCGGTTGAACATTATACAGAGCCTACCGTCATTATATATATGAAACCACTACAAGTACCAGCTGTAGAAAAAACTGGTGTATTTCTAAAAACAAAGAGGAATACACCAGAAGGAAAAAGTCGTTTAAAGTCACATCATTTTTTAAACAATATTTTTGGGAAGAGAGAGATAGGAGTAGATGCGACAAAGGAAGGGATATTTCTATCTCAAAAAGGATTTATTGCAGAGGGGATTGTGTCGAATGTTTTTTGGGTAAAGAACGATAAAATCTACACACCTTCTCTGGAAACAGGGATTTTGAACGGAGTTACAAGACAGTTTGTAATGACTCTTGCAAAACATAATGGTCTGCATATTGATGAAGGGTTATTTAAACCAGATGAAATACTAATGGCTGATGAGGTGTTTGTAACAAATTCGATTCAAGAATTGATACCGATAAATAAAATAGAACAAAGATATTTTCAGGGAAATAAGGGCATCGTTTTTAATACTTTGAAGAAGCAGTACAATGAAACGAAAAAATCGTTATGGAGTAGGGTTGACCTACAAAGCTTTTGGAAGGAGTGAAACGTGTGAAAGGTCAGCCTTTACAGTTATCATGTGGACCTTATCATCTAGATTTTACTAAGAAGACCTATATTATGGGTATAGTCAATGCTACACCTGATTCATTTTCAGATGGGGGTAAATATAATTCGATTGAATTAGCTGTAAAACATGCCGAGAGAATGACTTCTGAAGGTGCTGATATTATTGATATCGGAGGAGAATCAACACGCCCTGGGGCAAACAAAGTGTTGTTAGATGAAGAATTATCAAGAGTTATTCCAGTTGTAAAAGAAGTTGCGGCAAATGTGAATGTGGCGATATCTATAGATACGTATAAGGCTGAAGTAGCTAAGCAGGCAATTGAGGCTGGTGCTCATATTATCAATGATGTTTGGGGTGCTAAGGCTGATCGAAAAATGGCCGAGGTAGCTGCACATTATCAAGTTCCAATTGTATTAATGCATAATCGGACTAACCGTAATTACCAAAACTTTATTGTTGATGTGCTTAATGATTTGAGAGAGTGTGTGTCTATAGTTAAATCTGCCGGAGTGAAAGATGACAACATCATTTTAGATCCTGGTGTTGGTTTTGCAAAATCTTTTGAACAGAATCTTGAAATCATACGACATTTAGATGAGTTAAACAAGCTTGGATACCCTGTGTTATTAGGGACATCTCGAAAGTCTTTCATTGGACAAGTTTTGGATTTACCACCAGCTGAACGTGTAGAAGGTACCGGTGCGACTGTTTGTTTAGGTATAGAAAAAGGATGCCATATCGTAAGAGTTCATGATGTTATGCAAATTTCTAGAATGGCCACGATGATGGATGCCTTGGTAGGGAAAGGTGTGAAGAACAATAGATAAAATAGTTGTAAATGAAATGATGTTTTATGGTTATCATGGGGTATTTACTGAAGAAACAAAATTAGGACAGCGGTTTTTAGTAGATGTTGAGCTTCACCTCGACTTATCAAGTGCCGGTCAAACTGATCAATTACAGAATACAGTTAACTATGGTGAAGTATATGAAATTTGCCAACGTATTGTGGAGGGAAAACCATATAAGTTAATAGAAGCAGTGGGCGAAAGAATTGCAGCTGATTTATTAGCAACATTCGTTCCAATAGAAGAATGTACTGTGAAAATAACAAAGCCTGGCCCGCCAATTCCGGGTTATTATAAAGATGTAGCAGTATTCATAACAAGGAGTCGCTAAATGACACGAGAAGCTTATATTGCACTAGGTTCTAATCAAGGTGATAGACAATTATATATGTTTAAAGCTATTAAAAGTTTACAATTGCATCCTCAAATTACTATAATGAAAACTTCATCAATTTATGAAACAAACCCTGTTGGTTATACAGATCAGGATCAATTTCTCAATATGGTAATTAAAGTTAATACAGACCTTTCAGCACTTGATTTATTAACGATTTGTCAGCATACAGAAGAACAATTAGGAAGAAAAAGGGAAATTAGGTGGGGTCCTCGAACAATTGACCTTGACATTTTGTTATATAATCAAGAAAATATTGAAACAGAGCAACTTATTGTTCCACATCCACGTATGCTTGAAAGAGCGTTCGTCATGGTACCATTGTTAGAGATCGATCAACATGCTGTCCTTGTAAAGGATGTCGATTCATCATCGGTTAATATCAACAAATTAATTGATAGAGAAGGGGTACATGTATGGAAACGGAGAATTGGGGAAGACGTATTCGAGCTTTTCGAAAGCTAAAGGGCTATACCCAAGAAAGTTTTGCAAAAGATCTTGGGGTTTCAATAACTGTGTTAGGAGAGGTTGAGAGAGGAAATCGATTACCTAGCGAAGAGTTAATGAAAAATATTTCGGATAAACTTGAAGTAAGTATAGGTGAGTTATCGCCATTTAGTGACCTATAAGTCAATTATATAGATTAGAAGTATTCAACAAGGAGGGACAAATATGCTAAAGATTGGTGATTTACAAATGAAAAACCCTGTTGTGTTAGCTCCTATGGCTGGTGTATGTAATTCAGCCTTCCGTCTAACTGTAAAAGAATTTGGTGCAGGGCTTGTTTGTGCAGAAATGGTAAGCGATAAAGCCATTCTATATAAAAATGCAAAGACGTTAGGTATGCTCTATATTGATGAACGAGAGAAGCCGCTCAGCTTGCAAATATTTGGTGGAGAAAAAGAGACTCTTGTAGAAGCTGCGAAATTTGTAGAACAAAACACAACAGCTGATATTATTGATATTAATATGGGATGTCCTGTTCCCAAAATTACAAAGTGTGATGCAGGTGCAAAATGGTTGCTTGATCCAGCTAAAATATATGAGATGGTTGCTGCTGTCGTTGATGCTGTACAAAAACCTGTCACTGTGAAAATGCGTATGGGTTGGGACGATGATCATATATTTGCAATTGAGAATGCAATGGCAGTTGAACGTGCCGGAGGAAAAGCTGTATCGTTACATGGGAGAACTCGTGAGCAAATGTACGAGGGTAAGGCAAACTGGGATATCATTAAACAGGTAAAACAAGCGGTTAATATACCGATCATCGGAAATGGTGATGTTGAAACTCCACAGGATGCAAAAGCGATGCTAGAGCAAACAGGTTGTGATGGGGTAATGATAGGACGAGCGGCATTAGGTAATCCTTGGATGATATACCGTACAGTCAAATTTCTTGAAACGGGTGAATTAATTGAAGAACCTGGAATTCGAGAAAAGATAGATGTTTGTATTTTACACCTTGACCGACTAATTGCTCTGAAAAATGAGAACATAGCTGTGAAAGAAATGAGAAAGCATGCAGCATGGTATTTAAAAGGGATTAAAGGCAATGCAAGAGTAAGGAATGCTATAAATGATTGTCATAATAGAGCAGACTTAGTAAATCTACTAACAAAGTTCGTTAATGATGTGGAAAATAAACAGCAAAGTGTAGCGAAAGTTGTTTGACATCAAGTATGGCCTAGAATATAATAACCCCTAAAAGACGTTTATATACTGCCAGTCTATCGCTGGCAGTTTTTCTAAAGGAAGAAAAGTATCACCCTTTCACCTTGAAGGCATAAGCAACTTCAACGGAAAGGGTTCCAACGCTTTTTAGAAACTAAATTCTTTAGACTTAACTCAATTTCAGATTAACTCGGCACTGTCGGGTTTTTCTTTTTAACAATGGCAGATTTCGTATAGATTGTTATTTTCTTTCTTAAATAGAAACACGTATGCAGCTAGCGACCGGGATATCTTTTTCTCCTTTCATATTCCTTTATTCTATTTTGGTAAAGATAACAACTGAGTTAACCGAAAGAGCCCTTGAATAAGTTACGCTTCTTTTGAACTAGAAGTATATAAAATCTCTTTTTTTGTTAGAAAAATAATATTGGAGTTGATAGGTATGAGTACAGAAGAGTTGAATGATCAGTTAATAGTCAGACGAGAAAAATTACATAAGTTAGAAGAAAACGGGATTGATCCATTTGGAAAACGTTTTGAACGTACACACTCCGCTAAAGAGCTGATTTCCACCTTGGATCACTACTCTAAGGAAGAGTTAGAACAAAATGAAGTACAAGTTAAAATAGCAGGTAGAATAATGACAAAACGAGGGAAGGGTAAAGCTGGTTTTGCGCATATTCAAGATTTGACAGATCAGATCCAAATATACGTTAGAAAAGATGCGGTAGGTGATGCACCATATGAGACTTTTACCATCGCAGACATTGGAGATATCATTGGAATTTCTGGTACTGTTTTTAAAACAAAAGTTGGGGAGCTTTCTATTAAAGCAACTTCATTTGAATTATTAACAAAATCACTTAGACCATTACCTGATAAATATCATGGTTTAAAGGATATAGAGCAAAGATATCGTCAGCGATATTTAGATTTAATTACTAACCCTAAAAGTAAGCAAACGTTCATATCTAGAAGCCAAATTATTCAATCCATGAGACGTTATTTAGATAACAATGGATATTTAGAGGTAGAAACTCCGATGATGCACTCAATCGCAGGCGGAGCTTCGGCAAAACCTTTTATTACTCACCATAATGCTCTAGATATTCCCTTATATATGAGAATTGCAATTGAATTACATTTAAAGAGATTAATTGTTGGTGGCTTAGAAAAAGTTTATGAAATCGGTCGTGTATTTCGTAATGAGGGTGTATCTACTCGTCATAACCCAGAATTCACAATGCTTGAACTTTATGAGGCGTATGCGGATTTTGAAGACATTATGTCATTAACTGAAAATATGATCGCTCATATTGCAGAGGAAGTACTCGGGTCTACAACTGTTTTGTATGGTGATGATGAAGTAGAATTAAAGCCAAAATGGAAAAGACTACACATGGTTGACGCAATAAAAGAATATGTCGGCGTAGACTTTTGGAAAGAGATGAGTGTTGAAGAAGCACGTGTTCATGCGAAAGAGCATGGTGTTGAAATAAATGATAATATGCTATATGGACATATTGTAAATGAATTCTTCGAACAAAAAATAGAGGATAAACTTATACAACCGACATTTATTTATGGTCATCCAGTAGAAATTTCTCCTCTAGCTAAGAAAAACGCACAAGATCCACGTTTTACTGATCGTTTTGAGCTGTTTATCGTTGGTCGTGAACATGCCAACGCATTTACCGAACTGAATGATCCTATTGATCAAAGGCAACGTTTTGAAGCACAAATAAAAGAGCGTGAGCAAGGCAATGATGAAGCGCATATGATGGATGAGGACTTTGTTGAGGCGTTGGAATATGGAATGCCACCAACAGGGGGATTAGGAATTGGAATTGACAGATTAGTCATGTTGTTAACGAATGCTCCATCCATTAGAGATGTGCTGTTATTCCCTCAAATGAGAAACAAATAGTTAATTCCCCCTAAACTTGTCTTTTAGGGGGTTTTTTCATAAAGTTGTTGTTCCTATATTCATCAACATATGTATATAACTAGATTTTTTGGCATTCATCTTTTCTTCTATAAAGACTGTTTTCGCATTGATTGTTGATTTTTTTCATAGATATAAGGACTTATACATCTAGCGTTCGTGATATTTTGTCTACTTTTGGAACTATTAAGTTCTTTTTAAAGCTCATCATACTGCATGTTTTTGTAGAAATAGTAACGAAGTTTACGAAATGAGCCTTTATAAAACGATGACTGTTGCGCAAAACAACATCATTATATTCTAGTTTAGTAAAAATAGAAACATTGTTTATAAACGGGGTCTAATAAATGCTTTAGATGAAGATTCAACAATTAATAAAGTTTCTTTGAAATTTTATTAAAAAAACTATTGATTGTTATTAAAATAGATGTTATATTATTATTCGTCGCTAAGAAACAACGACAATTATTGATGAAAGTCGACAAAAAAAGATGTTGACTTAGACAAGATTCGATGTTATTATAATAAAGCTGCTCCAAGAAAAACGCAGCTGAAATGTTCTTTGAAAACTAAACAAAACAAAAGCGTCAACGTTAATTTTTTTGAACAAATGAGCAATCAAACTTTATTGGAGAGTTTGATCCTGGCTCAGGACGAACGCTGGCGGCGTGC